>DASYKO010000252.1:0-7938 GCA_035995285.1 Hyphomonadaceae bacterium | reverse complement strand
CGAGAAAGACGATCCCGTCTTCTTCCGTCACGCGCAGCGCCTCGCGCGTGAGTGATTCATTGTCGAGGAGCTTGTCCGATTCCTCGTTGATCAGCGGCTTGTAGGCGTCCTTCACCGTGGTGCGCGTGCGCTTGGTCCGACCGCCGAAACTCTTGGACAGGAGATCGCCAAGATTGACCATGCCGATCGAGGCCCCGGGCTGGCCGGGAATCTCCATGCCGCCGAAGGGTGATGAGGTGTCGGCGACATCGATCTCGATTTCCTTGTCGTCGAGCTGCCCTGCCCTCAGCTTGGCGCGGAAGCTGTCGCGCGTTGAAGGCTGGGCCGTGGCGCCGACGAGGGCATTGAGCACGCGCTCTTCCGCGGCGGCTTCGGCCTTGGCGACCACATCCTTGCGGCGCTTCTCGCGCACCTGGCTGATGGCGATCTCCACCAGGTCGCGGATGATCTGTTCCACGTCGCGGCCGACATAGCCGACCTCGGTGAACTTGGTCGCCTCGACCTTCAGGAACGGCGCCTTGGCCAGCTTGGCCAGCCGCCGCGATATTTCTGTCTTGCCCACGCCCGTGGGCCCGATCATGAGAATATTCTTCGGCGTCACTTCTTCCTTCAGCGCATCCGGCAGCTGCTTGCGCCGCCAGCGGTTGCGCAGGGCGAGCGCCACCGCCCGCTTGGCCTCTGGCTGGCCGACGATGAACCGGTCAAGCTCGGAAACGATTTCGCGCGGGGTGAATTCGGACATGCTGGCCTGAATTAGGAAGGAAGGAGTGTCTTCGCTAGCTCAGGCCTGCTGATGTCTCAAGCTCTTAGGCCGGTTACTTCCATTAGGCTGGTTCCGGCGGGAAGATGCGTCCGGTGAGGCCCTGCGACGGGATAAGCTTGAGCAGCCCCCGGCGCGCCGTCCGCCAGCCACCGCCCAGCAGCACGATGGCGCCGCCGACGATCAGCGCCGTCAGCATGAAGTTGTTGAGCATGTTGCCGCCGCCGCCGCCCAGATTATCCACCAGCGTCCACAGCGACACCGCAAAGGTAAGCAGGCCCGAAACGATCAGTGCGCGCCGGTTGAGCGCCAGCGAGAGGACGCCGAACGCGACCAGCACGATCAGCATCACCATGGCGTCGGTCGCGCCTGCAGGCGCAAAGCCGGAGCCGATGATCATCTCGCGGGCGCCGAAGATGATCTGGGGCGCTGCGGCCAGGTGCAGCCAGAATGCATGATCGGAGGTGCGGCTGGAGCGCAGCGGATCACGCATATCGAACCAGATCGCCGCCACCAGCGTGGCAAGGCCGATCGTGAACATCGTCGCTCCGCTGGCGATCTTGTCGAGGCCCAGGAGGTCGCCGACCATGGTGTAGAACAGTCCGGCGATCGAACCAGCCAGCAGGAACAGCGAGAACGGCAGGCGGAAGCGCCAGAAGATGACGCCTGCAGCGACGGCCGCGGCGCCGCATGCGCTGTAGGACAGCCCGAAGAAGAAGCGCTCCATGTCGTTGCCGCGCTGCACGATCTCGCGCTCCGTGGTCGGCATCATGATGACCGTCAGGAGGGCTGCCGCCGCGCAGACGATCGTCAGCGAGAGCGCCATGGACGGCAGGAGCAGCCTGCGCTTGCCGCAGAAATATTCGGCCAGCAGCCAGGCGCCGGTGATCAACACGACCGGAACGAAAGCGGCGGCGAGCTTCAGCTGGTTGAGAACGGCCTCGGTCGGCTCGCCGGGGAAGCCGAAAATGTTGGCGACGCCGAAGATATTGCTCGCGGCGATCCACGACAGGAAGCCGAGCCCCGTCATCAGGATGGCGATGCCGATGGTGAGGAAGACATCGTTGAAATTCGTGAGGAAGCGGAGGTTTTCCGGATCCAGCATGCGGTCCGGATCGTTGCGCGCCTTCAGGAAGGCTTCGAGGCGCTTGACGCCTTCATCGCTGATTGCCCCGCCTTCAACGGCGGCGCGCAGGTCGCTCTTGTCAAACATCGAGGGTCTCCACGACGAAGTTGGCGTTGGTGTAGACGCAGACTTCCGCTGCGATGGTCATCGCCTTGCGGGCGATCACTTCGGCGTCGGTCTCATACTCATAGAGAGCGCGGGCGGCCGACAGCGCATAATTCCCGCCCGATCCGATGGCGGTGACGGGATGTTCGGGCTCGAGCACATCGCCCCTGCCCGTCACGACGAGCAGCGAAGTGGCGTCGCCCACGATGATCAGCGCTTCGAGGTTGCGGAGGAACTTGTCCGTCCGCCAGTCCTTGGCGAGTTCGACAGCGGCGCGCTGAAGGTTGCCGGGGAAGCGCTCAAGCTTCTGTTCGAGTCTTTCGAAGAGCGTGAAGGCGTCAGCCGTGGCGCCGGCGAAGCCGGCGAGGATCTCGCCCTTCTCTCCGATGCGCCGAACCTTGCGGGCGTTGCCCTTCATCACGGTCTCGCCCATCGAGACCTGACCGTCGCCAATCAGGACCAGCTTCCGGCCCTTCTTCACGGCCAGGATGGTGGTGGAGTGCCAGGTGGGTTGAGACGTCATGCCGAAAGCGAAGTCCTTATCTGAGGGTGATCCTACCGCACCCATATCACCTGCGCCACAAGTTTTATCGTTTCTCGATATGCCTGTTCAGGCTGGATGCCTTACCGGCAGGTCCTAGGACTATGGCGATTAGGTCCTAAGACACTGTTTTTACGAAAATTATTCCCGATTATCTCGTCAGGTCCAGAGCGGACCGGGAGACGGAGGGTCATCCATGAAACGGGTTATCGGCATTGCAGTCCTGGCGGCGGCCATCGGCGCGGGCGCCGCGCACGCCCAGTCGTTCGAAAAGCCATTCGCCGAGATCGGCCTCGGCATCACCTCGTCGGGCGACTACCAGTTCGGCGCCATCCACTGGGACGACGACCGCTCGGTCTCCGGTCGCCTCTCCTTCGGCTTCGAGAATTTCATCGGGCCGCTCGAACTGCGCGCCGATTATCTCTCGACCGGCATCGGCGACATCTTCGAGGACATGGACATCTCGTCCTTCATGCTGAGCGGCGTCCTCAATCACGAGGTCACTGACTGGCTCACAGTCTACGCCGGCGGCGGCGCGGGCATTGCGATGTCCGACTACACCGGCGGCTCGCTCGCCCAGTATCCCGGCCTTCATTCCGAAGACACGCAGCCGACCTGGATGGCCATGGCCGGCGCCCGCGCGCAGCTCTTCAACAGCCCGGCCAGCATCTTCCTCGAAGGCCAGTATCACGCCGCCAGTGATTTCGAGATCGCACCCGGCGCCATCGCCGAATACTCGGTCCTCGGCGCCATGACCGGCCTGCGCTGGAATTTCTAGAAAACACATTGGGGATCACATCATGAGAACGTCACTGCTCCTCGGCGTATCAGCCGCCTGTATCGCGATCGCTGCGCCGGCTACCGCACAGGTCCAGTTCAAGCCCTATGTCGAGATCGGCCTGTTCAGCGTCGGCAAGATGGAAGCCTCCGACGCGCACTCAGGCGGCACGATGCTCAGCGAGAGCGCCGAGGACGGCAACGGAATCAGCCTCGGCCTGAAAGACTTTGTCGGCCCGTTCGATATCCGCCTCGATGCCT
The DNA here is from genome assembly GCA_035995285.1 of Hyphomonadaceae bacterium. Lineage (GTDB taxonomy): Bacteria > Pseudomonadota > Alphaproteobacteria > Caulobacterales > Hyphomonadaceae > UBA7672. The sequence goes on along the minus strand of DASYKO010000252.1, from coordinate 4,368 downwards.
ATGACAGCGAGATCTACGACCCCGCCGTGAATACCTATCTCGCTGAAATCAACGTCAACAGCTGGTATCTCGACGTGCTCTACACCCACGAGATCACCGACCGCCTCGAACTCTACGCCGGCGGCGGCGCCGGCCAGGCGGAGCTCACCTATTCCGGCTGCTCGTTCTGCCTCCCCACCGTGCTGGTCGAAGGCGACGACCGCGCCTTCTCCTGGCAAGCCATCGCCGGCGCCCGCTTCAACCTCGTCAGCGGCCTCGGCGTCTTCGTCGAAGGCCGCTACATGAGCGCCGACGGTTTCGAAATCACCGAAACGCCGAGCCAGCCGCCCGACCCGCTGCTCACGGTCAACTACCCGACGGACTACAAGGAGTTCGTCGTGCTGAGCGGAGTGAGGTGGCAGTTCTAGGGGCTTGCGGTTTTGCGCGCCCTCCGGCGCCGGAACGACACCATCCACCCCCCACCTGTCCGCCCCCCTTCGGGCGGGCGGGACCCTTTTGCTGCAGCTTACCCTGATTGTTGTTTGTCCAACTCGCGAGACGCGGTCCCGCCCGCCCGAAGGGGGGCGGACAGGTGGGGGGTGTGGAACCTTGTTCGGGTGTTGGCGAAAAAGCGCAGCGGCGGCGCGAGGCGCCAGCCTACTCGCTCAATGGATCCCCTACCCTAAGCCGCGTACTTCGTCGCCGGCCGCGGCCTCCAAGACCGCACGACCATGTTGAACTCGTCCGCCGGCAGCGGCGGGGAGTAATAGTAGCCCTGCCCGATCGTGCAGTTGCGGCGCACGAGGAAGTCGGCCTGCTCGCGTGTCTCCACGCCCTCAGCGACGGTCTCCTGCCCCAGCGCCTCGGCCATGGCGAGGATCATCTCGACGATGGCGGGCGCGTGCGGATCGGTGTTCAGCGCGCGGATGAATTGCTGGTCGATCTTGAACACGTCGAACGGCAGGCGCGTGATGGATGCAAAGTTCGAATGCCCGGTGCCGAAATCGTCGATCGCCAGCCGCACGCCGCGGTTGCGCAGCGGCCACATCGTGCGCGCCACGCGGTCGGGATCGGAGACGGCGGCGGATTCCGTGATCTCCAGCTCCAGCAGGTCGGGGCTCAGGCCCGATTCATCGAGCGCCTGCTGCACCTTCTGAATGAAGTCCGGCTCGTCGAACTGCTGGGGCGAGACGTTGACCGCGATGCGCAACTTGGCGCCCTTGCGGTTCCATCCGGCGGCGGCGTTGCAGGCATCGCGCATCACGCTCTCGCCGAGCCTGGAGATCAGCCCGAGCTCCTCGCAGATCGGCACGAAGCGTCCCGGCGAGACGACCGCGCCATCGGGCCTGCGCCAACGAGCCAGCGCCTCGGCGCCGACAAGCTCTCCGCTCTCGAGGTTCACCTTGGGCTGGTAGACGGCGACGAACTCGCCGCGCTCGAGGCCTTCGCGGATTTCGTTCTCCAGCCGCTGCTGGGCGATGGCTTTCTGCTGGATGCGGTCGTCGTAGAAGGCGCGGCGCACGGCCGGCTGGTGCTTGGCTTCTTTCAGGGCGATCTCGGCCTGTTTCAGGAGATCGCCTGCGCTTGCGGCATCGCGAGGCGCGTTCGCCGCGCCAAATGAAGCAGTGATGCGGATGGGCATGCCCTCGATCGTCATCGGCTCGGCGATGGTGCGTTCAAGCTCGGCGAGGTAGGCGCTCACCGTCTCCTGTTCCGCGCCCGGGGCGATGATTCCGAACTGGTCGGCGCCGATGCGGCCGATGAAGAGCTGCATACCCTTCGATTGCGAGGCCAGCGCGCGCATCCGCTCGGCCACCGCGGAGAGGATCATGTCGGCAATGCGCGGCCCGTGCGCCACGTTGAGCTTGCGGAACGCATTGATGTCGCACACCGCAAGATAGCAACTTCCCGGCCCCTGCCCCTTGTCGACCAGCATTTCGAGCTTGGACAGGAAGCGCAGCCGATTGGGCAGGCGCGTGACGGGATCGGCATAGGCCAGCGCCAGCGCGCGGCGCATCTGCGCTTCCGAGCGCTCATGCACCTCATCGATAGCGGTGAGCAGCGGCTTCAGCACCCGGTCGTCGGATGAATCGGCGAGCTTGGACTTGTCCTTCACATCCCGCTTGCGGATCTGCGCCTCCAGCCGCGTCACCGGCACCAGCGCGCGCCGGGCGATGGGCAGCAGGAAGAAGCCGAACACGATCAGCGCCATCAGGAACGCGATCGCCGTGACCACGGCGACGCGCGACCAGGTATCCCACAGCGTGCGCGGCGTCATCCCCAGCACGGCCGTGCCGATCCGCTTGCCGTCGCGGTTCAGCACGGGGGCCACGCCGACCAGTTCATCGCCGAGCGTCAGCACCCCGCCCTGCGGCTGCCAGGCCATGTCCCTGACCTTGTCCGCGGTTGCGAGGTCGCCCGCGTGCTTCGAGGCGACAAGCACCTTGCCGTCCATGTTGAACACCACGGCCCGGCCGCCCGGCAGCGGCCCGCTCATGGCGTTCGTCAGTTCATCGACCCGGGCCATGTCGCCCGAGACCATGGGATCGTGGACGATCAGCGCCAGCTGCTGCGAGGCGCCGGCCGCATAGACCAGCCTGCCGGTGTCGAACTGCCGGCGCACCAGCAGCGGCGTCACCGACAGCGCAAACACAGTCGCCGCAACCGACGTCGAGAGCGCGATCAGCGCAATGCGCCCGACCAGCCCAAGCTTGCGGCCTTTTTTCTGCTTTTCGGGTTTCTGCTTTTCGGCCTTCCGCTTTTCGGGGCGAGGCTTGCCTGCCTTCGCAACCGGCTTTGCTGGCGACAGCACGGCGGGCTTCACAGCCTTCGCCGCCGTCTCGGCGGCTTTCGCGCCAGCGGGTTTCGCCACTGACGATGTCCCGGTTTTTGGGGCCTTGGCTGACATCATTCGCCTGTTGCCGGATTCCGATGGCGTTTGGTCTTCGACACGCCTAAATGCGCCTGCATTCAGGATTCCTCGACCACTGGGCGCTAAGGCTAGGTTCGGGAAGCGAATACGCAGTTAATGCCGGAGGGCCGCACATGGCCGCAGGACCACGCAAGGCGGAAGTCATCCGCGAGACCAAGGAGACCCGGATCAAGGTCTCGGTGGACGTCGATGGCGTTGGAAAGTCTACGATTTCTACCGGCGTGGGCTTCTTCGACCATATGCTGGAAGCGTTCGCCAAGCACTCCGCCATGGATATTAACGTGGAGGCGAAGGGCGACCTCCACATCGACCAGCACCACACCATGGAAGATGTCGGCATCGTCCTGGGCCAGGCCTTCAAGGAGGCGGTCGGCGGCTATTCCGGCGTCATCCGCTTCGGCCATGCCTACATCCCGATGGACGAAACCCTCGTCCGCGCCTCGATCGACCTGTGCAACCGGCCCTATCTCATCTGGAAGGTGAAGTTCAGCCGCGACAAGGTCGGCGAAGTCGACACCGAGCTGTTCAAGGAATTCTTCCACGCCTTCGCGATGAATTCCGGCGCCTGCATCCACCTCGAACTGCTCTACGGCGAAAACTCCCACCACATCGCCGAAGCCAGCTTCAAGTCGCTGGCGAGAGCCCTGCGCTCGGCCGCAGTCGTCGATGCGCGCCTCAAGGGCCAGGTGGCGAGCACTAAGGGCTCGCTCTAGGGCGCGACCTTGTAGCCGTCCGACGGCGAGACCCAGATCACCTGCTGCACGGGAGCGGCCATCGGCGCCCCGTCAATGGTGGCCTGAGCGACCAGCACGCCATCCTTCGGAACATAGGCCGTACAGATCTCCCGATCCAGCATCGACCCGGACTGCGTCACCATGAGCTGGCGGAGCTTGGCTGCGGCCTCACCGGTGACCTCGGCGCCGTTGACCGAGAAACGCGCCGTCTCGATATCCGCCTTGCGTATGGGGCCACACACCTTCCCGTCGCGGATCGTCACGGGCGTGACCGTGTCCATGACGATCACCGGGTTGGGATTGACGAGGACGCTCGACGGGTTCTCGAATTCACCCTTTGCGTTCTTCCGATAGGAAGCCATCGACATGCAGGTCTTCCGCTCGCGGTTCGGGGAATAGCATTGCAGCTTCCCCTCGCCCGCCGGCTCGATCGGCGACGGGAATGGCGGCGCGGCAAAAGCGGTAAGACACAACGCGAAAGGCAGACCTGCGAGAACGGCTCGGATCATCACATCGCTCCCAACGGCCAACATGGCCCCGCAGCACACTGGCACGACCCGCTCAGGCCTGACCAGTTCCGGAGTTGGCCGAGGCTGTGTGAAAACCCCAAATCACTTTAATCTTCTATCTGCCCGGATAGGAGGTCGCGATGAGCGGTTTCATTGCAGGTGTTGGCCGCGATCAGGCGACGCTGTTTCCGGACTGTCTCGATGATTTTGTAGC
>DASYKO010000251.1:0-19308 GCA_035995285.1 Hyphomonadaceae bacterium | reverse complement strand
TTGCCCCGCATCGAATGGACCAGGTCTTCCTTCGAATTGATCGTGAAGTCCCGGATCAGGCGCTTCAGTTCCGTGCGCTGCTCGTACTCGCCGAACATGTAATAGTCGCCGACCACGATCAGCAGCGGCCGCTCGCTCGCCGCGATGTCGCCCCAGATGCCCGTCTTCGAAAGCTGCTGCGCCGCCGGCGGCGCGCCGTTCGCAAACACAGCCCATGCCGCGATATTGCCGCCGACCGCAACAACCGCAGCCACCGCGATCAGGGGCACGAGCCACTTGCGCCGCTTTGGCGGGGCAGGCTCTGCCGCCGCCAGCATCTCCACTTCCGCATCGCCAACAGCCGGCGCCGCGATCGCGTCCACCTTGCCATCCACCGGGCGGCAGATGATGCGGTAATCGCCCTTGGGAATATCGAGCCGTGTGCCCGCTTGTGTCCCGTTGCGCAGGTAGAAATCGTCCAGCCGCTTGCGCAGCCGGTGGATATAGACGCGCGCCACCGGATCATCGCGCAGGGAATCCGCATCCGCCTTGCCGAAAACGGCGAGGGCAATTTCTGCCTCTTTCGGGGGCCGGTCCTCGGCCGAACGCGCTGCGAGATAATCGAACAACTCGACGAGCCGGCCCGTCGTTCCCAGCGCACCGGACGAGCGCACACGCTCGACCTCGGCCGCCGTCTCCGGTCCGAAGCGGGGCGGTTGTTCAGGCGGAAGATTGAGGGCAGTAACGCTCATGTAACGCACAACATTCCAAGGCCGTGGAGGTCAATCAACGCGGCTGCCTGGATCCTCCCGTCGTTCTGTCCACCGCAGGCAATGTTGCCTATCTTGTATACAGCCGGAATGACGCTTCCCATTGCGGAAGGAATGCGTCAACCGCCTACAGCCGTGGATAACACGATAGGGAACGAGGTGTGGCGCAGCGGATGCCCCGCACGCGCCGAGCACGATTTCGCCCGGAAGTTGAGGCGCTTAGCTCGCGGCCTTTGCCGCCGGAGCAGCGGAACCACGTGCTGCAAGACGGGAATTCATCGCCTCGCACGTCGTTTCCATGAGCGGCCGGACCAGGATTATCCGGCTCACGGCAAGCTGCACTTTCCCCGATTTTCCATCCTGCTCGATGGCCTCGCACAATCTCGCGAGCCTCGCCGCTCCGGCCGACAGGCTCATGGATTTGAGGAAGTGCGCCTGCCTGGCGAGGCCTTCGGTGTCGCCCGTCAGGGCAAGCTCCTCCAACTTGGCGACCGCCTCCGGACCCTGGCTGAGGAAGAGCTTCCACACCTTGCCGACCACGTCCCGGCCATTGCGCGCCGACACGGCCTCCATGGTGGCGATGGCTTCATTGTCGAGCAGCCGCGTCTCGGCCTCCGACGGCGCCTCGACGACCAGCGTCGGCGGCGCAGAATTCTGTCCCGGGCCCGCGGCCTTCAGCGCCTCGGTCAGGCGAGCCGAGGTGAACGGCTTGGTCATGTGCCGGTCCGCGCCCGCTTCCGCCCATGCTTCGGCATCCGCTCCGCGAACCTGCGCCGTCAGGGCGACCACATAAGCGCGTGGCGCTCCCGTCTGCGTCTCATGCTTGCGGATCAGCTTGGTCGCTGTGAAGCCATCCATCTCCGGCATCGAGCCGTCCATGAACACCACATCGTAGGACTTGGCCTTCGCCGCTTCGACAGCCTCCACGCCATTGGTGACGAAGTGCGCATCGACGCCGAGGCTCAACAGCGCCTCGCGCAGCACTTCGCGGTTCACCGCATTGTCGTCCACCGCCAGGATCGCAAGGTTTCCGAACGTCTCGAGCGGCGCAGCAGCGTGCGATGCGGCAAGCCTTGCCGCCCCACGGAACTCATGCTTGGCCGCACGAGCCGCAAAGTCCCACAGGGCTTGGCGTCCGAGGGGCAGGGCGAGGAGGTCCACTGCAACGCCATTGCGGATGAGTGCGTCAGCGCGGTTGTCGCCAATATCGGTCAGGCAGATGTTGAACGCGCCCTTGGCCGCGCCGTGCTTCGTCAGAAGCTCCGACTGGGTAAGGACAACCTCGCCCTCTTTGGCTTCGAAAGGCGATGCGATTTTCCGGGGCTCCAGGCCCAGATCGCGCAGCGCGCGCACGATGCAGCGCAGCGCCAGCGGCGATGTCACAGCCACGGCGACCTTCATGCCGGCCACGTCTGGTTGCTTCGGCGCCGCAGTCTCAACCGCGAACTCAGCAACGACCGTAAAGGTCGAGCCTTTGCCCGGCTCGGATGTGACCACGATCTCGCCTGCCATCGCATCGACCAGGCGTTTGCAGACAGTAAGGCCAAGGCCCGTGCCGCCGAACTTCCGGGTGGTGGACTGGTCGGCTTGGCTGAACGCCTCGAAGATCGCCCCGATCCGGTGCTTCTCGATGCCGACGCCGGTGTCAGTCACGGCGATACGCATCTTCGCCCGGCCGTCCTGTCCCGCAGCCGACGCTACATCGATTGTCACGCCGCCTTTTTCGGTGAACTTCAGCGCGTTGTTGACGAGGTTGGTGATCACCTGGTTGAGCCGCGTCGGATCCCCGATGATCGACACCGGCACTTCGGGCGCGATCCGCACCGCCAGCTCCAGATTCTTGGAGCGCGCCTTTTCCCAGAACAGGCTGGCCACGTCCTCGACCATCCGCTCAGGAGAGAAGGGCACGGATTCCAGGTCCAGCTTGCCTGCCTCGATCTTCGACAGGTCGAGAATGTCGTTGATGATGGTGAGCAGGCTCGCGCCGGATCGCGTGATGATCTCGGCATAGCGGCGATGGCGTTGAGACAGGTCGGCGGAGGCCAGCATCTCGGCCATCACCATCATGCCGTTCATCGGCGTGCGGATCTCGTGGCTCATGGTGGCAAGGAAGTCCGACTTGGCGGCGTTGGCGCTCTCGGCCTCTTCCTTGGCAAGGCGAAAGTCCCGCGTACGGTCCTCGACCGTCTGTTCCAGCGTCCCCACATGATGCGCGATCTGATCGTCGCGCTTGCGGATGTTGGTCAGCATGTCGTTGAAGGCTTCGCCCAGCACGCCGGTCTCGTCGCGCCGCTTGGCTGGCTCAACCCGCTTGGAGAAGTCCTGCTTCGCGCCCACTTCGGCCATCGCCGTTGCAAGCTCCCGGATAGGGGACGTGATGCGTGCGATGGTGACCTGCGCCAGCGCCACGCCGCCGAGAATGGCGATGAAGCCGACCATCGCCGTCCAGCGCAATGTGGACCACAATTCGGCATGCAGGTCCGTGATGTCGGCCAGCACGACCAGCTTGCCGATCTTCGAGCCGCTCTTGATGACGTCCATCGACGCCGAGCCGCGCTTCGCACTCAGGAGTTCGAGCCCTCCGAGCGAGCGCAGGTCTGGCGTCCTGCCCTTGATGCTGGCCCCTGCGCCAAGCTGTGCGAGGATTTTCCCGTCGGCGTCCTCCAGCGCCATGTAGATGACAGACTTCAGGTCGCGCATGCCCTTCATGAATTCGAGGGCAGTGCGACGGTCCTTTGCCGCCAGGGGATCGGCGAGGGCTGCGGAATAGGCGGAGGACGCAGCCGCGATCATCTCCGCACGCGCGTCGGCGGACCGGCGCAGCTCGCGGAATGCCCCTGCGGCCGACGCGGACATCACGGCCGCGAAGATCACAAATGCGATAACCAGCGAAAGCCGGAACCGGATCGACCGGCGGAATGGAACCCCGAACGCCGACATGCACGCCGTTGTTTGCTGTGACAGAAGCCCCAAACCTCTCACATTTGGCTGTCTGTTCGGTTAACTCGTTGCGCCAAAGCTTCGGCTACCGTTCGGTCTCACCCCGTATTTCGTTAGCGCTGGTGAACCGTTCCTTAGCGGTAGTTTGCCAATGTTAGCCTCGATCTGATCGCGAACCGCTGGGGGACGGTGGGTTGGCGAGGAAGGGGCGGGTAGTGAGCTTCTGGTCAAACCGGCACGGCAACATCGCCCTCATGGCGCTCGGCTTCGTGGCCATCTCCGTGTTCGTGGGCGGGGGCATCATCGACTACATGTCGCTGCGCAACCAGCAGGGCGCCTTGCAGGATGTGGCCGACCGCGCCGCCATCGCAGCCGCCCAGGAACTCGTCGTCTTCAAAGGCTCCGAAGGCCGGGTCGATTCCGTCGCCCAGACGTTCGTCGACGCCAATTACAAACGCGAGCACCAGGCCGACGCCGAGATCGTCAACGAAGGCAAAGGCGTCAAGGTCACCATCACGTCCAAGCCCCAGACCTATTTCCCGGGCCCCATCGCCCGCGGCGTCACCGAGGTGAAGGCCGAGGCGACCGCAGAAGTCGCCGGCGGCGGCTATGTCTGCATGATCGGGCTCGACGAGAACGCGCCTTCCACCCTGCAGATGGACGACAAGGCCCGCGTCACGGCCACCGACTGCGCGATCTATTCGAATTCCAAGAACGCAGCCTCGCTGAACCTGCACAGCCTCGCCCGCGTGAAGGCGGATCTGGTGTGCGTTGCCGGCGGCGTCGCCGGACCCACATCGGCCGTCACTCCCAACGCTCCGGTCACCGACTGCCCGCCGCTGGTAGACCCGTTGCGCGACCGTCCCCAACCCCACCCGGGCCTGCTGACGTGCAACAACATCGCGGGCGGCATTCTGGGCAAGGATATCCTGGGCAAGGACGGCAAGCTCCTGGACCTGGGCGGCCTCCTCGGCAGTCTTCTGAGCCCGAACAAGAAAAGCGTTCTGGGCGCGGTCCTGAGCGGCGACATCGTCGGCAACCTGGCGCCGGGCCTCATCGTCACCGGCAACCAGGAGATCGAGCCCGGCGTCTATTGCGGCGGTCTCAACGTCATCGGCGGGCATCTCAAGCTGAAGCCCGGCACCTACGTCATGAACAATGGCGGCATCAACGTCGCCAATGGCGGATCGATCGAAGGCGAGGGCGTTGGCTTCTTCCTCACCGGCGTGCTCGGCCTCTCCACCGTCCAGTTTGCGCCCTCCAGCACGATCTCGCTGACGGCGCCGCGCACCGGCGACATGGCCGGCATGCTGTTCTTCGAGGACCGCAACGTGCTCTTCAAATTCCCGCACATCATCGCCAGCAACGACGCACGCAAACTCGTCGGCACGATCTACCTTCCGGGCAACACGCTGCAGATCAACTCCCAGAATCCTATCGCCGACCAGTCCGACTACACGGTGATCATCGCCAAGAAGTTCGAGATGAAAGACGGGCCGGAGCTGGTGCTCAACACGGACTACGAACACTCGCTGGTTCCCGTGCCTGAAGGCGTCGGCAACAAGGCCAGGCCCTCGGTTCACCTGACGAAGTAGCCGATCTGCCGCGGTATTGCGGGTCTTCGTCCTGATCCGGCACAGCTTCCGTTAGCGATATCGTTAGGTTCTTTACGCATAGGTAGAGGCTGGGTTGGCGCCTCTCGAGTTTGCGTAACTGGAATGAGCTACCGGAAAGCACTTCTGGTCGATGACGATCCGGTATTCCGCGCCCTCGCGGAGGACCTGGTCCTCGACGCCGGCATCGGCGAAGTTGCAATGGCCGAAGATGGCGGGCAGGCGATCGCCACACTCGATAGTGGCTACGATCCCGATCTCCTGATCTGCGATCTCAACATGCCCGCGCTCGACGGCGTGAGCCTCATCCGCCAGCTGGCCGAGCGCAAATTCGCCGGCAAGGTCATCGTCGTCTCGGGCGAGGCCGCCGGCGTCATCGATACCGTCACCAAGCTCGCGCGCATGCAGGGCCTCGCCATCCTCGGCTCCATCCGCAAGCCGCTGACGCTCGAAGCGCTCGCTGAAGTCCTCTCGCGCGGCGCTGCTGCGCAACCCAAACCTGCGCCCGTGCAGGTTCCCGCCACACCTTCGCTACTCGACGCCGCCATCGAGCGTGGCGCGCTGCACCCTTTCTTCCAGGCCAAAGTCTCGATGAAGGACCGCAGCATCGTCGGCGCCGAAGCGCTCGCCCGCATCGCGATCACGCAGACCGACTACGCCAACCCGGTTCCCTATGTCGAGCTTGCCGAGCGCAACAACCGAATCGACGACCTCACCTTCGTGATGACACGCGTCGTCGCCCTGCACACCAAGGATTTCTTCGTTGGCGGCAAGCCAATGCCCGTCTCGATCAACATCTCGCCGGTGTCCCTGCGCCGTCTCGACTTCCCGGACATGATGGCCAATGCCGTCGAAACCGTCGGCATTCCGGCATCGCAGGTGACGCTCGAAGTCACCGAAACGCGCCTGCTCGACTACGGTCCCGAGGCGCTCGATATCTTTGCGCGCCTGCGCATCAAGGGCTTCGGTCTTTCGGTCGATGACTTCGGCACGGGCGCATCCAACATCGACCGGCTGCAGATGTATCCGTTCACCGAACTCAAGATCGACCAGTCGTTCACGCGCAACGCGCTCACCGACGCCTTCGCGCGCACCAGCGTCGAGATGAGCGTGCGGCTGGCCAAGGACATGGGCCTCAAGATCGTCGCCGAAGGCGTCGAGACGGAGGAAATGTGGTCCTTCCTCGCCGATCTCGGCATCGAAGAGGCGCAAGGCTATCTGATGGCCAAGCCCATGCCGCCCGCAGAGTTCCTCAAGCTGCTGGAGCGCGGCGTGCCGCAACTCCAGCAGAAGCTCTCGGCCTAGCTCAAACGCTCCTACCCCTGCGCGCGCGCTGAGCCTGCGTTCGCCGCAATGAACTTGCGGATGTCCGCCCGCGGATTGTCTTCGACGCGCGTGTGGCTGTCGAAGATCATGGTCGAGCGCGTCTTGGCGTCATAGGCGGGCCAGTTCGGGATCAGCTCGTTGTTCGGGTTGCCCGTCTTGGCGAATGTCGCCCAGGTTGTCGCAAACAGCTTGGTCATGCGCCGTCCTTCCGGATCGCCGCCGCCCGATGGGTTGTTGCGGAAGTTGTTGAACGAGGCGTCGACGTCGAGGCCATGCACCGCCCCGAACTTGCCGCCGAAGGTCGGCGACACCCATTCCCAGATATACATGTAGGCCGGCGCTCCGCCGAGCGCCGCCTTGCGCTCGGCCTGCGTGATCGCAGACTGGCGCGCGCCGGTGTCGGTGATGAACTGAGCCTGCTTGAGATAGGCGTTCTTGTTCGGGCCCTGGAAGCCGTAGAGCTTCATCAGCTCGTCGCCCTTGCCCGGATAGCGCTCGTTGAAGATGCCCTTGAGGCCCGCATCGTCGAGATCCCAGTTGATCAGGCGCAGCGCCGCGTCTTCGAGCGCCGTCGAGATGATCACCGGCACGTCGCGCGATTCCTGCGGGGCGTTGGGCGTGAACGGATGGTGGGGCAGGTAGTCGCCATCCATCACGGGTGAGAAGTTGGCGCCCTTCGTGGTGGTCTGCGCCTCCAGTATGTGCTCCCAGGATATCTTCTGCAGGTCGCCCCAGTTCTTCTTGGTGACGCCGAGCGTCTTGAGCAGGGCCTCAGCCGAACGCTGCGCCGCTTCCGGCGTCTGGAAGGTGAGCGAGGAGCCCGACTGTATGCCCGCACGATGGAAGAGCCCTTTGGCCTTCGGCGTCGCCAGCAAACAAGACGTCTTCGATCCGCCGCCCGACTGCCCGAAGATCATGACGCGCGAAGGATCGCCGCCGAAATTCGCGATGTTGTCGCGCACCCATTCGAGCGAGGCGACCATGTCCATCACGCCCGCAACGCCTGCGTACTTGAACTCGGCCGGCGCGCCGGCGACTGATGCGAGGTGCGTATAGCCGTTGGCCGCGAGGCGGTGGTTCACGGTCACCACGACGACGTCCGAAAGCTTCGCCAGCTGCGCGCCATCATACATCGGACCGTTGCCCGAGCCCGTGGCCCAGCCGCCGCCGTGATAGCTCACCATCACCGCGCGCTTGGCGCCGTCGGCGCCCGGGGTCCAGACGTTGAGGTTAAGGCAATCCTCGCTCATCCCGCCATCGCCGACATGGCGGTCCCAGGCGATCATCTGGCCGTAGTCGCCGGTGATCGGCGAAGGCGTCTGCGGCGAGATCGGCGCATAGCCGATGCAGTTCTTCACGCCAGCCCATTTCGCCGGCGCCTTGGGCGGCATGAAGCGGTTCTTGCCGCCAGTGTCCGCGCCGTAGGGAACGCCACGGAAGCAGCGGATGCCGGCATTGGTGATGCCCTGCACCTTGCCGTATTTCGTCTCGACCACGGAGAAGATGTCCGCGCCCGAGCTTCCGCCTCCAAGCGGGCTCAAGGCTGCGGGCGCCTGTTGCGCCTCGGCTTTCGGTGGGGAGAGTGAGGCGGCGACCGCGCCTGCCGCTGCAACGGCAAGGCCGCCTGCACGCAACATGTCACGCCGGCTGAACGCAGCATCTTCCTTCGCTACTTTTGTCGACTTCTTCGCAGACGGCGTCTTCTTCATGGTGACTCCCCGAAATGGTCCATTGCGCACTGTGACAGGCTCAATGCGACTGCGGGGAGGGCGGCGGATTTTCCGCTCGCGGAAACAGTCAGCGCTGTCCGTAGGGACTGCCGTTGCCTGAGGAAGTCAAGCGGCCCCGAGATCAATACGGGGGAGGAGCAAACCCTACCAGCGCCGGCGCTTGCTGGCCTTCTGGCAATCTGCCTTGATCTGCTCTGCCGTCATCGCGTGCTCGGGGCCGAGCTGGTCCGCGATGATGCGCTCGCGCTGCACCTTCAGCGCATATAACATGTTGTCGATCAGGACCGGGTTGGGATGGGAGAAGCTGTCGATCGCCAGCGCCCGCGCCGCCATCGTTGCCGTGGCTGTCATCCCTCGCATGTCCAGCGTCGGCTCCAGCCCCGCCTCGCGCACATGCCGGCCGAGGAACTTGCCGTAGTCCGCCGAGATATGGGTCATCAGCGGCGTCACCGCGTCGCCAAGCTCGGGATCGCTCCTGCAGCCGGTACGGACTTCGCTCACTGCCAGTCCCTCGGGCATGCGCGCCGTGTCGAACGCCAGGTCGATGATCGCGCGGAAGCGCGGCATTCCCGGCTTTGCTTTTTCCAGCTGGGCCACGCGGTAAGCGGTGAGGTTGCTGTAGGCGTACTCGACGGTAGCTACGAGCAGATCAATGCGAGTCGGGAAGTGGTGCATCATCGCCCCGCGACTCACACCCGCCAGCTCCGCCACAAGATTGTTGGTCACCGCCCCAAAGCCGAACTGAGTCAGCGCGCGGATTGTCGCATCCAGGATCTGAGCCCGGGTAGAAGCCGACCGATCGACGTTGCGGCGGCGCTCTCGCCGGGCTCCCGACTTCTCCTCCGTATCCGCCATGAGGCCATCCTTCCCCGGGTAACGCGGCAGCGCTGTACGCTCTGTCTTCACTGAATACCCGCTTCCAGCCTCGTTCGTCGAACCTTCTCAACTTTTGAGGATTCTAAAAACAAGCCGGATAGCCGGTATTGTCAAACGCTTCGAAAAGATCATACTCAGTCGAGGATTGTGGCGGGTCACCGTTACGCATTCGAAGAATCGTCCGGTCGGAGCAGGGCTCTCGACGGACATCCAGGATCGGTTTTTGGAAGCGTTTCCAGATCCGATAACCCCGAGAGACTGCCCCCGGATCTCACGGTCCGGGGGCTGTTTCGTTTCTGGCACTGGCGAGATTTCTGCTGCGCTCGCTCACGAAGATCGGTTTCCATTTAAGTGCGCGTGACAAACCGGCAACGGTTCCCTGACGTCAATCAAAACAGACCGGTTGCTCGGTCTTGGCAACGGTACCGGACGGTTCAATAGTCGTCACGGGCGGGTCATCCGCTTTTGCGAACGTCATCCGATCGAGAATGACGTCAGGGGAGAGACAATTTATGGCTATCAAGAAACTGCGCGGCGCATCTGCGCTTGCGCTGCTGATTGGCACGTCTGCTACAGCAGCCTTCGCCCAGCAGGCGCCTCAGACCACCACAACATCACAACCGGCAACACCCGCCCCGCAGGCAGCGGCGCCGCCAGATCGGACTACCGCCAGCCAGGAAGCAACCGAAGGCAACAAGGTCACGGTCACGGGCTCGCTGACAGCGACGGCGCCGGAAGACGCGCCTAAGCCTGTCGAAGTCTACACAATGGATGACCTGCAGCAGCAGGGCACACCCAACGTGACCGAATTCATCCGGTCACTGTCGATTTCCTACGGCGACGACCTCGGCTTCGGTCAGGCTTCGCCGGACGTTCCGGAAGGCACCGGTTTCGGCAACGCCAACCTGCGCGGCCTCGGCTCCAACGCCACCCTCGCGCTGATGAACGGCAAGCCGGTGGCGCCGTGGAACGGCTCGTTCGGCGCGGACATCAACACTGTTCCAATGGACGCCCTGGCGGCCGTCGAAGTGCTGAAGGGCGGCGCGTCCGCAACCTACGGCGCCGGCGCCGTGGCCGGCGTGCTCAACTTCAAAACCCGCCGCGACGTCGACTCGCCGCAGATCACGATCGAGAAGCAGATCTACGACGGCTCGGACGGCTACTACAAAGTCAACTTCATGACTGGCTGGGTTGGCGATGCAGCCAACCTGCTCTTGTCGGCCACGCATACCCACGAAGATGAAATGCTTCAGACGGCGCGTGATTTCTCCAGCGCCCCGTTTGCACTCACTCCGAGCGCCTACACGCTTACTGGCTCCAACCCGGGCCAGTTCCAGATCGTGACGCAAAACTTCCAGGCCGCAACCGGTAACGTAACTCAAACGACCACCCCGACGGGCCGGGGCTATGTGGGCCCACTTACCGCCAGCGCCGTAGTCAACGACTATCGTACGGCTACGGACTGCACGGATCTCGGCGGGCAGATCACGAGCGTACGTCGTCCTGGCGACACATCGACGGCGTGCGGCTTCGCACAGGCGCCGTTCCAGAGCCTCGTGAACGAGAACACGCAGGATCAGGTATTCGCCGAGTTCAACGCTGACCTGTCCGATTCGATGGAGTTCAACTTCAACGTGAACTACAGCCGTTCGGACACCTACGAAGCGCGGGTTCCGATCGATGGAGCCACGGTCCAGGCGATCGACCGCAACACCACGGTCGCCGGCGTGCGCAACGGCATCGCCAACTGCGCCGGATGCAACTACGTCGTCCCGGTTCGAGTCCAGACCTACAGCCCCGCAATCCAGGCGCTCGGCGTGATCAACCCGACCGGCACGCCAACGGGCAACTTCGTCCGCAACCCGTTCATCGACGACTTCATGTCGCGTACGGGCCAGACGGCTACCACGTTGCCGGAAGACGCCGCGCTCTACATGGGATCGACCGGTTGGCGTCCGTTCCTCTTCGGCGGCAACCCGATGTTCGAAGACGGCCTCCGCCGTAACGAGTTCGAGCGCGACAGCATCGCGATCACTTCGGGCATCAAGGGCGAGTTCACCGAGGACAGCTGGATCGGCCCATGGCTGAACGGCATCAAGTACGAAATGTCCGGACAGTTCAACCAGTACCTGAACACGTATCACCAGGGCGATCTGTTCTCCTCGCGCCTGCAGAATGGTCTTCTGGGTTACGGCGGGCCGAACTGCAACGCGGTGGACCGCGTTCCGACGGACTACAGTTCCGCCGCGGCCTACAACCGCACGGTTGGCATCCAGTCCAACACCGCCCCGGGCACGGGCGGTTGCCAGTGGTTCAACCCGTTCGCCAGCAACTTCAGGTCCAGCGTCGTCAACGGCGCGGCCAACCCGCAGTCGGGCGATGGTCGCAACGTAGCGCTGGCTCTTGCCCCCGGATCCACACCGCGTCCGACGGGCTGGGAAAACCCGCGCGAGCTGATCGACTGGATGTGGGGTGACAAGGTCGCTGAATTCCAGCTGCAGTCGGGAACCTTCGACGGGCAGCTGAGCGGCACCGTCCCCGACACCATTTTCGCGCTTCCGGGCGGGGAGATTGGCTGGGGCGCCGGCTTCCAGTGGCGTCAGGTCGAAGGACGCCGCATGAACGTCGAGGACAACGAGGCTGAAGAGTCGATGAACGTGCAGAACTGCGTTTGGCCGGACCGGGCCGTTGTTAGCCAGCCGGCGCAACAGGAACCGGGCCGCGGCCAGATCGGCTGCACGACAGTCGGCGCCTTCTACGGCACCGGACAGCTCACGATCGTCGGTAACACGGTTCCGCCCTGGTACTACGACAACCAGAACATTGCCGTGTTCGGCCAGGTCGACCTTCCGCTCCTCGAAAACCTCAACGTGCAGTACAATATGCGACACGAGGAGTGGAACGGTGGGGATCTCAAGGGCGACATCTGGTCGATCGCCGGCAAGTACGACGTCACCGACAATCTCTGGGTCCGCGCCACCTACGGCACCAACTATCGCGCCGACGCCGCCCTGGAACTTGACCCAGGCTCCACGATCTTCAACGCGGTTACGCAAGCCCGTTTCGGTGTAGGCCGCCTTGTCAACGAGGCCACTACGGTCTCGAGCAACATCGCGCCTGAAGACGACAAGACGTTCGACTTCGGGATCGGTTGGGAATCGGATCTCGGCGAAGGCAAGATCCGCGCAAGCCTCGGCTTCTTCGAGGTCCTGATCGACGGGGCGGTTGCGACTACGAGCAACACGACAGTCTACAACAACGTGTTCGGCCAAAACACCGCGACTGGAATGTTCGATCCGGACGGCCCGTGTCCGGCTGGCGGAACCGTGGCAACCGCTGGTTGCCAGTTCAACCCGTCGGTGGGTAGCGCCGCCGGTACTGTTACCGGGACCGCCGTCCCGCTCGACACGTTCCAATATGCAAACTGCGACGCTTCGCTGGTGTCGTTTGTCACATTCACCACGGCTTGCTCGTCGATCGTGGTTGGTGGCCAGACGGTCCGGTACAACAACTCGAACAACCTGTTCTCGCTCGATCGTTTCCAGCAGAACGGACCGGGCTTCATCACCAACGGCCTCGATTACAGCATCGACGTCGCCTACCCGCTGTTCGACGGCACGTTCACGGCCCAAGTCACCGCCACGCAGAACCTCGTCTACAAGGCGCACGGTTACAGCGTGAACGGCATCGTGTTCGAAGCCGGCGGCAACCGCCTCGGGCAGGCCAACTACACCAACACGCCAGCCAACGAATCGCGGCGCTGGCGCGCCAACGGCCAGCTTCGCTGGGCCAATGACACGCACAACATCAGCGTGCGCGCCAACTACTCTTCGGGCGTCTACAACGAGGCAGCCGCTGTCGGCGGACTGACGGCGATCCAGCAGAACCCGACGGTGAACTCCACCTACGGCGTTCTGCCGAAGAGCTATCTCGACTTCGATGTGAACTATATCTACACGGCGCCGTTCTGGCAGGATCTCGAGCTCCGCGCGACGGTGCTCAACATCTTCGACAAGGATCCTACGGGTGCACAGGCCCGCAACGGCTACTACACCGCAACGGGCAACCCCCGCGGCAGGATCATCGAACTTGGCGTGACGAAGAAGTTCTAGGACTTTGCCGCCCCATCCCCTGGGGCGGCCCTCAGAAACGCGGCCGGAAACGAGTTCCAGCTGCGCTAACTCAGAGCGACTGCCCCCGGATCGTGTTCGATCCGGGGGCATTTGTTTTTGGCGGATGACTCATACCCGTGCAGCCGGGGCCGGGATTGGCTAGACAAGCTCGATTGTAGAGGCTGGATTGTGCCCTGCGCATGAGCGAGCCAGCCGAAGGTGTAAGGTTGCTGGAAACGACGTTCCTCGGTCACCAGGGATGGCAGTTCGCCACGGCGAACACGCGCATCCTCGTCGATCCGCTTCTGGTGGAGCCGTTCGGCCATGGCGGGGCAGTCGGCGTGGTCTATCCGCCGCGCGTGCTGGACGTATTGGCCATGGCGCCGGTCGATGCGGTCATCTTCACGCACGAACACGAGGACCACTTCAATATCCCCTCGCTGAACCGGATCTCGCGCGACATTCCGATCTACGCGCCCGAGCGGTCCTCGCTTGCCATGCGCCGGTTTCTTGAGGAGGCGGGCTTTACTGTCCGCCTCATGGCCGCGGGTCAGACGATCAAGTGGAGCGACCTTCACTTCTCCTGCTTTGCACCCGACCATCTGCGGCATGAGGAACAGGATGAGTGGGAGACCATGCTGTTCCTCGTCGAGGACATGAAGGATGGCGGCAGCTTCTTCTCGCCGGTCGACGTCACGGTGCCAGCCGCGGTCGACGCCCGGCTGCGCCAGCGCGGCGCCAGCCCAAGCCTGTGGGGCTACGCCAACAATGTCATGAACATGTCCTTCCAGGAGCAGCCCTCGCGTGCGGCCCCCGCAGTGGAGCCGATCATCGCGAGGTTCGTGGCCGAACACAGGCGGCGCCCGCCGCCATCGGTTGCCTCGCTGATGTGTGGAGACGGATTCTCGTTCACCGGCCCGCGCGCCTGGATGAACCACGCCTTCTTTCCGCTCGACTCCGACCAGCTGTTCAACGGCCTGCAGGAAGTCACGCCGAGTGAACGGTTCATTGTGCCTGTGCCGGGAATGCAGATCACCGTCGACAAGGACAGGATCGCCGGCATTTCGCAGACCTCGCCCTTTCTGCGAACGCTGCCGCGGGCGCAGTGGCCCGATCGCACCTATAAGCCGAAGGCGCTCCAATCGGCAGACGCGCAGCCCGCCTCGGGCCGGACTGCCCTTGGCCCCGGCGAACTGGATGAACTCACGGATCGGCTCGCGGACTTCGCCGCGTTCCTGTACGGCGGTCCACTGTTCAGGGCGCTCTATTCGCTTGGCGCCGATGCCTTGCCGGCAGGCGTGCGGCCCAGCTTCGCAATCGGCGCGATGGACGACACCGCGGATAACGTCTTCGAATACGATCCTGCGGGGTGCAGGTTCGAACTCCTGAAACAGCCCGTCCCCTTGTCGCAGTACGTCGCCGGTCTCGAATGCTTTGCCAGCGATCTTCTCGACTTCCTCCGCGGCCGCCTCGCGCCCAGCGCTCTCATGTTCGGCCGCGCGTGCCGGTGGAGGGGCTCGGGCGAGAACCTGACGCCGGCGATCGATCGTGCGATCTGGACCTATGGCCACCCGCTGAGGCGTCAGGCCGAGTATCTCGATCTCTACCGTTCGCTCTATGCGCTTGAGCCTAGGGATGTTCCAAAGGTGCCGAGCCGGGCGTCGGTTAGCTAGATCAAGCAGGAAGGATAATCCCATGGGCGCGATCGAACTGGTCGACCCCGCCGAGGCGGGCCTCAACGCAGAGCGCCTGAAGCGCATCCCCGGCTACTTCCAGGGCTATATCGACAGCCAGCGCCTGCCGTGCTGTGCGGCGCTGGTGGCGCGGGGCGGGCAGGTGGCGCACCTGTCGTTCCAGGGCGCAACCGAAATGGGCGGGAAGACGCCCATCAATGAGGACACGATCTACCGCATCTATTCCATGACCAAGCCGATCACTTCGGTTGCGGCCATGATGCTGTTCGAGGAGGGCCTCCTGCGCCTCGACCACGAGGTATCCCGCTACATCCCCGAATTCGGCGACGTGCAGGTCTTCGCCGGCGGCACGGCGGAAGCGCCCAAGCTGGAAAAACCCAATCGCCCGATCATGGTGCGCGACCTGTTCCTGCACACCTCCGGCATCACCTATTCCTTCCTGCAGCAGGGCCCGGCGGACGCGATCTATCGCGCGCGCGGGATCGAGCATCCGAAATGGCAGGGCGATCTCAAAAGCTTTTGCGAAGCTATCGCCCAGGCGCCGCTGGCCTTCTCTCCGGGAGACCGCTGGAACTACTCCAACGCGACGGACGTGCTCGGCCGCGTCGTCGAGGTTGCGTCGGGCATGTCGCTCGACCAGTTCTTCCGCAAGCGCATTTTCGGCCCGCTCGGCATGAACGACACGGGCTTCCATGTGCCGGAAAGCGAGATCGGCCGGCTGATGGCCTTGTACGCGCGCAACCCGGCCAACGGCGTGATCACCAAGGCCGACCCTGCCGGCGCCGCCAGCGTCTATGCGAGGCCGCCCAATGTCCTTTCCGGCGGCGGCGGCCTTGCTTCCACGATCGGCGACTATTTCAAGTTCTGCCTGATGCTCGCCAATGGCGGGGAGCTCAATGGTGTACGCATCCTCTCGCCGAAGACGCTCGAGTTCATGACGCGCAACCATCTGCCGGGGAACAAGACGCTGCGCGACATGGGCGACAAGACGTTCTCCGAGACGCGCATGGACGGCACCGGCTTCGGCCTCGGCTGGTCGGTCGTCACCGATGTCATCGCCACGACCCAGCCGGGTTCGGAGGGCACATTCTCCTGGGGCGGCATGGCCTCGACCTTCTTCTGGATCGATCCGGTGGAGGACATCATCGCGATCCAGATGACGCAGCTGATGCCCTCGGGCGCCTATCCGATTCGGCCCCAGCTGCAGCAGCTCGTCTACGCCGCGATCGAGGAGTAGCTCTTCGGCAGGAAAAGCGGGTTCTTTGTCATTTCTGCCACGGACCGTTTCCAGCATCCTTGCGTTTGTCCAACGTGAGATTGGAAAGGGTTTTGCCATGGACCGCCGCAGGTTTCTTCAGGCCGGAGCAGGCCTCGCTGTCTTCGCCGCAGCTGGATGCGAGCGGACCTCCGCCCCGGGCTACGTCGCTTCCACGGTGCCGCCGGACGAGCGCGCCGCGACCATTGCGGGCATGAGGCCGCCCAAGCGCCAGCGGCCGCTCATTGCCATCCTGGGGGAGAACACCGGATCGGAAACCACCGACTTCATTCTGCCGTACAGCGTGCTCACGCGCTCGGGCGTGGCGGACGTTGTCGCAGTCGGCATGCGCGAGGGGCCAATCAAGCTCAACCCGGCGCTCCACATCATGCCGCAGATGACCGCCGCCGCGTTTGATGCCGCTCATCCGGATGGGCCGGACTATGTGATCGTCCCGGCTTATGAGAACCGCAAACCGGAAGGTCCCATCGCGTGGATGCAGGAGAAGTCGAAGGGCGGCTCGACGATCATTGGTGTCTGCGCCGGTGCGCTTACGCTAGCGCATGCGGGCCTGCTCGAAGGCCGGAGAGCGACGACGCACTGGTTCTCGACCGGCGAGATGCAGAAGATCAGCCCGAAGGCAATCTGGGTGAAGGACCGCCGCTTCCTAGTGGACCGCGGCGTGGTCACCACCACCGGAGTTTCCGCATCCCTCCCGATGTCGCTCACGCTGATCGAGGCCATCGCAGGCCGCGCCAAGGCCGAGGCGGTCTCGCAGGAACTCGGCGGCGTGCCGTTCGACCAGAGCCATGACAGCTCGGCCTTCAGCCTTCATGGCGCCTTCATGGGCCGCGTCGCGTCCAACGTCGTCGCCTTTGCCACGCATGAGAGTGTGGGGCTCAAGCTCGCCGCCGGGGTGGACGAGCTCGCGGTGGCTTCCACGGCCGACGCATGGTCGCGCACCTACAAGACGGAGTGTCTGTCGGTCGCTGCGGCCAATGTCAGGTCGAAGAACGGACTGGTCTTTGTGCCCGACCGGAAGGAACTCGGCGGGCTGAGGGAGGTGTCGCTGCCCACCGGCCCCGCCGGGCGCGCCGTCGATCAGGCGCTGGCCGACATCGCGAAGCGTTATGAGAAGCCGACGGCGGCCGTTGTCGCGCAACAGCTCGAATATCCGTGGACGGCGGCGTAGGACGTCGAGTGCGGACGCCTTAGTGTCTTTGTGAGCCCTTCGTGTCTTCGTGTTGGATTCTTTGGTCCAGCGCCCGCCGCTCGAAGTCTTTAACACAAAGACACGAAGGGCTCACAAAGACACTAAGGGGGCGGTGGGTGTGTCTGCCGTCTAAGCGAACGTCTCGGCCAGTTCTTGTTCACCGTCATCGCCGATCCGACCTTTCGGCAGCTTTCGCGCGCCGAGGTGCCAGAGGATGGAGAGTGGGTACATTGCGACGACTACGGCGACGCACGCCCATTGTAGCGAGTGCTCGCCGGCGCCGGCATGTTCGCGGAACCAGTCAGAGGTCGCGCCGAGCAGTGTCGGGCCCAGGCCAAGGCCGACCATGTTGATGATGAAGAAGAACACGGCGCTCGCCATCGCGCGCATGCCGGGCGGCACGAGATTGTGGGTGATGGCGACGCTCGGGCCCAGATACATCGCTGCGAGGCCGATGGCGGGGAAATAGAGCAGCAGCGACAGCTCGGCGCTTGGCGCGAACATCGAGGCGACGAATAGCGGGCCGCCGGTCAGCTTGCCCCACATGGGGATCCAGAGGAACCAGCGTCTGTCTTTCGCGCCCCATCTGTCGGCCAGAAGGCCGCCGGCCAGCGTGCCGATCGCTCCGGCCAGCCCCGCCACCATGCCGTAGACGAGGCCGATCTCGGACGTGCTCATCGCGGTGCAGTCGTCTCCGCAGATCCCAAGCGCGCGATGCAACTCCGGCATAGACCACTGCCCATAAGTCCGCACCAGGAAGGACGGCATGAAATTGCCGAGGCCGTAGGTGATGAAGAGGCCGGCCCCGGCCGCCAACGCGTAATAGCGGAAGGACGTGACCTTCCAGAGCTTCTTTGCCGACTGCCAGAAGGTGACGCTGGTATTCGTTGGCGTGCCCGAAAGGCCGCGGATCGGCTCGCGCACGGTGGTCCATACGATGACGGCGAAGATGACACCGGGCAGTCCCACGACGAAGAATGCCTGCCGCCAGTCGAGGCCTTCTGCGAGAATGCCGCCGAGCGCGAAGCCGAGGAAGGTGCCGATATAGAGGCCGACAGAGTAGATCGCGAGGGCTGTGCCGCGCTTTTCCTTCTCATACAGATCGGAGATCAGCGCATGGGCGGGCGGGCTGCCGCCGGCCTCGCCCAGTCCGACGCCGAGCCTTGCGAGGAACAGATGCCAGAAATTTCCGGCGAGGCCGCACAGAGCGGTGAAGCCGCTCCACAACGCGAGGGAGACGGCGATCACGCCCTTGCGGCTGGTCGAGTCCGCGATGCGGGCGACGGGGATGCCGAAGGTGCAGTAGACAGCGGCAAAGCTGAGGCCCGTCAGCATGCCCAGCTGCAGGTCGCTGAGCCCGAGATCCTTGCGGATATCCTCCTGCAGGATCGAGAGCACCTGACGGTCGATGAAGTTGAAGACGTAGACGACAACGAGAACGCCCAGCGCCCAGCGGCGATGCCGGCGCGCGTCGTCCATGGTCGTGATGCCCGAGGGCGAAATCAGCGCCATCCGTCTCCTCCAGCCCGGTCGTAACCGGTTATCGACCGGTCACGCCAGACATTTTGGAAACCGCAGCCGGCGGACGATCAGGGCGTGAGACCCTTGGGATCGCCCTGCGTCATCACTTCTTTCACGGCGTCGCCATTGTCGTCGAGCTCGCCCTTGGGCAGCGCCATGGCGCCCCAGTGCCAGAGGATCGCCATCGGATAGGTGACGAGGATGCACAGCACCATCGCCCAGCGCAGGGATTCCTTGTTGACGCCGAGCGTCTCCATGGCGGGGAACGCCGAACGCAGG
>DASYKO010000250.1:0-2478 GCA_035995285.1 Hyphomonadaceae bacterium | reverse complement strand
CTCGTCCCAATGCCCTCCCCCAAGATTGGGGGAGGGTTGGGAGGTCGTTGATGCAGCCTGAGCGCTGAAGATCCAGTGCTCTGCGGCACCAACCGTCATATGCGCCTCAGATCTTCGGGGCGTCCTTGGAGCCGTAGCGCTTCTGCCATTCTTCGAGGATCGCCGCGCGCTTCGCCGCCATGGTGGTGAAGTCGTTCGGCGAGATCATCAGCTTCTCTTCGTCGGCCGGGTAGTTCTCCGGCAGCGTGGCCTTCACGTCCTTGCGGGCGAGAACCTGGTAGAAACCGTTGTACATCTTGTTGGCGCCGGCGGTGGCGGCGAAGTCGGCCAGAGCCTTGGCGCCGTCGGCGTGCTTGGTGCCCTTCATGATGGCGGTCGCTTCCATATCCCAGCCGATTCCATCCTTCGGCAGGATGATCTCAAGCGGCGCGCCCTGGTTCTTCAGCACGACACCGGGATAGGAGAAGGAAATGCCGATCGGATACTCGCCGGCCCCGGCGGCCTTGCAGGGCTTCGAGCCCGAATGCAGGTAGGTGTTGATGTTCTTGTGAAGGCCGTCCATGTAGTCCCAGCCGCCCTTCTCGCCGAAGATCTGCAGCCAGGCGGCGACATCGAGGAAGCCGGTGCCCGAAGAGTTCGGGTTCGGCATCACGATCTTGCCCGCGTAGACCGGCTTCAGCAGATCCTTCCAGGTTTCCGGTTTCGGCAGACCCAGCTTCTCGGCTTCGACCGTGTTGAAGCAGATCGCCGAGGCCCAGGCGTCCATGCCGACCCAGGTCGGATTGTCGGTGCGCTTGTCCTTGAAGTCAGCCTTGATGTCCGCATAGCCCTTCGGCTTGTAACCCTCGAGCATGCCCTCTTTGTCGAGCGCCATCAGGCTGGTCGCGGCGAGGCCCCAGATCGCGTCGGCCTGCGGGTTTGCCTTCTCGGCCAGGAGACGCGCGGTGATGACGCCGGTCGAATCGCGGACCCATTCGATCTCATAGTTCGGGTTCGCGGCCTCGAAGGCCTGCTTGTAGACCGGGAGCTGCTCTTCCTCGAGCGCGGTGTAGACGGTGAGCTTGTCCTTTGCCGAAGCGGTGGCGGCAAAGCCGACCAGCGCCGCCAGCGTCAGGCCGGCCAGCGTTGCGCCCATCGGGCGCGATTTGGTTCCGAACATGGTGTCTGTCCCTCTGTCAGTCTCACGGATTCCTGGCGATCTCTGCGGATCGCGCGAGGGGGAAGCTCTGCCGAAACCGTGACGGTTTGATAACAGCGCAGTGACGTGTTGGAGGCGGCGGCGTTCGGGTGGAAGATGGCGCTGGATCGTTTAGCAATAACGACCGGCGAGCATCACAGCTGCATCAACCCTCTCCCTCCGCCCTCCCCCAATCTTGGGGGAGGGGACCAGAACGAGTCGGTTGTCGGTGGAACGGCAGGTCGGCTGCATCCAAGGGTCGCGGCTCTCTCCTTCTCCTCTCCCCCGAGATCGGGGGAGAGTGCGAGAGAGGGTTGATGCAGCCGTGATCTAGAAAAAGTGAGCGCGCAGGAAGATCCAGATCAGCTCTTCGGGGCGTTCTTGCCGCTGTAGCGCTTTTCCCATTCGTCGAGGATCGCCTGGCGGCGTGCGACGATCGCGACGAAATCGTTGGGCGACACCAGCGCTTCTTCTTCGCCGGCGGGATAATTGTCGGGCAAGGTCACCGCGACGTCCTTCCGCGCCAGGATCTGGTAATAGCTGTTGTAGAGCGCATTGGCCTCGGCGCTCGCCGAGAAATCGGCAACCGCTTGCGCTCCCTGGAGATGCTTCGCGTTCTTCACCACGGCGGTCGCTTCCATCTCCCAGCCGAGACCTTCCTTCGGGAAGATCACTTCGACCGGCGAGCCGTTGTTGCCGAGCTTCACGCCCGCGAATCCAAACGAGATGCCGATCGCAGCATCGCCGGTCGCGACCGCGGCACAAGTCTTGGCGCCGGAATAGAGATAGGACGAGACGTTCTCGTGCAGCAGGTCCATGAAATCCCAGCCGCCGGTCTCGCCGAAGGTCTGGATCCAGCCGGCGACCGAGGCGAAGCCGGTATCCGAGGCGGTCGGATTCGGCATCACGATGTGATTCTTGTAGACCGGCTCGACGAGATCCTTCCAGGCTTTAGGCTTCGGCAATTTCAGGTCGGCGGCGAGCTTGGGATTGAAGCAGAGGGCGTTGGCCCAGGCATCCATGCCGACCCAGACCGGCCAGCCGGTGCGGCGGTCCTTGAAATCGTCCTTGATCTGGTCGAAGCCGGCCGGGCGGTAATGCTCGAGCTGGCCGTTCTTGTCGACCTGCATCATGTAGCTGGCGCTGAGGCCCCAGATCGCATCCGCCTGCGGATCGCCTTTCTCGGCGAGGAGCTTGGCGGTGATCTCAGCGGGGGTGCCGCGCACCCACTCGATGTCGAACTTCGGGAACTTGGCCTCGAAGGCCTTCTCATAGACCGGGAGCTGCTCGGCCTGGAGTGC
>DASYKO010000249.1:0-5534 GCA_035995285.1 Hyphomonadaceae bacterium | reverse complement strand
GGCAATGAAACCTGGCTCGACAAGTCGTGGGAATACACCGGCCACGCCAACGTCTGGGGCGCGATGAGCGCGGATGAGGAACTCGGCCTCGTCTACATGCCGGAGACCACGCCGACGAACGACTGGTATGGCGGCAAGCGGCAGGGCAGCAATCTCTTCGCCGAAAGCATCGTGGCGCTCGATGCGCGCACGGGCAAACGCAAATGGCACTTCCAGGGCGTGCATCACGGGCTGTGGGATTACGATTTCCCGTGTGCTCCGGTGCTGGTCGACATCACAGTCAACGGCAAGAAGATCAAGGCGCTCGCCCAGCCCTCGAAGCAGTCGATGCTCTACGTGCTCGACCGTGTCACCGGAAAGCCAATTTGGCCGATCGAGGAACGCCCTGTGCCGAAGGGGGATGCGCCGGGTGAATGGTATTCGCCCACTCAGCCCATGCCGCTCAACGGGCAGGGCAAGCCGTTTGCCTATGACCAGCTTGGCGTCACTGTCGACGACCTCATCGACTTCACGCCGGAGCTACGCGCCGAGGCGGTGAAGATGCTCGAGCAGTATGCCTACGGGCCGGTGTTCTATCCGATCGTGGTGAAGGATCAGGGCATTGGCGCGGGCAAGAAGGGCTCGATCCACATGCCGGGCTCCTATGGCGGCACCAACTGGCCGGGAGCTGGCTTCGATCCGGAGACCAATATTCTTTACGTGCCTTCCTCGCACACGCCGGTCGTCGCCTCACTGGTGCCGGCGCC
Source organism: Hyphomonadaceae bacterium (assembly GCA_035995285.1). Lineage (GTDB taxonomy): Bacteria > Pseudomonadota > Alphaproteobacteria > Caulobacterales > Hyphomonadaceae > UBA7672. Next base: position 4,788 of record DASYKO010000249.1, on the reverse strand, counting down.
GGACGGCTCGGACACAGGCATGACGCGCGAGAAGTACGAAGCGCTGCGCGGGCCGCAGGGACTTCCCATGTTCAAGCCTCCCTATGGACGTCTTGTGGCGATCGACCTCAACAAGGGCGAGATCAAGTGGACGGTCGCGAACGGCGATGGGCCGCGCGATCATCCGGCGCTGAAGGGGCTCAACCTGCCTCCGCTCGGGGTGCCGGGGCGCGTGGGGCCGCTGGTGACCAAGAGCCTCGTCTTCATGGGCGAGGGCGCGGTGCAGGATCCCCCGGGCTCGGGCGGCAAGAAGTTCCGCGCCTTCGACAAGGCGACCGGAGCGGTGGTGTGGGAGATGGCGCTCGATGGCTCCGTCACCGGCGTGCCGATGACCTATTCCTGGCAGGGCAAGCAGTACATCATCGTTCCCATCGGCTATGCCGGCCATCCCGGAGAGTTCGTGGCGCTGACGGTCGGCTAGGAGCCGAACACCATCCGCGCCAGTTCGGGCGGGAAGCGCAGCGTCCTGGGCAGCATCTGCGGATCCTTCGCTGCGGTGGGCAGGCGGCTCTGCAGCTCTTTCAGCACGGCCTGCGCTTTCGCTGTGTCGCCGTTCTCGCGATAGGCGGCCGCGAGTACATAGGCGGCCATGGGTGATCCGTCGGGCGCGAAGTTGATCGCGTTCTCCAGCGCCTTTTTCCTGTCGTGGTGCAGGAGGTAGTAGACGGCCTCGCCGCCGTAATACCAGGGCGGATGTCCGGGATTGAGCGCGATCGCCTTTTCCGACATTTCCAGCCCGCGTGGGCTGCCGTCCAGGAGGATGAGGTTGCGGCCGAAGTCGGCGAGGATTTCGGAATTGTTGGGGTTGAGGTCCAGCGCCTTCTGCGCCTCGACACGGAACTCATCATCCTCGCCCAGGTGGAACAGTGCGATCGCGAGATACTGGTGGGCCATCGCCGCGCTGGCGTCTGCCGCCACGGCTTTCTTCGCCGCCTCCTTCGCGCGCACGAAGGCCGGGGGATCGTTGAGACGCTGGTTGAAGCCGAAGCGCGCTTCATCGCCATACATCCATGACAGCTTGGCCCAGGCCGGGGCATAGCCGGGCGAGCGCGCTGTCACGTCTTCGAGGCATGCGCGCACTTTCAGATGCTGGGCTTCGGTCTTGGCGCGCGAATAGTCGTAGGCGGAAAGCACGCAGAGATAATCGTCGAGCGACATGCGCCGGGCGGCGGAAAGATCCTGCTTCAGTTTTTCCTGGATCACGCCATAGGGCTGGCCCAGCTGTCCCGCAACGCTGCCGGCGATTTCCGACTGCACTGCGAGAATGCCAGAGGCGTCCTTCAGTTCGGAATCGAAGCCGTGTGTCCACACGACGGTGTTGTCCGATGTGCGCGTGAGGCGCGCCGTCACTCTCAGCTTATCTGCCGCTGACTGGACCGAGCCGCCGAGGATGAAATCCGCGCCGTGCGGATTGGCGCGCGCTGCTTCCTGTTCCTCGCCGTAAACAGTGTCGACGCCGAGGATGGAGAGTTCGGGAAATTCGTGCAGCCGGTCGATCAGCTCGAACTGCAGCCCGTCGCGCAGCTCGCGGCCATAGCCAGCCCCGTCGATCAGCTCGAAGCGCGAGACGAAGATCGCAGGCCCCGAAGGCCGCGCCACCGCCGCATCCGGATGCGGGCGCGACATCCAGGTGGCGGCCACCAGCGCGCCGAGCACGGCCGTCGCCATGCCGAGCACAGCAGCCATGAACCAGCGCCCGCCCGGCGTTTCGTTCTGCTCCGGCGCTGCACCTGACACAGCCTTTATCGCTTGCGGCGGCTCGCCCAGCCGTTCCACCTCGAACGCTGCGTCGGCGTCCAGCTCTTCCGGTTGTTCGGCCACGTGCGCGGGACGCGGGGCGGGAACCAGCTCGAGAGTGCGCCGCGAGAAAACGGCCTGATAGCTTCCCGGCGGCGCCTCGATGCGCACGGTCTCCCTGGCGCCTTGGCGCTCGTAATAGAGTGCGATCTGCTTCCTCAGCCGGCTGGCCTGTGTGCGCACGATGGAATCGAGGCGCGGATCGAAGCCTTCCGGCCGCCCGAACACGTCCACCGCGATGGAATATTCCTTCAGCCGGTCGCTCTCTTTATCCAGCGTCGCGCCGACGATGTATTTGAGCATCGCCTGCAGGCGCGGGGCGGAGGCAAAGCCACGGGAATCGAGCATGCGCTCCAGCGCCGCTTCGATCTCTGCGCGTGAGGGCGGGGCCGAATCTCCACCGGACAGATTCGTCTGTTCGTCCCCAACCCTGACGGATGGCGGCACGAGTTCCATAGTAGGCCGTCCCTTCCCAGAGACCCACCATCCCGTAGCCTGCGGCGTCAGTAAAGCGGCATGTTAAATGGGCGTGTAACGTCCACAGAAAACGTACTCAATTCAACACGCTGGAGCTTGTAACATCGGGGTGGCTGTTACGCGCTCGCGTAGCTGCAGTTTTAGCCTTTTGCTGAACTGTTGTTGTGGCCATGTGCACGCAGTCGCTGGGGCTGCCCTCCGTCCCCCCCAACCCACGAGGGCAGTCTCGCGTACGCTTGTGTCCGGGCCGGGTCCCTTTGGCCCGGACACTTCGCGCCCTCAAGTAAAACTTGGCGCCCCGGAAGAAGCCGGAAAGAACCGGAACACCGGAATGCGATCTGGAGTTGCTCCCCCTGCCATGTCTGCAAAACCCGTTTCGTCCAAGCTTGGCCCCGTAAAGCCTGTCCAAGCCGCCGCGCCCCGCCGCGCCCTCATCGTCGACGACAATCGCGGCTCCGCCGCCGTCTCCGCTACGCTGCTGGAAGCCAGCGGCTGGGAGTTCGACCTTGCGCGCGATGGGTTCGAAGCCGTCACCCGCCTGCGCGAAGGCTGCTATTCCACCGTCCTCCTGGATTACCGCCTTCCCGGCATGGACGGCGTTGAAGTCATGGAGTGGATCCGCCGCAACCTGAAGCCTGCCCCCCGCGTCATCGTCCTCTCCGCCGACCCGATGGCCACGCTCGACAACCGCTTCGGCGGGCTTGGTGTCAGCTCCATCCTCAACAAGCCGGTCACGGCGAAGGACCTCTGCAGGGCGATGGACGCATAGGGCCGTCCGCGATGCGCCGTAAGGGCAACGTCCTCTCCAGCAAATAAATCCCGCATGCCTGCATCCCGGCGGGCCGCCCGGCGCCACAAACCGTGAGACAAGGACGGTAAGGCGCTAAAGGGGTGACGACATGAGAAATCCTGGGGAACTGTTGGCGATTTTGGCGCCCATGCTGCTGGGGGCGGCGATAATCTACTTCATCTTTATCCTGCCGACGCAGCTTCGTGGCCGGGAGCGCGGCCGCCTCTATGACCTGCTCAAGCACGGCTATGACAAGGGTCAGCCCGTTCCTTCGGAGCTTATCCGCGAGTTGATGCGCAAGCCCATGCCCACGCGCGAGCGCGACATACGCTGGGGCGCGCTAATCCTCTCTCTCGCCGCCGGCCTCGCCCTGTTCGGCGCGACCATGGTCACTCTCTGGCAGACCGGCGTGTTCGAGCAGACCCATACCTGGACCGACGACCTCGGCGTCAAGCACACCCAGCTCGACACCGATGAACGCAACACAGGCCTGATGTTCCTGATGCTGGCCATCATGCCGGCCTGCATCGGTTTCACCTTCCTGATGCTTGGCCTCACCAAGCGGCGCGACGACACCTGACGCCAAAGGGATGCGCCCGCGCTCATCCCCCGACCTTGCCCGCAAGCTCGCCCTCATGCCCGAGGTCGAGCTTGTCGGCCTGTCCGCAGCCGGCGACCGCGATGCGTATGGCGAACTGGTGCGCCGCCATGCCCGCTTCGTGCGCGACTTGCTGCGCCGCATGGGCGCTGATCATGCGCTCGCCGACGATCTGGCGCAGGATGCCTTCATCGAGGCGCTGCACAGCCTGCCGACCTATCGGCTCGAGGCGCCTTTCCCGGCATGGATCCGCACCGTTGCCGCGCGCCTCTATATCCGCCGGCGGCAGAAGGATGCACGCACGGTGATCACTGCCGAGCCCATGGCCGATGATCCGGGTGACATCGAAGCCGCCAGCAGCAATGACCGCCTCGATCTCGATACGGCGCTGAAGACCCTCTCACCGGCCGAGCGGCTGTGCGTGACGCTCTGCCATGGCGCGGGCCTGCGCCAGGACGAGATTTCCGAGGCGCTGGGCGTGCCGCTGGGCACCGTAAAATCGCATGTCACAAGAGGGCTGAAAAAGCTCCGCCGCCGGCTTATGCTCGGTGAACCGCCCACCAAAGGAGGGCCGCAGAATGGCTGATCCTGAATCTGATCCGGAAATCGGCGGAGAGCTGTTCGCCCTCTACGGCCAGCCCTCGAAGCATTGGGACGATGGCGGCGTGACGGAGCGCATCCTGCGCGAACTCAACCCGCGCGATGGTCTATACCGCCAGATGGCGCTGCTCGCCTCGGTGATCGTCGGGCTCATCGGATCGGTGGTGGCGCTCGCGCTTGTCTTCGCCCCGGTAGTCAACGACCTCGCTCTTCGCCTCGGCGCCATGCCGAGCTTGATCTGGACCGCCGCGGCCGCGGTCCTGCTGCTGCTCGCCGCGGCTGCGACAAGGCTGGTGCTGGAGGAGTAAGGCGGAAAAATTCGCGCCGGCCTGCATCCGGACTGCCGTCTGTCAGCCCCAATCCTGCAAGGCGCCGCGCTGCATCGCAAACGGAGCGGCCGCTGCACCGGAAGGTCGTGAACTCTCCCCTGAGCACGCGACCCACGCGGGCGCCCGCCGGATTCGTCCGGCGGGCGTTGCGCGGCGTT
>DASYKO010000248.1:0-18633 GCA_035995285.1 Hyphomonadaceae bacterium | reverse complement strand
GCGCGGCGATCGAAGGAGCAAGCCAAAAGAAAAGCGGCCGCCATTGCTGGCGGCCGCACAGTCCGCACCGGTTCCCGGGGGTCACAAGGGGGATGGTGGCAACCGGCCCTTCCGGCACGGGGTGGGTGAGACCGCCAGCCGGACATGACGTGTTACGGCGCGCCTTGAGGCGCGGATCAGCAAACCACGCGTAAATCTTTCAGGTCAGTGCGCGGCGACGTAAGCGTCGATGCTGGCGACATGCCTCGCGATGGACGCCGACTCGAGGAATGAGCCGGTGAAGGAGTTCTTTGCCAGCTGGATCACGTCGGCGCGCGAGAGGTTCACGGCCTCTGCGGTGCGGATGAAGTTCTCGGCAATGTAGCCGCCGAAATAGGCCGGGTCGTCGGAATTGCAGGTGGCGCGCAGGCCGAGATCGAGCATGCGCTTCATCGGATGCTCTTTGAGGTCCATCACCACGCAGAGCTTCAGATTGGACAAGGGGCAGACGGTGAGCGTCATGCCTTCGCGGACAAGCCGCTGGACCAGGCTCGCGTCTTCCAGCGCGCGGTTGCCATGGTCGATGCGGTCGACGTGAAGGATGTCGAGGGCTTCGTGGATGTAGTCGGGAGGCCCCTCCTCTCCCGCATGGGCGCAGATTTTCAGCCCGCGTTCCTTCGCCGCCTTGAACACGCGCGCGAATTTGGAGGGCGGATGGCCTTTCTCGGATGAATCGAGGCCGACCCCGGCGATGCGATCCAGATAAGGCTCAGCCGACTTTAGGGTCTTGAGCGAGGACGCTTCATCGAGATGCCGCAGGAAGCACATGATGAGCTTCGACGTGATCCCGTATTTCGCTTCGGCTTCCTTCATCCCGGCGGTGAGGCCATCGATAGCGATGGAGAATGGCAGGCCGCGGTCCGTGTGCGTTTCGGGATCGAAGAAGATTTCGGCATGCCTGCCGCCGTCCGCATGGAGCCGCGCGAAATAGGCGAGCGCCATGTCCCTGAAGTCGTCTTCCGTCTGCAAAACGTTCGCGCCCTGATAGTAGATGTCGAGGAAATCCTGCAGGTTGGAGAAGGCGTAGGCGGCCCGCACCTCCTCCACGCTCTTGAACGGAAGATCGATCTTGTTCCGCTTGCCGAAGGCAAACATCTGCTCAGGCTCGAGCGAGCCTTCGATATGCAGGTGGAGCTCCGCCTTGGGCAGGCCGCGGATGAATGTTGCCAGATCGCTCATGCGCATGACTCTAACAGGATTGGCCGGGGCCGTGTAAAGTCGGCGCAGGAGTCTGAAGATGACGGGATGGAAATTCCTTGCGGCGCTGGCGGCGGCGTGTGCGGCCGGGTGTCAGGCCGCGCCTGACCCAGCGGAGATGGCGATGACGCAAAATATCGAATTCATTCGCGGCTGCTGGATCAGCCGACAAGAGGATGGCGGCCAGATCCAGGCAACGACGGCGCGCTTCCTGCCGTCCCGCGACGGGCGGGGCGCGCTGCATGGCGAAATCCTCAACTATCCATCCGACCCGCAGACCCAGCCGGCCGCCGCAACCATCCTCGAAATCTCACCAGACGGTCAGTCGCTCTTTCACAACGGAGGGACAAGCAAGGCCGCGCGCCCAGGACCGGAAACACTTGTCGCGGGGCCGATGACATCGGCGGGGCCTCCGCCTGGCCGGGTGCAGGCTGCATGGGGCTCGAAGCTGGCGCCTGCGATGTTTGTCGCGGAAGGCGGTGGCGATCATCTGAAGCTCTTCTGGGTGCTGGGGGACACGCACGCCATCGTCGTGGACTTCGAAGGCCAGCGCGACGGCTGCGACTGATCGAATTTCACCGATCGGCTTGCGGCGGCCTTAACCGTACTGTGCCAGCTTGGAGGCGTAACATTCCGGGGACCGTCCCATGGGATACGCCAGGCAAACTCCTCCGAAGCAGGATCATTCCGCCGGCCTCATCGCGTTGATCGGCGATGCGCCGCATGCGTGGACGATGGTGAATGAGCTGCGCCGGCGCTTCGGGAATTTCTGGGTGATCGTCGAGAAGGGCGAGCCGGCCTCTGCCTTCTGGGAGCGCAGGAAGAAGAAGCTTGGCGCCGCGACCGTCTATTCGATGATGGCCGCCATGCTTGCCGCCAAAGTCACCAAGCCGATGTCGGCGGCCCGCCTTGCGGAGCTCAAGGCCGAGTGCGATGCGGCGCCGGTCGAGGGCTTTACGCGCATAGACGTCGACAACCTGAATTCCGATGAGGCGATCAACAAGATACGCCTCTTGCGCCCGAAGACCGTGTTCGTGGCTTCGACCGGCATCCTGAGGAAGCCGCTGCTGGATGCATGCGGCTGCCCGGTGGTGAATTATCACTCGGGGATCAACCCGGCCTATCGCGGCATCAATGGCGGCTACTTCGCGCTCGCCAACAACGAGCCCGAGAATTTCGGCGTGACGCTGCACCTCGTCGACCTCGGCGTCGACACCGGGCCGGTCCTGGCGACCAACCGCGTGCCTGTCGCCGACAACGACAACATCCAGACCTACATGACGCTCATGGCCGCGCGCAGCCAGCAACTGGTCGTCGATACGATGGCCAAGGTGCTGACCGGAGAGGCAAAGCCCCTGCCGCCCAGCACCCTGCCCTCGAACCAGTACTACGCGCCGACACTGGGCCAGTATCTCGCCAACGGCATTACGCGCGGCGTGTGGTGATCATGCCATGATCAGGCAGCAATCGCTGCCAGCGCCATGGCGAAGAGCTGGTCATAGCGCACGCCCAGCCGCATCACCGGTTCGCCTTGTCCATCGAGCTTCGGCCGGCGCGTAATGCGCGCGGCGCCGGCCACGGCATCGGGCGCCTCTTCGGCCTCTTCCAGTGGAACGGCTTCGTCTACCGCATCGGCGCAGAACAGGGCGTAGCGGCCAGGATCGAGCCCTTCGGCCTCGAATGCGTCCTTCACGGCCTGGGCCGTCACGCCGCAATGAATGCGCGCGTCTTCGCCCTTCTGCGCAAGCGCCGAGCGCCACTGGAAAGCGCCGATGCCCGAGATGACGCGCCGGATGGCCCGCCTTTCTGCGTCCCCCAGCGCACGCAGCCCGGATTTTTCCGAGGCGTCCGACGTCTGGATCACGCCATTGGTGGCGTAGACATCATCGAAGCGCAGCGAGGCCGTGCCGAGATCGAAGCTGTCGTCGAGCCGTGGCTGGATATTGTCGGCCTGCAGGATGCCTGCGATGTTGACGCCGTTGATGTGGAAATTCGCAACGTCGAACAGCATGCCGCCGGAACTGGGCCGCACGATGATGCTGATGGTGTTCGATCCGTCATTGTGGGCGGCGATCTCGGCATAACGGGCGGCGGAGCCCGACGGGTTCAGCTGCAGAACCGTTTCGGTGTTGGCCGTGGAGCCGGCGTTGCGCAGGATCAGCGGCGTTGCCGCCGCGCCCGCGCTGGTGACGGCGGCAGCCTGCTGGGCGCTCCATGTGTTGGCGACATTGAGGAGCGGGACATTGGCGCCGCTGGCGCCGGTGTTCTGGGCCGCTGCGGTTCCAAGCCCCAGCGTCGTGCGCTGTGCGGCCGCGTCGGCGTCATCCAGGAGCGCGCGACCGGCGGCGGTGCAGGCGATCTCTTCGGCGGCGCCTGCGTCGGAAGTCGATCGGCCGATCAGCTTGTCGGTGGCCGAGACGGCGAGAATTTTCGCGGCGGGGAAGAGCGACCAGGCGCTGCTGGTGTAGAAGAGAAGCTGGTCCGTGTCCTTCACGAAGGCGATCCAGCCTTCGCGAGGGCTGAGTTCGATCCACGCGCCATCACGATAATAGCCGAGGCTCCAATTGGCGAACGCGGCCCAGTGCGTCCCGCTCTTGCCGGCGGGGATGATGTAGACGGCGCCATCGGTTGGAGTTGAGGGCTCTGCGGCCGTCGTCGCGGAGACGACGGAGAGCTGGATGATGGCGTCCAGCTTGCGGAGGGTTTCATTGACGGTGACGTGCTTCTGCGCCTGCCCAACGGCGAGGTACGGAAGCACAAGATTGGATGTGTTGCTCATCCGCGAGTATGAGCGCGCACTTTTGGGGGCGCCGGGAGAAATTATTTCCACCACCAGTAGGCGCCCTCGCTCTCCCAATGATTTCAGGCGCTTGCCCCGCAAAAACGGCAAGAAAGCCCCCGCTAACTGGTAGAAAGAAATGCGGGACCAGCCGGTGGGCCGGTCCCGCGAGGGGCCGTCAGAGACTATGGGAAGGCACGTTTGGGGGCCCAGCTCAGGCCGCGGCGCGGTAGAGCTCCAGCTCCTCGCCGACGGCCTTGGCGGCTGCGGGCCGGGCGAAGACGCGCTTCTGCAGCGCGGCGATGTTGGGATAGTCGGCAAGCTTGATCGGCGTCGCCTGCAGCCAGTTGGAGACGACGGCGAGATAGATGTCGGCGATGGAATAGTTATCCGTCAGCCATTGCCGGCCGGCGAGATGTGCGTCAGCATGGGCCAGCGCCTTCCTTGCACGCTCGATGGAATGTGTGCGCACGTCATCCGACGTCGTCTTCGACAGGATGGACGACATGGTGGCGACGTGGATTTCTCCATTCACGAAGCTCAGCCATTTGCGCATGCGCGTGCGGTCCATGCCGGAGGGCGCAAGCTGCGCCTCGGGCTTCAGGTCGGCGATGTATTCGAGGATGGCGACGTTCTCGGTGAAGTATTCGCCATCGATGCCGATCACCGGCACTTGGCCGCGCGGGTTGATCTCGAGGTAGTTGCGGCCGTCGGCCGTGGTTTTCGTCTTGTTGTCGACGCGGGTGAAAGTGGCGGGAAGGCCCGCTTCGTAAAGCGCTATGCGCGAAGCCAGCGCGCAGGATAGCGGGGTAAAGAACAGTTCCATGAGGAGGCGCTCCGTTTGTTTTGCAGCTTGTCTCTGACGGAGTCGTTTTCTGGGTGGTCTTTTTGTACTGAGTTGTATAAAACAGCCTGCTCAGCCGCCGGTCAAGGATTTTATTCGAAGTGGTACAAAAAAGAGCGTCAGCTGCTGACAAGGGGGTGGCAGCAACCACCCCCGCGACTGGCAAAGCGAAGCGGCCGCTGTATGACGCGCCCAAGTCCCCGCTTCCCAAGCGAGGCCGCCCGCGTGCGTATGATCCGGAAGATGCGCTGAAGCGGGCGCGTGATGTCTTCTGGGTGAAGGGCTTTGCCGGCACGACGCTCGACGACATTGTCGAGGCGACGGGCATGAACCGGCCCTCGCTCTATGCCGCCTTCGGCGACAAGGAAGCGATCTATCTGGCCGCCCTCAAGATGCAGGGCGAACTGCTGGTCGGTGCAGTCGCAGGCGCAGTGAAGCTGGATCTGAAACTGAAGCCTTTCCTCGACCTGTTCTTCGACCGCTGCATCGAGAGCTATCTTGCCAGTCCGGGCAGCGGGAGCGCCAATGGCCCGCGCGGCTGTTTCCTGGTCGGCACCGCGCTGACGGAATCGCTGATGCGGGACGATGTCGGCGCCGTGGTGCGCGACGCCTTCGAGCGGGTGGATGCGCTGCTCGAAGGCCGCTTCAGGCAGGCGAAGAAGGCGGGAGAGCTGGCCAAGGGCGCGGACCCGGCCGCCCTCGCCCAGTTCGCCTCCTCCACCATGCACGAGCTTTCCATGTACGCGCGCGCGGGATCGAAGCGCGCGGCGCTGGAACAGCGGGTCGCGGTGGCGCGTAAGCTGATGGCGGCGTAAACGGATGGCCGTCTTGCGCCCTGCCCTTGCGGCGAGCATATAGCCCCGCATGACCCCCAATACCCTGCAAGCACGCACGCTGTACGACAAGATCTGGGACGCCCACGTCGCCTTTACGGACAAGGCCGCGGGCGAAAGCCTTCTCTATATCGACCTCCATCTCATCCATGAGGTGACGACGCCGCAGGCCTTCGCAGGCCTCAAGGCCAATGGGCGCAAGGTGCGCCGGCCGGACCTGACGCTGGCGGTCGCCGACCACAACACGCCGACCGAGGGGCAGAGCCTCGGCATGGCGGGCGTGAAGGATCCCGAAGCGCGCGAGCAGCTGGAAACCCTTGCCCGCAATGTAAAGGAACACGGCATCGAATTCTTCCCCATGGGCGACATCCGCAACGGCATCGTCCACGTGGTCGGCCCCGAACAGGGCCGCACCCAGCCGGGCATGACCATCGTCTGCGGGGATTCTCACACATCCACCCATGGCGCATTCGGCGCGCTGGCCCACGGCATCGGCACCAGCGAAGTCGAGCACGTGCTGGCGACGCAGACGCTGCGCGCGCGCAAGATGAAGAACATGGCCGTGCGCGTCGAAGGCCAGTTCCGGCCTGGCGTAGGCGCGAAGGATCTGGCGCTGCACCTCATCGCCATCATCGGCACGAATGGCGGGGCAGGCCACGTCATCGAATACATGGGCTCGGCGATCCGCTCCATGTCGATGGAAGGCCGCATGACGCTGTGCAACCTCTCGATCGAGGGCGGCGCCCGCGCAGGCCTCGTGGCGCCCGACGAGACCACCTTCGACTACATGAAGGGCCGGCCCGCGAGCCCCAAGGGCGGACAGTGGGAAGCCGCCATCCAGACCTGGCGCACGCTGAAATCCGACGACGGCGCGCACTGGGACGAAGTCATCGACATCGCCGCCGAGGACGTCGCCCCCACCATCACCTGGGGCACCAGCCCAGAGCAGGCCGCGCCCATCACCGCCAGCGCTCCCGTGCCGGCGCAGATTGCCGACAACGTGAAACGCGAGGCCGCCGAACGCGCCCTCGCCTACATGGGCCTCGAACCCGGCCAGAAACTCGAAGGCCTGAAGATCGACCGCGTCTTCATCGGCTCGTGCACCAACTCCCGCATCGAGGACCTGCGCGCCGCAGCCGAGATCGCCAAAGGCAAGCACGTCGCCGCTGGCGTGCGCGCCATGGTGGTGCCCGGCTCCGGCCTCATCCGCGCTCAAGCGGAAGAGGAAGGCCTCGACCAGGTGTTCATCGACGCCGGTTTCGAATGGCGCGAGCCCGGCTGCTCCATGTGCCTCGGCATGAACCCGGACATCCTCAAGCCCGGCGAGCGTTGCGCCTCCACCTCCAACCGCAATTTCGAAGGCCGCCAGGGCCGCGGCGGCCGCACCCATCTGATGAGCCCTGTGCTGGCGGCGAAAGCCGCGCTGGCGGGGGTGATTACCAACGGCTGACCACCGCTATGCCGTAAATGACTCCAGCGGCGCCTATTTATGTAGCACTCTGAATTCACGGCGTTTTCAGGAATTTCCGCTAAGGCATGCTGCAACGCGGTGTTGGGGCGCCGCCAAATCTGACGACGAGCGGACGGGCGTGGTTCTGATGAAGGCCGGGGATATTTCCAGGCGCGTGGCGTTCGTCACGCCGGAGACGCTCGCGGTCGAGATCGCCGAGCGATTCAAGAATGCTCCGGAGATCAATTCCTTCCCCGTCGTCGCCGGCGCGCGGCCCGTCGGCATGGTGACGCGCGATCGTCTCACCGCCCTGCGCAAGTCTGTCCGCCTGTGGGAGCGACGGCCTGCCTTCCACTTCATGAATGCCTCGCCCGTGGTGATTTCGCAGGACATCGACTTGGCCGGCGTCAGCGCCGTGATCGCGCCCCTGTCTCGCGAGGCGCTGTTCGAAGGCATCGTGATGATCGATGCCGCGGGCGAATATTCAGGCCTTGCAGGCGCGTTCGAACTGTTCCGCGCAGCCATAACCGTCGCTGAGGAGCGAAACCACGAACTCCTGGCCCTCGCCCGCAGGCTTGCAGCGGAGACGGAAAAGGCGAATGCGGCAAGCAGCGCCAAGTCCGACTTCCTCGCCACGATGAGCCATGAAATTCGCACCCCGCTCAACGGCGTGCTCGGCATGGCGCAGGCGCTGTCGATGGACAGCCTCACCACAGCGCAGCAGCAAAAGCTCGACGTGATCCTGAACTCCGGCGAGACGCTGACCACCCTGCTCAACGATATTCTCGATCTCTCCAAGATCGAAGCCGGAAAGATGGAGATATCGCCGGTGCCAAGCGATCTTGCCGCCTCGATCGGCCGCGCGGTGAGCCTGTTCGAGCCGGTCGCGCGGGAGAAAGGCGTTGTGCTGGAGGGATTGCGCGAGGGCGGCGGGCCGGATTGGCTGTCCTACGACCGGGTGCGCGTGCACCAGTGCATCTCGAACCTCATCTCCAACGCCGTGAAGTTCACCGAGAAGGGCCGCGTCGATGTACGCTGGAGCGTGGCGGCTGCCCCCGAAGGCGCGCCTCACCGCGTGCGCGTCAGCGTATCGGATACCGGCATCGGGATGAACGAGGAGGCGCTGTCGCGCCTGTTCAACGCCTTTACCCAGGCCGATGGCTCGACCACGCGCCGTTTCGGCGGCACGGGGCTGGGCCTTGCCATCACGCGCAGGCTGGCGCGGATGCTGGGCGGGGATGTGCATGTCTCCAGCACACCCGGGCGTGGGTCGACCTTCACCCTCACCTTCGAGGCCCCCGCTGCAAAAGCCGGGCGGCGCAAGTCAAAGGCCTCGCAGGCTGCGCCGGATGTTTCCGAAGCCGTGCACGCAACCGCCGGCCCCGTCCGCATCCTTCTGGTCGATGACAACGCCACGAACCGGCAGGTGGCCAAGCTCTTCCTCTCGCGCATCCGCTGCGAGATCACCGAAGCGGAGAACGGCGCAGAGGCGCTGGAAAGGCTTGAGCGTCAAGCCTTCGACGTAGTGCTCCTGGATGTGCACATGCCGGTGATGGACGGCTGCGAGACCATCGCGCGCATCCGCGCCTCGAGCGAGCCGTGGCGCACGCTGCCTGTGATTGCGCTGACTGCCGATGCGATGGAGGGCGACCGCGAGCGCTTTGTCGCGATGGGCATGACGGACTATCTCGCCAAGCCGATCGACCGCCGCCTCCTGCTCAACAAGGTGCACGCAGCAACCTCGCGCCGCGAGAGCGATGAACCTGCAGTTGCATCGGCGGCAGTGGCGGAAACGGTGGACCTCTCCGACGTTCTCAGCGCCATCGATATCGCCGCGGCCTGACGCAGTTTTCGCTGCAGGAGAGGCATTGACGGCGGCCACTGCGGCCATGCGTCCCGGTTAACCTTTGCGTTGCTGCAGAATCAGCCGCGACGAATTATGCTTGCGCTCAGGCCTGCCTTAATTCAGCCTCCCTTCGAAGGCTTTTCCCCACGGGCCGGGGGGACGCAGCCGGGATCTCTGATGAAACGACTGCTGCTAGGCTTCCTCTTCGTTTTGGCCACCTTCGCGTTCTTCGCAGGGCCGTCTCTTCGCACCGCATATGCAACGATAACCGGCCGGCAGGTGGACATCACGCTGCCCCCCGGAGACCTGCACCCCGCCATGCAGGCGCTTAACTTCCTGCTGAAGCCCCCCGTCGCGCAGGGCTATGGCAAGGAGATGAAGCTGTGGGCGACCTACTACCACATGCCCACCGTCTATTCGGCGAAGGTCGACCCCAAGACGGCCAAGCCCTTGCTCGGCAAGAACGGCAAGGCGATCTCTCCCCCGCTGAACCTGGTGGATTGGTGCGACGCGGCGATGCAGGGCTCGATCTGGGTGGATGACGGCGGGGATGAACCCACGGCCTACATGTATGTCGACTCGAATGGTCCCGAACAGAATGTCTGCGACAGGTATTTCGGCGAGCTGTCGAACGGCATCAAGACGGCGACCAAGCGCGCCCGCTTCGTCGCCTTCCACCACCCGCAGGCGTGCGACGTGCGCTCCATCCCGCTGATGGCCTTCCGCACGATCGCGGTCGATCCGGCCAAGATCAAGATGGGCACCGTGCTCTACATTCCAGCGCTGCGCGGCCTTGGCTTCTGGAAGCATGGCGAGCTGTTCGCGCATGACGGCTATGTGGTCGCCAGCGACCGCGGCGGCGCCATCGAGGGCAACCATATCGACATGTTCGTCGACAACGCCGAGGGCAACCCGTTCCCGGACGTGGTGCACTCCTCCTCGCGCGGCACGTTCAAGGCCTATGTCGTGGACAGGCAGGACCCGGCCTTTATCGCGCTCAGCGCTGCGCACGAGGAGGTCTGCAAGGACTCGGACCGCCCGGGCCGCAAGAAGCGCAAGCCGGTTGCCCCGGTGACCCCGGTGGCCAACCCCGAGATTGCGACCGCCAGCCCCAGCTCGATCTAGGGCTTCCGCAAGGGTCTCGGGCCTGCCCGAACCTGCCTAAACCTTTCCGTAACCGCTCCGGGGCTTGTGCTGGAGCATGGAAAGGCTTGCCGCCATCTTCTCGCCTATCTCCCAGCGTCTTGTCGCTCTGACCGGGCGGGGCAAGCTTGCGGATGTGCGCGTGAGACAGTTCGCCCTCGTCGTCCTCCTGACGCTCGCAGCGTGCGCGACTTCGTCAGCGCCTGAGCGCGCCGGCTACCCCCTCACCACGGCAAGCAGCGCGGCCGAGGCCTTCGCCCTGCCCGAGCCCAAACCCGCCTCTCTCGGACCGGATCTGAAATTGTGGGCCACGCACTATCACACGCCGATCGTCTCGGCCGCGCCCAAGGAAATGTCGGCGGCGTTCCCGCTGATCGGCCGCGACGGCAAATGGATCTCGCCGCCCCTGCGCCAGCGCGACTGGTGCGAGGCGGCGCTGCAAGGCTCGGTGTCGGTGAAGCAGGGAAAGAAGTCGACCGCCTATGTCTATGTCGACTCCAACGGGCCCGAGCAGACCAATTGCGATGACTTCCTCGGCAACCTCTCGCAAGGTATCAAGAACGCCACGCGGCGCGCACGCTTCATGGCGGTGACGGCCGAGTTCGGCTGCGGCGTGCGGGACATGCCGCTTGTTCCGTTCCGCACCATCGCGGTGGACTCCGATGTCATCCCGCTCGAGAGCGTGATCTTCGCGCCCGAACTGCGCGGGATAAAGTTCGAGTACGAGGGCAGGAGCTACACTCACGACGGCTATCTCTTCGCCGGAGACAAGGGCGGCGCCATCCGCGGCAAGCATATCGACGTGTTCATGATCGATGATGGCTTTGCAGTCTTCGAAGGCCTCTTCGCCTCAACCGACAAGCGCACCTTCGAGGCGCATGTGGTAGCGCCGGATGATCCTGCCGCCATCGGCGTGAAACAGCGCCAGGCCGGCCAATGCAAGGAAGTGCAGTAGGGGCAAGGAAGTGCAGTAGCCGTCGCCGCTACGCTTTCCTCTTCTCGGGCACGAACCTCATTACCAGCAGCAGCGCGATCGCTACAGCATGGACGACCGCAACGATGGGGTCGGCAGCGGTGAGGATCCAGTGCGCTGCGGCCAGCACGGCCGCAGGATAGATGAACCAATGCAGGCGCTTCCAGGCGCCGCGCAACATCTGCACGGAGGTGTCGTTGCTGGTGAGCGCGAGGGCGAGGAAGATCGCAAAGGCGATCCAGCCCGTCAGAAGCCCGGCTTCGACGCCCTCCTGCCAGATGACGTCCGGGTCGGCCTTGAGCAGGAGATAGGCGGCAAGGTGGCCAGCCGCGTAACCGAACACTGCCACCCCGAAGCTGCGCCGTCGCTTTCCGAGCCACAGCCGGAAATTGCCCCGCGCGATGCGGCGCAGGGGCGAGAAAGACAGCATCGCGATAAGGAGCCAGACCGCGATGTCGCCGCTCCAGCGGATGAATTCGCCATAGCTCATTGCGCCGGACGCATAATTGACGAGGAGCACAAGCCCCGGCGCCGCCAGCGCCAGCCAGAGCAAGGGCGCGCTCGCCAGGACCGATGCGAGGTTGCCCGGCTTCATCCCTCTCCATCCTTCCGTCCCGGTTAGAAGCAGACCATCGCACGACACGCTCGGCAACCCGGCCGCGGTCAAGACGTTCGAAAATTGCGAGGCGCCGAAAGGCGCGTGTAGCGAAACGATTCCGCTTCCCTCCGCGTCAGGCCCGCCACGTCGGACTCGTCACGTCAGACCCGGCACATCAGACTGGGCAGCGAAAGGACTACGCCATGAAGAAGATCGCCCTCATCGTTTGCGGCCTGATCGGCGTGGGCCTGGGCGGGCTGTGGCTGCTGCAGGGTCTCGGCCTCGTCCGCATCGCGCCGATCCTGTGCGTCGCCGACTGCCAGCCGCTCGAGGGCCCCTCGCCGACCTGGGCGGTCATCGGATTTATCGCCTTCGCCGGCGGCGCCTTCGCACTCTTCCGGGCATTGAAGCCGCGCGTTCCACGTTGAGACCGGCGCCAAAAATCGCGTCACCCAAACTTGCTCTCTGGACTTTCATATCGGCGGGGAGGCAGATAGCGCCAAAGAAACAATCGAGGGTGACTGGAAATGAAACGCCTGCTTCTTGGCTGCACTGCTCTTGTGGCCGCCGCCTGCACGACGCCGACGCAAACCGCATCCGCTCCGGCCGCGCCTGCGGCTCAAGCTGTCGCTGCTGCGCCAGCGGCGCCTGCTGCTCCCGCGGCTGTAGCGGCGCCCGCCGCCCCTGCCGCTCCGGCCGCAGCGCCCGCGCCACCTGCCCCGCCGCCGATCGTGCACACGGATTATTCGAAGGGCGAGACATGGCTGTGCCGCCCCGGCATCGCCAAGGACTATTGCAAGGTCGACATGGACGCGACGGTGATCAAGGCTGATGGGTCGACCACCATCGAGAAGTTCAAGTCCGATCCCAACGCGCCGATCGACTGCTTCTATATCTATCCGACGGTGTCGACCGATCCCGGATCCTATTCCGACCTGACGCCCGACCCGGCGGAGATCAACGTTGTGCGCTCGCAATTCGCGCGTCTCGGAGCGCACTGCCGCCTCTATGCGCCGATGTACCGCCAGTTCACGCTCGGCGCCCTGCGCGCCCGCACCAGCGGCGGGGCGGCGCCTGCAACCGCGATCAACCCCGGCAGCGGCACGGCGGATGTCGATGATGCCTGGGACTGGTATCTCAAGAACGAGAATAAGGGCCGCGGCGTAGTGATAGTCGGCCACTCTCAAGGCTCGGGCCAGATCACGCGCCTCATCGCCTCCAAGATCGACGGCAAGCCGGATCAGGCGAAATTCGTCTCGGCCTACATCATGGGCACTGCCCTGCAGGTTCCCAAAGGCAAGGACGTGGGCGGCTCGTTCAAGTCGATCCCGACCTGCAAGAAGGCGGATGACATCGGCTGCGTGATCTCGTTCTCGAGCTTCCGCGACACGGTTCCGCCCTCCGACAACGCCAATTTCGGCGTCGGCCGTAATGGCAGCGAAGCCGTGTGCACCAACCCGGCGGCGATGGGCGGCGGCAAGGCGCAGCCGAAGGCCTACTTCACCCGCTTCGGCCGCGACGAGAAACGCGAATACGTGAAGGGCAAGGAGATCGCCACGCCGTTCGTGACGGTGCCGGGCCTGCTCACCACCGAGTGCGTCAGCGAAGGCAACCACTCCTACCTGAAAGTCCACATCAACGCCGACGCCAAGGACCCGCGCACCGATGATCCGCTCACCGACGTGATGGCGCAGGGCAAGCCGGACCCGAGCTGGGGCCTGCACCTCAACGACACCAATCTCGGCATGGGCGACCTCGTCGACATCGTCGACAAGCAAGGCAAGGCCTGGAAGAAGGCGCATCCGTAGACGCTGCTTCAATACAGAACGAGCGAGGGCGGCTGGAGACAGCCGCCCTTTTTGTTTGCCGCCGGTTCAGGCCGCCAGAGCCACAGGCAGGCCCGAGGCAGGACGCGCCGGCTTGGCGCGCGCGATACGCACCGCATCGAGCGCACCGTTGAGCTGCTTCATCTGGCCCTCAAGATTGAGCTCCTGCGTCGCCAGCGCCGAGGCGACGACATCGGACGACGCATCGAGGAGGCTTGCGATCTGAGCAAGGCCGAAGCCCATCGCCTTGAACGCCAGGACCTGCTCGAGCCGGGCAAGATCCGCACGCTCATAGACGCGCCAGCCCTTTGACGTCCGCCTCGGCTCGAGCAGGCCGCGCCGCTCGTAATGGCGCAACGTCTTGATGGTGATCCGCATCCTTCGCGCAGCCTCGGCCGGACCGATCGAAACGAGACTGGAATTGACGATATGCATGGCATCCTCCGCGACCACAATTGTCGGCCCATACCTAGGGGACGGGTCAATCATTTTCATCACAGGCGCGCGCGTTAACAGGTTCCCGATTCCGTTTTCACGTGCGCGCCCCGGTGAAATCCGCGGCGGCCAAACTTCACCACCATGTCCTGCTTTTAATACTACCGGAATTTACGATGACCGCGCCTGCGCAGGCGAATTTCCACTGTGGCTGCGCGGTTTTTCGCAAGCGATCCTTCCGCAGCCGCGACCATTTCGGGCTGATGGTTAGCGCCATCGCTGCAATTCCAGCGCGCCGGAAAAGGCCGGCTTAGCCGCGCTCGCGCATTCTGGGGCCATAGCAGCAATGGAGTCCGCCCGTGCGCTCACTCAAGGCGCCTCTCGAGACGTGGTCGTTCGCGGAAGACGCCGCCGAGCGTGGCGCGCCTGCGGACGAGCCCTTCGACTCGTTCGGGCCCGTCAGCGATATCCGCAGGGCGCTCAACATGCCGGGGCGGTCCAACGTTCCCCAGGCGCCCCATGATTTCACCCGCATTCTTGTCGCGGAAGACGATGCGTTCAGCCGCCGCGTCCTGCGCGTCCTGCTCTCCTCGCCCCGCATGTCGGTGATCGAGGTGGAGGAAGGCCAGGCGGCGATCGATCTTCTGGCGCTGCGCTCGTTCGACCTCCTGATCCTCGATCTCACCCTGCCCCTGATGACCGGGGAAGACGTGATCCGCTGGATCCGCCGCCACAACACGCCGTGGAACGACATCCCGATCCTCGGCCTCGTCGACGACTCCATGAAACACGAGGTCGGCCGGCTGACGTCGCTGGGCATGTCCGACTGGACGGCCAAGCCGCTTTCGCGCCACCACCTCGCCGACAAGATCGTGCACCTGCTACCCGGCCTGTTCGACGCGGGGCTCTAGTCCCGCCGGGAATTTCCTGGTTGATTTGAGACGGCCCGCACGCCTCGCGCTGCGGGCCGTCGCGCGTCTTCAGCGAAGAATTATTCGCCGGCCCTCTGCATCCATTTGAGCAGTCGATCCCCTCCTACGCCGGCAGGAGCCGCGGGACGGGCTAAACCCACATCACAGTTCTTTTATCGATAATCGATAAGTTTACATACCCAGCCGCTCCGGCCTGAGCTATCTACTAAATACTTAGTTGAAACTGGGCCCGAAGGGAAGCGTGGTTATGGGTTGGAAAACGGGGACATTTCTGGCGGCGGCGAGCATCGCTGCGCTGGCCCAGGCTGCGGGGGCGCAGCAGGCAAGCGCACAGCAGGCGCCGGTTCAGACGCCTCAGCAGGCCACCACAGAGACCGAAGGCATCCGCAAGTTCGAGCCGGCTTTCTTCGCGCGTTATTCGCCGGTGACCGCCTGGGACATGGTTCGCCAGCTGCCCGGCTTCTCCATCAACAACGGCGACTCGCTTCGCGGTTTCGGCGCAACCGCCGGCAATGTGCTGATCGATGGCCAGCGCCCCTCCTCCAAGAACGCGATCTCGGATGAACTCCAGCGCATCGCCGCCCGCGATGTCGCCCGCATCGACCTGATCGCCGCCGCGGCCGCAGGCGATGTCGACGTGCGCGGCTATACCGAGCTTGCCAACGTCGTGCTCAAGCCGGCGCAGCAGCTCCAGACCTCGCACAACTGGCGCGGCGACACGCTCTGGCAGGGCGAGCGCCTCAGCGTGCGCGTCGGCGACACGGTGTCGTGGAAGACCAAGGACCTCGGCATCCGCCTCAACATCCAGGGCACCGACCAGGGCCAGCGCCAGGAAACGCAAATCCTCAACCGCGACGCGGCAGGCGCCCTCACCTTCACCACCAACGACTTCAACCAGCAGGTGCTCGGCGAACTCCTGATCAACGCCACCGTCAACTGGACGCCGACGCCGCAGGACACGGTGAACTTCACCGGGCGGCTGATGCCGCGGATCTTCACCAGCCGAACCGGCCAGCTGCGCTTTACCCCAGCAGGCGCGCTCAACCGCGTGACCGCCGACGACTATACCGAGAAGGACATCCTCTATGCCGATCTCGGCGGCGACTGGGAGCACAAATTCTCGGCCCAGAACTCCCTGAAAGGCATTCTGGTGAACCGCACGGTCAACTGGCGGCCGCAGGAATTCTTCGAGACGTTTTCAGCTGCAGGCGCACGCACCTCCGCCTCCACCTTCAACACCGAACTCAAGACCGGCGAACACGTCGCGCGCGGCGTCTGGACGCTGAAGCCCAACGACGCCCACGTCGTGGAATTCGGCATCGAAGGCGCGTTCAACTATCTCGACCAGCACCGCGCCACCGCCGCTCTCAATTTCGGAACCGGCCTGTTCGTACCGCAGACACTTCCCGTGGCGACGACACGCGTCGAGGAGCTCCGCGGCGAGGCCTCGGTCAACGACACCTGGCGCATGAGCCCGGCCTTCACGCTGGAACTGGGCTTCACCTACGAGGCCTCGACCATCACGCAGACGGGCGACGCCGAACAGGAGCGCGATTTCAGCTATCCCAAACCCGGCATCACCGCGACGTGGACGCCCTCGAAGGGCGAGCAGATCCGCGCCTCGGTCGAGCGCACCGTGGCGCAGCTGTCCTTCTCCGACTTCGCCAGCAATGTCGTGCCGCTGCAGGGCCTGCTCACCATCGGCAACCCGGACCTCAAACCGCAGCAGGCCTGGGAAGGCACACTGCAGTGGAAGCACGCCGTGGGCGACCGCGGATCGATCTCGCTCACCGGCTATTACCACCAGATCGACGACACGCAGGACCTGATCCCGATCCGTCCCGCCCAGCTGCAGACATCTCCGCCGTGCGACACCAATTCCAACGACAATGCCTGCGTCTTCACAGCGGCCGGCAATATCGGCGATGGCGAGCGCTATGGCATCCGGCTTGAGTCCGCCACGCCGCTCGAATTCATCGGCATCAAGGGCGGCATGCTGAAGATCTTCGCCGAGGCGCGCGACAGCAAGGTCACCGATCCGATCACGGGGGTCGAGCGCCGCATCGCCAACCAGGGCGCCTATGACTGGAACATCGATTTCCGCCAGGATATTCCCGACTGGAAGCTTGCCTGGGGCGGGGATTATTCCTTCTCCGGCAACAGCGAGGCGTTCCGCCTTAATGAGCAACAGGTTCGCGCCTTCGGCTCGGGCGACCTCGACTTCTTCATCGAGACCACGGCCGTGAAAGGCATGACCATCCGCTTCACGGCGGACAATATCGGCGACATGCCGCGCTATCTCGACCGCCGCTTCTTCACGCAGAACCGCTTTCCCGGCGGCGCCTTCTCCGGCTCGGAATACCGCGAGAGCATCACCGGCCCGATCTACGGCGCCAGCATCAGCGGGACGTTCTAGGCTTACCTAGCGTCTGCTTTCCCTTCGCCGGTTTGCCTCCTATCAGGGTGGCGGGTTGGCGATGGGAGACGGCCATGCATGTCAGACTTGCCACGTTGTCGGCATTCGCCCTTGCTGCCGCGTGCACAAGCGTCGATCCGACGGCGCCAGCAGCGGCGAGCGGCCCGTCGGAGTTCACAAATACCGTCCACGCGGATTTCCTCGCCCAGCGCAATTTTGCCGACACGCGCGATTTCGCATTCGCCGACCGCGGCTTCATCGCCACGCGCACCGATCCCCTGATCACCAACGCCGCCGGGCAGACGGTGTGGAGCTTGTCGGCGTTCGACTTCCTCAAAGGACCCGCGCCCGCCACCGTGAACCCCAGCCTGTGGCGGCAAGGCCAGCTGATGGCAAAGCACGGCCTCTATCAGGTAAGCGATCGCATCTGGCAGGTGCGCGGCTTCGATCTTGCCAACATCACCTTCGTGAAGGGCGACACCGGCTGGATCATCATCGACTGCCTCGGCTCGACCGAAACGGCGAAGGCTGCCCTCGACCTTGCCAACGAGAAGCTGGGCGCGCGGCCCGTGGTGGCGATCATCTACACGCACTCTCACACCGACCATTTCGGCGGCGCAGGCGGCCTCACAAGCGTCGCGGACGTGCGGGCAGGCAAGGTTCAGGTGATTGCGCCCAAGGGCTTCCTCGAGGCGGCCGTCGGCGAGAACGTCATCGCCGGCCCGGCCATGCAGCGCCGCGCCATGTACCAGTTCGGCGTGCCGCTTCCCCGAAATGCAGACGGCACGGTCAATTCCGGTATCGGCCCTGGACTGTCGTCAGGAACAAGCTCGCTGATCCCGCCGACGCGGGAGATCGCCGCCACGGGCGAGAAACTCGCCATCGACGGCGTCAACCTCACCTTCCAGTTCACGCCATCCACCGAAGCGCCGGCCGAGATGAATATCGACTTCCCGGACTGGAAGATCGTCGACATGGCGGAGAACGCCAACGCCACGCAGCACAACATCCTCACTCCGCGCGGCGCCGTGGTGCGCGACGCCAAGGTCTGGGCCGAAGGCCTCACACAGGCGCTCCGCCTCTATGGTGATTCAGACGTGCTGATCGCCAGCCATGGCTGGCCGCGCTTCGGCAACGCCGAGATCCGCGACTATCTGGGCAAGCACCGCGACGTCTATGCGTTCCTGCACGACCAGACCGTTCGGATGATGAACCAGGGGCTCAACGGCGATGAGATCGCAGCGCGCCTCAAGCTGCCGCCTGGGCTCGACAAGGAATGGTATGACCGCCCCTATTACGGCTCGCTGAGCTTCAATGCCCGC
>DASYKO010000247.1:0-14844 GCA_035995285.1 Hyphomonadaceae bacterium | reverse complement strand
GAACAGCATCTCGTCGAACGATTGCTCGCCCCACGGAACCGTCTTGGTCGGGTTGGTCAGCGACTTGGCGTTCGGCAGGTCGAGCGCCTTGTTGTTCACCGAGTTGTCGTACCAGTAATCGGCCACCAGCTTGGTCCCCGCCGGCAGGTCGATCAGCTGCTTGAACACGTATTCACGCTGCCAGTTGAAGTCGTAGTGCGGCATGTTGATCAGCAGCTTCTCGGTGCCGTCCGGCAGGATCGCCGTCAGCTTCGAGGCATAGCCGCGATAGTGCGCGTGAACCTGGGCCGCATAGATCTGCACCGGCGCCGGGAATTGCACATACGCCGTCTCATGCCAGCGCGCCTCGTTCGGCGCGATGGTGATCGAGGGATCGGCGATGATGATCTGGCGTTTCACCAGCTCGGGATCTTCCTTCGCCCAGTAGAAACCGAGCTTGGAGTTGTCGACGAACTCTTTCCCGATCGGCGTGTAGTGCATCTGGAACGAGATCGCGCCACCGGCGGGGATCCAGGTCGCCCACTTGTCCGGCGCCATGTTGGATTCCGAACCGACCGCGTATCCGCCCATCGACACGTTCCAGTCGAAGCCGCGCCCGCCCTTCGGGATTTCCTTCATCCAGCCGGCGAGAATGTGGTGCACGCCCTGGCGGTTGCCCGCCTTGAACGTTGTCGCCTTCAGCCACTTGCCTTCCTTCATCGGGTTGGCAACCACCGGAAGCTGGTAGTCGACGATGCCTTGCGCCGGAACGGTGTAGGCCGGGATGTCGACGATCAGGTCCGGCTTGCCCAGCGGCCATTCGGCCCGCTCGGTCACGCCCGCGATTAGCGGATCGGCATTGGCTTCCGAAATGTCGCTCGGCGCGCCGGCTTCGATCCAGTGGATCAGCGTCTTGGTCTCGGCCTCGGTGAGGTTCTCGTCGCTGTCGAACACGCCATAGTGGCGGTCGACGTCATACGGGGGCATGCGGTCCGTACGGATCGCTTCCCGGATCATCGGCGCAAAGCCCTTCACGATGGCGTAGTTCGACATCTGCCACGGAGCGATCCCGCCCTTCTGGTGACAATCGACGCAGCGCTTCATCAGGATGGGCGCGACTTCCTTGGTGTAGGAGATCTTCTGGAAGCCGGCCTGCGCGTCTTTCGAGAAGTCCGCGAACACGACTGGCGTGCCTTTGACTGACATCTCCGCCTTGGTCACCGGCTTGCCCGCCGTGAATTCGGTGATCGCCGCTTCTGCGCCCGCAACGTCGCCGTGATAAACGACCTTCCAGGTCTTGGGATCGACGACGAACGCCTCGCCGGCTTTCGTGACGCCGAGCGGGCCGCCCACCAGCTGGAACTCATCGTCGAGCACCGGGACCGTAAGCCCCTGATCCTTGGCTTCCGCCGAGATCGTCTCGCGCGTGTCGGTCGGGCTGGAGTTGATCAGCTGGACCACGATGTCCTTGTGCGCATCCGAGAACGCCTGCGCCGCTTTCGCAGCCGCGCGCGAGCCCTCATCGCCGACCACGTGGGACACCAGCAGAACCGCCGGCGTGTGCGTGTCGTATTTCAGCGAGTGACCCATGCCGCCCTGGTCGACCAGCATGTAGTTGTCGACCGTCGCGCCCACGAGCTTGGTCGCCGGCTCTTGCGAGCAGGCGGCAAGGCCGATGATGGAGGCGGTGGCGAGGAGGCCTGTCAGGATTTTCTTCATTGTGAACTCCCTGGATCGGCCCCTTCTCAGACGAGATCGTCTGGGGGTGGGTTAGCCGATCGTTTTTATAATTCCGGTCCCGATTCCGGCGGGAAAGTACTCCCACTTGACGCTGTCAACAATCCGGCGCCGTGGCGGCGCCTCGATAAAATGCCTGTAACAAATGGTTGGCGTGACGCCCGGTCAGGGAGCGCAGGCGCAAGAGAATCTGCTAGCCGGTGCGCATGACCCCGAGACCCAGCCTTCTCGCCACTTTCGCCCCACCTCTGGCGGCCTTGGCCCTGCTGGCGCCGCCTGCGATGGCGCAGGACGTGGCGGCGACCTTCAGCGCACTCTACACCCAGGCCCTCGCCGCCAATGAAAAGGCGAGCGCCGAGGTGAATGCCTCCACCCTGTCCTTCAACGGAAATGACGCCGCCACGGGCTGCTCGGGCATGCGCGACGCCCGCAAGGTCTATGGCGAAGCCCGCGGCGCGATGGAAGGCATGCGCGACATTCTCGGCACGGCGAACGAACTCACGGCCGACTACAAAAAGCAGGGCCTCGACTGGGTGAACCAGAACGAGCCCGTGGTCGATGACTCCATGAGGCAGATCGACCGCGTGCTCGACGAGCGGTGCGAGACGTCGTCCTCCGCTTCGACCGGCGGCATCGACCAGCTGCTGGATCACGTCGGCGTCCTCATGAACCAGGGCATCGCGGCCAACCGGCAGTCCCGCGAGGCCTTCCAGCACGACGATCTCGGCCCGGCCTGCACTTTCCTGGAATTCGCCCGGCAAAGCTTTTCGGATGGATATGCAGGCCTGATGGACGCCCGCAGCCGGGTCCAGAGCGACCACGCTCTCCCCGCCTCGGTCCAGCGGCAGTATTTCGACACCATCGACAACGTCAAACGCGAGGCCGACGGCCTTGGCGCCCAGATGGCGGACCTCTGGCGCAATCGCTGCTCCTCGCGCTAACGCGTCGACGCGCGGCGCGCAGGCTGCTCTCGCGGCAGGTTTCACTCTCACAGCGTGCAGAATCTTCTACGGGTATAATCCTGAATCTGCCTCCAACCGTCCCGAAACTCCGCACAAAACAAAGCTCACGAAAACGCTATCGTGCATCGACCCGGCACCCCCAAACCTGGCGGATAATGCACTCGCCCTGACACGAGGGAGGTCTTGGAGACGTCCGAAGCCTCAAGACGTCAGGGCGTTGGTCGGCGCGGTTTTCACGCACCGGGTATTGGCGGCCTGGGTCCCCATCATAGGACGCCAGCCACCCCCACCATGGCGAGGAAGTCCTCTGGCTGGGGCGATGGCCTGCCGGCGTGCTGCTATAGTCGCCGTAGGACCTGCACTGGCTAGGGGCGCGAAGCCAACGTGAAGCCATTGCCTCCGGGGGATCAAAAACCGGAGGGTCCAGGAGCGATCCGATGTCTCCTGAAGCGCGGAACCGGCACTGGCATGGAGCCAAGGGCCCTGGCGGCAATCGCTACTTGGGTGGCCGCTACAACTCCAGCGCCCCACGGCCGGGAAAGAACGACCAATCGGGGCGCGTGAAGACGCACATCGCTGGCCCACCATAGCCAGCACAGATCTACCTACGGCGCCAGTCACGCGCCCCGCTGCCTCAAGGGGGAGAGAGCTGAAGCATCCCAGGCGGTGATCACCGGCCTGAATGCGAGATTGCGACTGACGTGTCGTGCCGAAGCTCGACTTGGCTCGCCGAAGCACGAAGTGCGTAGGCGGCAGAGCATAGGCGGATGTTTGAAATCGCCCACGGTGTCCTGCCCCACGAAGTGGGGAAGGTGGATCGCTCGCTCTTGCGAGCGAGACGGAAGGGGCTGCCTGCCGAGGGCAGGCGGATGTCGCAACAAGGGGAATCTTCTTTCGGCCCGATCCGTCTGCTTCGCAGCCGGCCCCTTCCGTCTCGTCGCTTCGCGCCGATCCACCTCGCCCACCGCATGGTGGAGGGCTTCCCCGCCCCCGCGAAAACGCCAGAGGTAGCTTCCTCCCTCCAACTGGCCGATAACCCGGCAACAGATTCGGAAACCCGCCCATGACCGCATTCAACCGCCGCCGCACCAAGATCCTCGCCACCGTGGGGCCCGCCAGCGACGGCGCGCTCAAGATGGAAGAGCTGCTGCGCGCCGGGGTCGACCTGTTCCGCCTCAACTTCTCCCACGGCACGCACGAGGAACACGCCGCCCGCATAAAATCCGCCCGCGAGGCCGAGAAGGCCGCCGGACGGCCGCTCGCCCTCCTCGCCGACCTGCAGGGACCGAAGCTCCGCGTCGGCGACCTGCCGGGCGGCCAGATCGAAGTGCGCATGAGCTCCGAACTACGGCTTGTTGCGGCCCAGACGACGAATGAGCCCGACACCGTGCCCGTGCCGCATCCCGAACTCATCGCCTCGCTGGAGCTCGGCGACCGGCTGCTGATCGACGACGGCAAGATGATGCTTCTCATCGCCGGCATAGACGGCGAGGCGCGCATCGCCCGCCCTGTCGCGCCCGGACGCATCATGAGCCGCAAGGGCATCGCCGCGCCGGGCCGGCCCATCCCGATTCCCGCGCTTACCGAGAAGGACATCGCCGACGGCCTCTTCGCGCTCAAGCAAGGCGTCGACTATCTCGCCCTCTCCTTCGTGCAGCGCGCCGCCGACATCACCCTCGCCCGCCAGCACTTCGGCAAGGACATCCCGATCATCGCCAAGATCGAAAAGCCCGCCGCCCTCGACGAACTCGAAGCCATCGTGAAGGAGGCCGACGGCGTGATGGTCGCGCGCGGCGATCTCGGCGTCGAACTCTCGCCGGAACAAGTGCCCATCGCCCAGCGCCGCATCGTCCGCATCGCGCGCAACCACGGTAAGCCGGTGATCATCGCCACCCACATGCTGGAATCGATGGTCGAATCGCTCGCGCCGACCCGCGCCGAAGCCAACGATGTCGCCACCGCCGTCTACCAGGGCGCCGACGCTGTCATGCTCTCCGCCGAGTCCGCCGTCGGACGCCATCCTACCGCCGCCGTCGCCATCATGGACCGCATCATCCGCGCCATCGAGGCCGACCGCGAGGCCAACCCCTCCGCCCAGGCCGCCGCCTGGACCTCCGCCCCAACCACGGCAGACGCCTGCGCAAGAGCCGCCGCCAAGCTGGCCGACGATCTCGACTGCCCGATGGTCGTCTTCACCCGCTCCGGCTCATCTGCCCAAAGGGTCTCCGCCACCCGCCCCAAGCAGCCCATCCACGCCCTCACCCCCAACCTCCCCACCGCCCGCCGCCTCTCCCTCATCTGGGGCGTCTCGGCCGACCTCGAACCGGAAGAGCCCAAGAGCTTCGATGACATCCTCGACGCCGTGAACCGCCACGAGGCGGCCTCCAACATCAAGCGCTTCGTCATCACCGCCGGCTGGCCCTACGCCACCGACAATTCAACCGACACGATCAAGGTGGTGGAGCGGAAGTAGTAAAGGAAAGGCGGCAAAACGTTCACACTCGGCAAACGCACCAAGGAGAAGTCTTTACCCTTGTTAGGTAGCATGAGCACTCGATTTGCGCGGTCAGGCCCCATGCCCCGACTCAACATGCCCCGGATCAATCTGATTCTGAAGACGGCGATCATTAGCGCCGTGATCATCGCCATCGTCGTGCCGACCGACATGACGATCAACCTGGTGCTGTTGCCGGGAGATTCGCCTTACACCCCCCTCGTCTCCTTCTTCATCACGCTGGCCGTCTCCCCCGCCGTCATCGGCTTCCTCGTCTTCCAGGCCGACAAGATCCAGAGACAGCAGGCGGACCTCGCGAAGGAGCGCGCCGCGCGGCTGGCGGAGACCGAAGCCGCCCTGAAGCTGGCCGAAGCCGCCACGCGCAGCAAAAGCGAAGTCCTCGCCAATGTGAGCCACGAGATCCGCACCCCGCTCAACGGCGTCCTCGGCATGGCCCAGGCGCTCGAGGCGCAGACCCTCGATGCTGAAAGCCGCGAGATGGTGGCGACCATTCGCGATTCCGGCGTCACGCTGATGGCGATCCTCAACGACGTGCTCGACCTCTCGAAGATCGAAGCCGGCAAGATGGATGTCTCGCCCGTCGACGGCCACGTCCTCCACACGCTCAGCCACGTCCACAAGCTGTTCCTGCCCCGCGCCGGCGAGAAGGGCCTCCGCCTCACGCTCGAGAGCGACCCTGCCCTCGCCGACCGGCTCAGCTACGATCCGGTGCGGGTGCGCCAATGCGTGTCGAACCTGGTCTCCAACGCTGTGAAGTTCACGCGCGAAGGCAGTGTCCGCGTTCACGTCTCGACGGCGCCGGCGCCCGGATCGGACAATGATGGCCGGACCTGCGTCACCGTGCGCGTGACCGACACCGGCATCGGCATGGACGAGGCCGCAAGCAACCGCTTGTTCGCGGCCTTCACCCAGGCGGACGCATCGACCACGCGCCAGTTCGGCGGCACCGGCCTTGGCCTCACCATCTCGCGCAATCTCGCCCGGCTGATGGGCGGCGACATCGTGGTGCGCAGCGAACCGGGCGCGGGCTCCGAATTCGAGCTGACCTTCCTTGCAGATCCGGCGAACGCTGCAATCGCGCAAGGGCCATCGGACCAGCAGGATGAAGCGCGCCGCCCGGCGCGCCTGCGCGGCGCCCGCCTGCTGCTGGCCGACGACAACGCCATCAACCGCCAGGTCGCGCGCCTGTTCCTGCAGCCGCAGGGCGTCGTAATCACCGAGGCCGCCAACGGGCAGGAAGCGCTCGACAAGCTCGCCGCCGCCGAGTTCGACCTCGTCCTCCTCGATGTCCACATGCCGGTGATGGACGGCATACAGGCGATCCGCGCAATCCGCTCGTCGGACCAGCCGTGGAGCACGCTGCCGGTGATCGCATTGACCGCCGATGCGATGAGCGGCGACCGCGAGCGCTTCATCGCCATGGGCATGTCGGGCTATGTCTCGAAGCCGATCGACCGCGCCGAACTGCTCACGGAGATCGGCCGCGTCCTCGGCGTCGGGCCGGTCGGCGTGTCGAAACTGGAATCCGTAACTGCGGACGCCTCGGAGTCGTTTGACGACATGCTCGGCGAACTCGATCGCATCGCCAAGGCCTGAACTGGCGCGATTGCCTGAGACTCTCTCAGACGACAGGCGTCAGGCGATCCGGCCCGTCGAAATCAGGCAGCGGCCCGATGGTTGCGCGATCGTCCTCGCTCAACGCCCCCCAAACCAGCTTCAGCTCCTCGCGCCGATCGAGCCACGTCGCCGTCATCGCATGCAGCCTCTCGAACGAAGGCCACTCCGCCGCCGAAATGCTTTGAGCGAAACGCGCAGGCGCATGGCTCATGCAGTCGGCCACATCCGACAGCATCGCCGCCATCTCGCCGAGCAGGGCCCCGGTTTCATTGAGCCGCGCCTCGCTTTCGCGATAATCGTCCACAGAGGCGCTGCGCTTCATCCCATACCCTCGTCTGCAACATGGGATAACAGAATGCTGCAGCGCGTCATGATACTATTGCGTCGCACTTGGCTGCACGATTGCCGCAGTACCGCTGCGGCAGAGAGTCAGCATCCGCTGAGGAAACTGTAGCTGCGCTGACGCGTATGCGCAGCGGAGGTAATGGCAAATGACAGTAGCGAAAATCACCCCGTCCCTCTGGTACACCGACAAGGCAGAGGAAGCCGCGAAATTCTACGCCTCGATCTTCCCGAACTCGAAGGTCGACCGCATCAGCGAAAGTCCTAGCGAGTCGCCCTCAGGGCCTGCCGGCTCGGTGAAGATGGTCGAGTTCACGCTCTTTGGTCAGTCGTTCTTTGCGATGAGCGCAGGGCCGATGGACGAGTTCAACCATGCCATCTCGTTCAGCGTGAACTGCAAGGACCAGAGGAGATCGACACCTACTGGGATGCCTTGCTCAAGGGCGGTGGCAAGCCCGAGCCTTGCGGCTGGCTCAAGGACAAGTTCGGCGTCTCCTGGCAGATCGTGCCCGAGAAGATGAATGACTGGAATGCCGACGAGGACCGCGCCAAGGCCAAGCGCGTGTTCGAGGCCATGATGAAGATGCAGAAGCTCGACTTCGCCAAGCTTGAAGCGGCCTTCAACGGCAAGGAGACGGCGAGCGCCAAGTAGACCTAGAGCACGATTTCCTGATCGCTCGCGCGGCGCTCGCCCGCAGGCGAGTCCACATTGCGGCGGCGCCGGTCGGGCCCGAAGAACTCAGGCGTCGAGACGAACTTGCGGCGGGCATTTACAACCGCCGTGATCTTTGACCAGATCGCCTGGGGCGACACCGGCTTGCACAGGATCTCGTCCGCGCCCGCATCGCGCAATTCCTGGATCGTCTTCGGGGTGGTGTCCGCGGTGCAGCCGATGATCGGGATGAAACGGTCCCCGCCCGAGCGCGTGGTGCGCGCCAGCCGCGTGAACTGCGCGCCGGTTTTGCCGCCGAGCAGATAATCCGCAATCACGATGTCGAACGTCTCGGTCGAAAGGACGGTAAGCGCCTCATCGACGCTGCCCACGCACACAACCTTGCGCACGCCTAGTCCGTTGAGGATGAGGCGCATCACCTGCTGCATGAAGCGGTGATCGTCCAGCACCAGCACGGATACGCTGTCGATTTTGAGCGACACGTTATTTCCCCGACTTCGGGTTTGCCCCGATCTTGGCTAATGACTTGCCACAGAAACCTGAGGGAACCGCTAGCGGCACATGGTTGAAATCGGGGGGACCGGGAAAGGTCTCGTTAAGCTTCAGAGACAGCCTCGATCGCCGCAGCCTTCAGCGCCTGCCGGGCGGCCTGCGCATAGCCTTTCCACGGATCGCTGCGCAGCTTCGACAGCCGCGCCTCGATCGTCGCCATGGTGAAGGCCGCTGCCGTATCGAACTTGTTGAGCTCCTGCCACGAGATCGGCGTTGCCACCGGCGCGCCTTTCCTGCGGCGTGGCGAGAAGGGCGCAACGGCCGTTGCTCCGCGCTCATTGCGCAGCCAGTCGATGAAGATGCGGCCTTTGCGTTTCGCCTTTGAGGCCTGGGCGAGATATTTGTCCGGTGAATGCGCCGCGAGCTTGCGGGCGAGGCCCGACGCAAACGCCTTCACCTGCGGCCATTCCTGCGTGCGGGCGATCGGCACAATCACATGCACGCCCTTCCCGCCCGTGAGCATCGGGAAGGATTTGAGGCCGACGCTTTCGAGCACGTCGCGAAGCTCCACGGCAGCCTTTTTGACATCGCCGAAATCGAGCCCTTCGTCGGGATCGAGGTCGAACACGATGCGCTCGGGCTTCTCCAGGCTGTCGGTGCGCGAGCCCCACACATGCAATTCCAGCCCGCCGATCTGGGCGGCGCCAACAACGCCCGCGGCATCACGAATGACGAGATAGTCGTTCGACTTGCCGTCCTTCTCCTTGATCTTCACCGTGTCGATCGCATCCGGCGTCGAAGGGTTGTGATGCTTCTGGAAGAAGCATTCGCCTTCATAGCCCTCCGGGCAGCGCACGAGGCTGAGCGGCCTGTCCTTCACATGCGGAAGGATGTGCTTGGCCATGTCGTGGTAGTAGCGGGCGAGGTCGAGCTTGGTGACGCCGGCGTCCGCCCACAGCAGCTTATCCGGCGAGGTGAGCCGCAAAGAGCCAAGCTTCGTTGGGCCGGATTTTTTCGCGGGCTTGGCGACATGTTTCGGCGCGACCTTTTTTGCCGCCTTCACGGCGACGGCTACAACGCGCGCCTTCTTCTTGGGCCTCTTGTCAGCAAGCGACACGACGGAGCTTCCTGTCCTTACAGCCTTGGCCGGCTTGTCTTCCCTGAGGCCAAGATAACTCGGATGGCGCAAATGGCCATCGGGGGTCACTTCCAGATAGGCGACCTGGGCCACGATCTGCGGCTTCACCCATACGGCGTTCCGCCGCGCGTCCGCCGGCGTGTCCTCAAAGGGGCTGGCCTTGACCTGCAGCCGCTTGAACTTCGGCATCAGCATCCTGAACGTCTCGTCGTTGAACCCGGTGCCGACGCGGCCGCGATAGATGAGCTTACCGTCCTGAAATTCGCCGAGCAGCAGGGAACGGAACGCCCTGCCCTGCTTGTCCGACAGGCGATAGCCGCCGATGACGAACTCGTCCGACCCGATGCACTTGCTCTTGATCCAGCTGAGCCCGCGCCCGGAAATGTAAGGCGCATCCGCCTTCTTCGAAATCACGCCCTCCAGATCCAGCCGGCAGGCCTGCGCAATCACCGCCTCGCCCTTGCCGCCGATATGGTCGGAGTAGCGGATGATGTCCGGCGCGTTGGCAAGCAATACCTTGAGCCGCTCCTTGCGCACGGTCAGCGGCAGCTTGCGGATATCATGCCCGCCATCGTTGAGCAGATCGAACAGGGTGTAGATCAGTGGGATGCTTTCATCATCGACCGCCGCATGCATCAGCGAGAAGGCCGCCTTGCCGGACTTGTCGTGCGCCACGAGTTCGCCATCGAGCACGGCGTCTGTGAGGCCAAGCTGCTCCAGCGCCTCGCGAATGCGGCCATACTTGTGCGTCCAGTCGAGATGGTTGCGGGTGAACAGCGTGACCTTGCCGTCCTTGATCACCGTGATGATGCGGTAGCCGTCGAACTTGATCTCGTGCAGCCACTCCGATCCCTGCGGCGGGGCAGCCTCCAGCGTCGCCAGCTGCGGGGCAATGAATCTCGGAGCGGCCCTAGGACCGTCGAGAGGTTTTCCTTTTGGAAGCTGCTTTTTTCCAGGGGATCGCTTCGCAGCTCCCTTCGCTTTGGCCGTGGTCCGCTTTGGCTTTGCGGTCGCTGTCTTAGCAAGCCTTACCGCGGCCTTTGCCGCCTTCGCCGCAACCGTCTTGGCTCTGGTTTTCGCCACCGGGGAATAAGCCTTTCCGCGTTTGTACTTCTCGCCCTGCGTCTCGATGCGATCAAGGTCGCGACCGGATTTGACGCTGGTCTCCCACTCTTCCGTCGCAACGACGCTCCCGTCCGCCCACTGATCACGCTCCTTGATCAGCAGCCAGGGCTCGTTCTTCGATTTCTCGCCCGGCTTGGGCTTCAGGCGGACCAGAGCGAAGCCGCCCTTGAGCCTCTCGCCCATCAATACGAACTTGAAATTGCCCTTCTTCATTCCCTCATGCGGATCGCCCTGCGGCGCCCAGACGCCGCGGTCCCACAGCATCACTGTGCCTGCCCCATAGCCCTTGGGGATCACGCCCTCGAAGCCGCCATACTCGATCGGGTGATCCTCGGTATGGATCGCCAGGCGCTTGTCCGCCGGATTGAGCGAGGGCCCGCGCGTGACGGCCCAGGAGAGCAACACGCCATCCAGCTCCAGCCGGAAGTCGTAGTGCAGCCGCGTCGCGTCGTGTTTCTGGATGATGTAGAGATTGCCGGTCTTCGACTTTCTGGTTTTACCGCGCGGCTCCGGGGTCGACTTGAAGTCGCGCATGGACCGGTATTTCGAAAGACCGTCCGCCATCTATCCGGCCTTGCGCTTGGGATGCGCCTTGTGCGCGGTCTTCTTCGCCGGCGCCTTCCGCTTTGCGGGCGTCTTCCGGGCGGAAGACTTGCGCGCGGACGATTTAGCGGCGTGCGCCACCACGGCCTTGCCCTTGCCGGACACGGACTTGCGCAGAGCATCCATGAGATCGATGACGTTGGAGCCTTCCTCAAGCTCCTCATCGTCCGCCGAAGTGATCTTGCCGTGCTTGCGCTTGTCCTCGATCAGCTCCTTCAACGCGGCCTTGTAGTGGGACTTGAACTTCTCGGGATGGAATTTCGCAGTCTTCCGGCCGATCAGCTCCTCGGCGAGGCTCAACATCTCCTTGTCGACCCGCGTCTTGGGGATCGCGTGGAACACGTCGTCGCTGTCCTTGACCTCTTTCTCGTAGCGCAGCGTTTCCAGGAGGATGCCCTCGCCGCACGGACGCACTGCGCACATCTGGTCCTTGCCGCGCGTCGCCATCTGGCCGAGGCCGACCTTCTTGGCCTTGCGCAACGCCTCGCGGATCACCGCGAATCCTTCGTGCGCCACATCGTCAGCGCCCGGCACGACATAGTAGGGCTTCTCGAAATAGCGCGGGTCGATCTCGTCATGGTCGACGAACTGTACGAGATCGATCGTTCGCTTGCTTTCCAGCTTGATCGCATCGAGCTCGTCATCGTCCAGCGTGACGTATTCGTTCTTCTCGACCTCATAGCCCTTGATGATGTCGGAGGCGTCGACCTCGCCTATCCCGGGAGCGACCTTCTGGTAGCGGATGCGCTTGCCGGAGGGTTTGTGGATCTGGTGCAGCGCCATGGACTCACTGCTCTTCACCGCTGAAAACAGCTCGATGCCGACAGTGACGAGGGACAGGCGAAGATGCCCCTTCCAATAGGCGCGGGAGGCCATGATGAACTCGCTGGCTAACTTGTGTTGACTCGAAGGAGTCAACGCGCCGAACCGCGAGTTCGTTCCGCCTAAAGCTTGCCCATTCCTAGAGCTTGAACGGCGAAGGAAGCAGTTCCGAAAGCTTGAGCACGCCTACGCCATCAATCCACACCGGCGCATCGGGATCCATGAACTCCACCATCACCTGCCGGCAGGCGCCGCACGGCATGCGCGTGCGATCGCCATCATGCTTGTGGCTATCGTCGCCCGCGCTGACGGCCAACGCGGTGATCTTCGCCGCCGGATGCTGCACCTTGGCAGCAAACAGCGCGTTGCGCTCGGCGCAGCAGGTAAGGCCGAACGAGGCGTTCTCGACATTGGCGCCGACAACCGTCTGGCCGTTGTCGAGCAGAACGGCGGCGCCGACGCGGAATTTCGAATAGGGCGCATAGGCCCGCGCCCGCGCGCCTCGCGCGTCACTGCCCAGCTTGTTCATGTCGATGGCCGACATGCGTGTCTCCTGATCCGGCGAATCCGGGGATACGAAACATAGCCAGATTTCGGAAAAAGATCGTTGCCTAATACACCGGCTCTGCCGACATGGCCGCATGACCGACCTCGCCAGCCGCAAAGCCTTCATCCAGGCCAATACCCGCATCGCCAGCGTGCCCGGCCTTCCGATCCGCATCTACACGGCCGATGAGCTGACCCCGATCTGGGAAGCCACCGAGAAGGATCTCGAAAAGCACAACATCGCCCCGCCCTTCTGGGCCTTTCCCTGGGCCGGCGGACAGGCCCTGGCGCGCCACGTGCTGGAGCATCCGGAACTCGTCGCAGGCAAGGTGGTGCTGGATCTCGCCTCAGGCTCGGGCCTCGTCGCCATCGCCGCGGCGAAGGCGGGCGCTGCCGTCGTCGAGGCCAACGACATCGATCCGATGTGCGAGGCAGCCCTTGCTGTGAACGCTGACCTCAACGGCGTGAGCGTCGAATATCTGGGCGATGATCTTCTTGGCGGCGATCCGCCCGAAGCCGACGTCATTCTCGCCGCCGACGTATTCTACGAACAGGGCATGGCGAAGCGCTTCCTCGCTTTCCTGCAAAAGGCGCATGCAGCCGGCGTCACGGTCCTGGCCGGCGATCCGGGGCGAACCTATTTCCCGCGCGATGCTTTCAAGCTGCTCGCCGAGTACGAGGTCGAGACATCGACCGAGATCGAGAACCATCCTGTGAAGGCCGCGCGGGTGTGGCGATTGTAGGGTGCATGTAGCGAAGCGAAATGCACCTCTTTCGCGCGACAACCAACGGCCTTGGTGCATTGCGCTTCGCTTCATGCACCCTACGGCCTCGGCGCAAACCCCTTCGCCACGATGACCACCGCGTCTGCTCCCGCCTTCCGGTCCTTCGCGATGGCCTCGTATTCGGGCGATGACTGAAAGCGGATCGCTTCGGCCTCATCGGGAAACTCAAGGATCACGACCTTGTCACGCGGCCAGTCGCCTTCGAGCACGCGCGGGCTTTCATCTGCGACCAGCACCTTCGCGTTGAACTTCGCGAACACTATCGGGAACGCTTTCTGATAGCGCCGGTACACCTCGACGTTGGTGAACTTCAGCTGGGCGATGGTGTAGACAGGCATGGGCGTCACACCAGAACAAAACGGACGCCGACGAGTTCGACATAATCGCCGGTCGCCACCTTGCCGGTTTTCGCGCCGGCCTTTTTCGCCGCATCGAGAATGGCGGGCTTGTCCTTCACCGAGAGGCGCACGGCGGAGAGGCCCTCGCCGCGATCATCCTCCAGCGGCGAGAAGCGGGCGCGGGCATTGTCGATGTCCATCGTCCAGATGTCGCCATCGCGCCTGACCGGGCGCTCCAGCAGCTCGCTCCAGCGTGTCGCAACCGCCTGCGGATCGTTGCACTGCATGCGCGCCCCGGTGATGGCGCTGACGCGAGGCGAGGAGGCGTGGCGCTGCCAGTCGGCGCCCGCCCAGAGATACGCTCCCATCATGTCGGCGCCGCTGGAATGGCGATCGACGGAGAGAAGACAGCCGCCGGTGTCGCGCGGATGCAGGTGCAGGCCCTCGGCCTTGCCGCCGGGCTTTTCGGATTTCACATCCTCGACGATGCGGGCGTTGAGCGCCTTGAAATGCTCGCGCCGGCGGCCGAGGTCGTCGCAGTCGACGATATACATGTAGCCGCCATCGCCCTTGCGGCGCTCGAGATAGCGCCCGCCTGCCGTGCCCGGCTGCGTCGGCGAGACGATCTCGAGGAACGTGCCGTCCATGGCGAACAGCGAGTTGTGCAGGCCATACTTGCCGACATTGGGATCGGTATAGCAGCGCGGAACGCCGAGCACGTCGGTGACGAGTTTCGTAGTCGTATCGAGATCGCTCGCGACGAGGCAGATCTGGCGAAGGCGAAGATATCCAGCCACTTTTGTCTCTCCTCGTTACTGCGTGCGCCCCTCGATGATGTGGCGCAGCGCGGATGTGCGTGCCGCAATAAAGTCGCTGAAGGCCTTCACGTGAGGAAGCGTGCGAAGCTCCTCGCGGATGATCAGCTTCAGGTCGTAGTCCATCTCGTCGAACAGGAAGCACAGCTCGAAGTTCGGGTCGAGGCCGCCCACCACGCATGGAATGGCGCCGACGCCAATCCCGGCGCGAACAGCGTTCGCGATGTTGAGCACGGAGGAATAGGTCGAGCGCACGATTGCGCCGTTGGCCTTGGCCGTTCGGAAGAACTCCGGCTCGTAGTCGGCGAGCGCGCCGGCGCCGCCGACGATGGCGTGCTCGTGCAGTTCGTCCGAA
>DASYKO010000246.1:0-2140 GCA_035995285.1 Hyphomonadaceae bacterium | reverse complement strand
GGCGAAGCGCTTCGACAGGGTCTGCATTCGGTGCGGCGCCAGCCGGTCGAGGCCTTCCTGGCGACCGTCATCCATCACCCCGAACTGCTGCACAAATACATCGAGACCGTGAAGGCACTGGAGATCGCCGATGCGGATCTGGCGCGGCTTCGCAACCGACTGGTGCAAGTCGCGATCCAGGTGCCGGAACTCACCAGCACCGGTGTCTGGACCCAGTTGGTGCAGGAAGGGTTGGGCGCCCAGCTCGAGACCCTTTCCTTCCGCACCCACGCCCTGCGGTTCACCTTGCCCATCGCCGAGGAAGCGACGGCGGAGACCGGTCTGCTGCATGTCCTCGCCATCCTGCGCGAACACGACCTCCGGCAGGAGCGGGATGATGCCGGCAAGGCCTTGGCTGAGGATTCGAGCGATGCGAACCTGCAGCGTTTCGAGGCCCTGCGCGACCTGCTGCTGGAAGCCGAAAGCCGGCGTCGGGACCTCGATCCCGTCTCCGATGCCCCGGCCCGAACGGTCCATTAGGGCCGAACCGTTCACGCCGAACCGTTCACCAGGGCCGAACGCACAGAACCCACGCCCCGGGCACTACACCGCTCATGGGAAAACAGCCCGGTTTTTGCTATTCTGGGGTCCGGCCAGGTCTGGTCGGCATAGCCGGAACCGGCCCTCCGGAAAGAGTGTTAACCCTGTCTGGTGCTGCGCTGCCGCTCGGAAGAATGCCTGGGACGGAATATGTGGGCGAATCTGTGGATAAAGGCCTTGCGGCAGAAGCACTTCCAGCGGGTCGCCTTGACAAGCCTGAGGCCGCCATTATAGACCAGCCGGCCCGTCCGCAGCGCCTTGATTCAGGCGCATTGCAGAACCATCTGGGGGACCTAGGCTTTCCGCCGCCCCCGGTACTCTATGGCGCGGACCGGCAGCAGCAAAGGAACCCTTCCGCCGGCCGGCATTGGCCCGGGCCGAGGAGGGGCTTTTGCACGTGATGGGCGTGCTGCGGGAGCGGGTCGAGGTGCGTACAGGGTTCGAGAGAAGCGCCCGCCGGTTGCAGCATCCGCTGCACCTGAGCCGCTTGAATGGTGCGGCAGCGCACGGTGCGATCGAACGTTGTGCGATCGAACGTTTCGACCACCAAAGTCGACCGAAGATCGGGATGCTCCCATCGGTACGGATAGACGGATTGGCCAACGCGTGACGCGCGCGGTTCCCATGGATGGGAATTGGGCGCGCGTCTTCAAGATCGAATGCGATAGGTGGAATAGATGGCAGTGAAACCGCAGGCCAAGCCGGAACCGGTGAAATCCAAGGACGAGGCCCAGGACGGCCCGCTGATGGATGGCGGCGCGGGCTTCAAGAAGATGCTCGCCAAGGGCAAGGAGCGCGGCTACGTCACGGTTGACGAGCTGAACGCCGCTCTGCCCCAGGGCCAGACCAACGATCAGATCGAAGACATCCATGCCATGTTGAACGACATGGGCATCAACATCGTCGAGAACGAGGAACAGGACGAAGCCGAAGAGGCCCCGCCCGCCGCCGACTCCGAACAGGAAGAATCCCGCGCCGTCGGCAATCTCGACGATGCCGATGTCGGTCGCACCGACGATCCCGTCCGCATGTATCTGCGCGAAATGGGCTCGGTCGAGCTGCTGTCGCGCGAGGGCGAAATCGCCATCGCCAAGCGCATCGAAGCCGGCCGCGACATGATGATCGGCGGGATCGGCGAGAGCCCGCTCACCCACAAGTCGATCGTCGAATGGCGCGAGAAGCTGAAAGCCGGAGCGCTTCTGCTGCGCGACATCATCGATCTCGACGCCACCATGGGCGGCAACCTGCCGGAAGGCACGACACTCGAGGGTCCGGGCGCCCCGGCCTTCGGGGCGGCAGTGGCCGTGGCCGAGGAGGCCGAGGAAACCGAAGAGGGCGCCGAGGGCGAGCCGAAGCCCGAGGGCGTCGAAGAGGCCGAAGAGGGCGAGGAAGCCAACCTCTCGCTGGCCGCCATGGAGCAGACGCTGCTGCCGCAGGTCATGGAGACCTTCGACAAGATCGCGGCGCTGCACAAGAAGCTGGAGAAGGTTCAGACCAAGCGCCTGGAGACCATCCGCGCCGGCGAGGACTTGAACCCGCGCAGCGAGAAGGCTTACGAGAA
>DASYKO010000245.1:0-4641 GCA_035995285.1 Hyphomonadaceae bacterium | reverse complement strand
CGCGAGAGTTTCAGTTCAGGACCCAGCGCAGGCGCCGCAACGCCCATCGCCTGGATGTCGAAACCCTCGATCACCATGACGGCAAAGCAGAGGGCGACCGTCGTAAAGGACCGCGCGGCGGACGGTGCAGACGTATTGCCAATGGTGGCCGTCATGAAACTCCCCTGCTCCGGCGCTCTTGTTCCTGAAGTCTGGCGGGCCGGCTCAATGCTTATTTCCCATATCTTTCGCGGCAATCATAGCTCTTGGCGCCGGTGCTCGAAGTCTTCGCGGCGCTGCAGCATCGAAATGTGCAAAGCAAAACCGTTGACATTTCAATTATTGAGGATCGATACTTATGTCACATCACTAAAAGGCCGGCTCGAACTGGCCAAGGGGAAACGCAATGACCAAGGGCAGCGCCGGTACGCAATCGCGTCTGGGGTTCAGGCACAACCGTTTCAGGCTTCTGGCAAGCGCCGCACTGGCGCTGCTGGGCGCGCCGCTCGCAGCGGCGCAGGCGCCGGACGCCGGACCAAAGGATGAGGCAGCCGACAAGGTGGTCGTGACCGGAAGCCGCCTGCGCGGCGTGGCGCCGGTGGGATCGCCGGTTCAGACGATGACGACGGAGGCCATCGAGGAGGCCAATGTCACCTCGACGGAAAAGATCATCCAGCAGCTGCCGGCCGTGTTCGACCTTGGGGTTTCGGAAGGATCGCGCGGGCAGAATGGCGGCAGCGGGAATATCGTGTTCGGCAACGCGATCAACCTGCGGGGGATCGGGCCTTACGCTACGCTGACGGTGATCGACGGGCATCGCGCGATTTCCAACGGCAGGTCGGTTGATCCGGCGATCATGCCAAGCCTGGGGCTGGAGCGCATCGAGGTGCTCACCGATGGCGCATCGGCGGTTTATGGCTCGGATGCGGTGGCGGGCGTCGTCAACCTTGTGCCGCGGCGGTTCCACGACGGCGGGCAGGTGTTCGGCCGCTATGGCGTGGGCGATCATTATGACGAGCACACGCTGGGTGCGGCGTGGGGCAAGACGTGGACTGGCGGGCAGGTTCATCTTGCCTACGAGAATGCGTTCCGCTCTTCGGTGAAGACGATCGATCGCGACTACGCCCGCGCAGACCAGCGGCCGCAGGGCGGGCGCG
Organism: Hyphomonadaceae bacterium; assembly: GCA_035995285.1. Classification (GTDB taxonomy): domain Bacteria; phylum Pseudomonadota; class Alphaproteobacteria; order Caulobacterales; family Hyphomonadaceae; genus UBA7672. The sequence goes on along the minus strand of DASYKO010000245.1, from coordinate 3,505 downwards.
ATTATCGCGGCAACCAGTGCAATCCGGGCAACATCGTCGTCGGCGGCGTGAGCTATGCCATCCCGGCCGGAGGCGTGACGCCGGCGACTGCGGGCAGCCTGGTCGCGGGCACGACCAATCTTTGCGAGCAGCTGCTCAATCTCGACCTGACGCCGGAGCAGACCTGGAACGATGTTTCCTTCACCTTCAACCAGGACATCGGCGACCGTCTCGAATTCGTGGCCGATGGACTCTACTCGAACCGCGAATTCTATCGGGCGATGGCGGGGCGGCTGAATTCGCAGACGCTGGCGGTGCCCGCCACCAACGCCTTCTTCACGCGGCCTGTGGGCACGACGGCCGCAGAGACCATCCCCTATCTGTTCTCCGAAGGACCGACCAATGACGGGTTCGGCTCGGCCGAGAACTGGCAGGTGACGGGCGGGCTCAAGTACAAGATCACCGATGAATGGACGCTCGAAGGCCTCGTCAGCTATGGCGAGAATCGCGACATCTCCAAGTCGATTCACGGCATCAACGGCCCGGCCCTGACGGCGGCTCTTGCCAGCAACGACCCCGCTACGGCGTTCGATCCCTACGGCCTCAACCGCACAACGCCTGCCGTGCTGGCCGGCATCCTCAGCCAGATCTCGATCAATCCGACCAATGGCGAGATCACGAGTTCGGAAGTTCGGCTCGATGGGCCGCTGTTCTCGCTGCCCGGAGGCGAGATACGCGTGGCCGCGGGGCTTGAGCACATCGATCACGATTATCATCCGGGCGCGGCCAACGGCCCGCCGGGAACGGCTGTAGTGTTCCGCAATTTCAACCGCACGGTGGATTCGGCCTATCTCGAACTCTTCTTCCCGCTGATCGGCGAGGCCAACAATGTGCCGGGCTTCCGCTCGCTCGAGTTCACGGTGGCGGGCCGGTATGACGACTACAGTGACGTGGGCGACACGACCAACCCGAAGGTCGGCATGAACTGGGTGCCGATCGATGGCATCAAGCTGCGCGCCAGCTATGGCACCAGCCTGCGGGCGCCGACGTTTGCGGAGATATACGGCAACTCCAACGCCTTCTTCGTGCAGAACTACACCAACCCCGCGGGCGGCCCGGCCATTCCCGGCGTTGCGCTCTCGGGCGGCAATCTCAACCTCAAGCCGGAGGAAGCCGAGACGTGGTCGGCGGGCTTCGACTTTACTCCGCCGCTTGTGCCGGGCTTCATCTTCAGTGCGAGCTATTTCAGCATCGACTATACCGGCCAGGTGGTTGCGAACCTCAGCGATCTCAGCCTGCTTGCGCGGGAGGCCGAGCTTGCGGGGACGGGCATCATCCTTCGCGGGCAGGCTGCGGCCGACAGGGTGGCGTTCTTCCAGAGCCAGGGCATCCCGCTCAACTCGGGCGTCTTGCCCAACCCCGTCACGCTGTTCGTCGACGGGCGCTCCTACAATCTCGGGCAATCCATCACCAAGGGTCTCGACTTCCGCGCCGCCTATGAGTGGACGACAGATCGGGGCGATGAATTGTCCGTCGACTTCAGCGGCACGCTGATCGGTAAGTACAAGGTGGCGGCGACGCCGACCGCCCCGTTGCTCGACAAGACCAACCTGATCTTCAACCCGCTCAAGACCAGGCTGCGCACGACGTTCGGCTGGCGCCATGACTGGATCGATGCGCGGGCAGTGTTCAACTATGTCGGCGCGTACGACAATGACCGCGCAGCGCCGGTGCAGAGAGTTGAGGATTACACCTCGATCGACGCTGCGCTGAACTTCAGCCCGCAGTCTAACGTGCTGGGCGGGGTGTTCGATGGCAGTGTCACGCTCGGCCTCGACCTTCGCAACGTGTTCGACCAGGACCCGCCCTATGTGAACATCGGGCCTGCCACGAATGGCGGAGGCGGGTTCGATCCCGCGACGGTGAACCCGGTTGGCCGCGTGTTTGCGGTTTCGCTGCGCAAGCGCTGGTAAGCGCCCTGCAGGCGGGGCCGGCAGACTCGTCTCTCCCCTGAGACTGGCCGGCCCCGTGACTGCTGCCGATTTCAAACATCATCGTCGTCGTAGGGTGCATTAGGCCGAAGGCCGGAAGGCGCCTCTTCGTGGGCGTGGCGCGATGGCGCCTTGATCCGCATTTCGTAGGCGTGGCGGGCATGGTGCATTACGGCCTTCGGCCTAATGCACCCTACGGATATGCGCTCGCATTCAGGCCGGTGATCACCGCCTGGAATGCTGTCCTCCGTTAAGGCGGAGGGCTGGGGACGCGGATGACCCGCGCTGATGTTGGCCACGCCATTGCTGGCGCTACCGGTAGATTGACTGACGCAGGATCATCCGCGTCCCCGCGTGTCGTTGTTCGGCAGCCTCGGACAAGGCGCTCTCGTTTCGCGCCTCTGCCGTGGGTGTCGCCGCCGGCGTGCAGGCTGGAGCTGTTCGGCTCCAGTCCCTGGACATCCCTCTCCGTTGGCAGCTCCCGTTCGGCTGCATTCAGGAGAGCTGAGCTTATCCCTTCATCGCTCCATGGACGGGCTCTGGGGGCTCCACGCTCGATACGCATCGCCCCCGCGCCGTTGAACAGTGATCGGCTGCCCTCCATGCGGAGGCGACGAGTGCATTATCCCTCAGGTTTGGAGCATGCTGGGGAGAATATTTTTCCCACCACCAGTATGCGACTCTGTGAAGTGAACAGTTTCAATGAGTTGGGCGGAGGCGATGGGCGGAAATGCACCGCCATACTAGTAGAAAGAAATGCAGTGCTCGGACCTCTTTGTGTCCTTGGCGCCTCACTTGGCCTGCCTTGCCGGAGCTCCGAAGGAGCGTAGGCAGGTGCTCTTGCTGAGAACGGCCTGGGCCGGTGGGCGCTGACAGAAAGATTCAAACACCAAGGTCACCAAGGGTGCACCAAGGACACCAAGTTCCCCTCATCATGATGATTCCGGTCGGTGAGAGGGCGGCGGCTGCCCCCACCGTCTCGCACGCTGCGCGTGCGATCGTTCGCCGCTTCGCGGCTCACCCCTCCAGCCTTCGGCTGAGGGAGGAAAGCGCCGCGAGATTCGATGATCTTCTATTCGCCCGCCATCGCGGCGCCGGAGCGGATCATCGTGTCGATCTCGGCGGCGGAATAGCCGAGTGCTGCGAGCTCGATACGCGTGTGTTCGCCGAGGCGGGGCGGGGGGCCGGGGATTTTGGGGCCGTCTTCGCCGGCGAGGTATCCGGCGTTGAGGACGCGGGCGGCTTCGCCATCGGGGAGATTGGCGAGCGGCATCGACTGCACGAGGCTGCGTGTCGCAAGATGCGGAAGCTCGCAGGCTTCGGGGACGGCGCGGACGAGGCCGCACGGAACGCCCTTCGCGCTGAGGCGCGCTTCCCATGTCTCGCCTTTGCCTTTCGCGAATTCGCGGGCGAGTTCGGTCTTGAGCGCATCGGCGTTCGCCATGCGCTGGGGCAGCGCGGCGAAGCGTGGATCGGTGGCGAGATCGGCGCGGCCGAGCGCGTTGCAGAGGCGCTCATACTGTTCCGGCTGGACG
>DASYKO010000244.1:0-4783 GCA_035995285.1 Hyphomonadaceae bacterium | reverse complement strand
CCTTCGGGCGGGCGGGACCGCGTGGTTGGAATTGGACATAGAACGATTGAGGTAAGCTGGGGCAACAGGGTCCCGCCCGCCCGAAGGGGGGCGGACAGGTGGGGGTGGTTCACCTTGCTCTTCTGTTAGCGACCAGCCTTGTGCCTTGGCGTATGCCTCATGTTTAAACTTACTCGAACACACGAGGGGACAATGGCAGCAAAACCAAAGAGCGCAAAGAAACCAGCCAAACCCGCACCCGTCGGCTACTCCGGCAAGAGCCTCATCGACAAGCTCGGCCTCAAGCCTGGCATGACCGCCATCGCCGTCAACGCCCCCATTCACTACGCCGACCTCGTCGACGGCGCGCCCATCACGCCCAGGGCCAGCCTGCCGAAGAGCGGCGCTTTCGATTTCATCCACCTCTTCGTGAAAGACCGCGCCGCTCTCGAAGCCGCCGCTCCGAAGCTCGATCCACTCCTCGCCGAAGGCGGCATGATCTGGATCTCCTGGCCCAAAAAGACCTCGGCCTTTTTCAAAGACCTCACCGAAGACGGTATCCGCTCCGTGATCCTGCCGCCCGGCAAACTCGTCGACGTGAAAGTCGCCGCCGTCGACAATGACTGGTCGGGCCTCAAGCTCTATCGGCGGAAGAAGTAGCCCGCCCCGACCGGCGCTCTTCGAGACCGAATGAGCCCATACTGGTGGTGAGTTTTCAAAAACCTACCACCGTTATGACGAGTCTAGTCCGCCGTTTCCTCAGCAAATTCCACAAAATGAAGAATCTTCCGGTTTTCAAACTGTGTGTCGAAAAACCTGGGTGATAATCCTGCCCATGACACGGCACAAAGCCACGCAAACTGGACTAGGAAACCCTTCGCCTCTTGATCAGTGGATCAATGCGCTGCTGCGCGGCCTTGCGATGCTCGTGTCCCACGTCGCCCATCTCTGCTCGATGCGCCTCATCCGTCTTCCCGCTGAATGCCACAGCGACGCGACGCCGGAGGCTCTGCCCTGCACGGAGAGCGGCAAGCTCAAGGAAACAACTCAGGCTGCCGCAAACAGCTCCTGCGCCGCAGGCGTATCCTCCACCGTCGCCATTGCCATCGCGATCGCAGTTGAAGACCGCAATGGCAGAAAAGCCCTCATGGTGAGCAGCACGCGAAGCGTGCGCCCGTCGAACCACGAGGGCGTGCTCACAGGCCCCTCAACGAGTCATTCTCGGGCAAGCGAAGCGCGACCCGAGAATCTCTGGGCCATGCGCGCAATCGCTGGCCCCAGATCTCGCGGCCCAAAGATTCTCGGGTCAAGCCCGAGAATGACCCGTGGTTGGGCTTGTGTGGAAACTCATCAGGCCTGCGTAGCTCTCTAAGCCGGCCACCCGCTGTTTGACATCGCTCCGAAGCCCCGCTTCCGGAGCCGCATCCACGTCAGCCACAAACCAGCGCGGCAAAATCCGATGGCGGCGCGCACGACCGGCTCGGCGCCTCAGCCTCATCGCCTTTGAACATGATGTCCACGCGGCGCTGGTTCGAGCAATTCTGGTTGTCGTCGAGCCCGTCGAGCTCGCCCACGGGCTGCAGCTGCGCCACCTTGATCCCGCGCGACTTCAGGAAGTCGGCAATCGTCTTCGCCCGCTCCCCGCCCAGCCAGGTGTTGTAGTCCGTCGGCCCGCGCGTGTCGGCATAGCCGGAAACGACCAGCTCCCGATCCTTGAAACAGGAATTCCAGTCCGTGACTTCCTTCTCGAGTTCGGCCTTGGCCTTGTCCGTCAGCTGCGCCTCGTTGGTGCAGAACCAGGCCCGCATCGTATGCCCCGCCTTGCACGCAGGCACTGGCGCGGGCGCCGGCGCCGGCGCCGGAGCAACCGGCGCCGGCACGAGCCTGAGCGGCTGGTCGCCATGCGGATCCGGCGGCGGGCCTACCGGCGGCGCAGGCTCAACCGCCGCGCTCTGCACGCTGGCCAGCTGCTGCGGCTGCTGGGTAGGTGCGCCATTGCCGCGAATGAGGAAGATGCCGAACAGGAGAAGCAGCGCGAGCACGATCAGCACGGACACTAGATCATCCTGGTTGAACGCCCGGTCGATCTTCGCCATCGGCGGCCTGATGCCCCCGCCGCCGCCAGAACCGCCACCGCCAGCGCCACCACCGCCTCCGCGGCGAAGTCGCTCCCGCTTCGGCGTCCGCTTTTCGGAAACCTCAGCCGGCTGATCCTCGAAGTCCGCATCGATCACGGCTTCCGCCGCCGCAACCGTGTTCGTCGCCGACACCAGCACCAGCGAAGACGACTTGCCCTTCTTGCCTCCCCGTCTCAGCACCAGCCGATCGCCGCCATGAACAACACTCGGCGCCAGATCGACATTGCCCTCAGGCGTCACGACCTTCAGCGACGCGCTGTTGGAAAACTTTCGCTCGCGATTCTCGACCAGCTCCCGCCGGAGATCCTTGTCGAACGTCTCCGGCCACACAGCCTCTCGCGCCTTCGGAGTGAACGCGCCGAAGAACGGCCCCCTCTTCTCCGAGACCGGCCTCTGCGCAACCGGCGTCTCGACAACAGGCGCCGCATCAACCGGCTTCAGCTTCGCCGACCTGGGCTCACGCGCCTTCGGAGCCGGCTTCGGCATCGCGGCCTTCGCCGCCTTGCGCGCGGCCTGATCACGAAAATGGTCGGGCGCGAGCGCAAACGCTCCGGCGCCTCCGGGCTTCTGCCGGGCGTAGGGATCGCGGAAGGAAGGGTTCGTCTGCCCCATTTCCCGGGTTCGCCCTTTCACAATACTGCGGCAACCTTACCGGCCCCGCGGCCTGCGCGGCAAGCTCTGCAGAGCCTTCCAGACGCCTTCCCAAAGGGCTACACCCCCGAAATGACCCTTGAAAAGCCAGATGTCTCCCGCGACCCCATCCTGCTCTCGCAGGCCCTGATACGCCAGCAGACCGTGAACCCTTGCCATGACGGCGCGCAGGATGTGCTGGCAGAGACCCTGGAATCGATAGGCTTCCGCACGAAGCGCTATCATTTCGAGGGCGTGGACAATCTCTATGCACGACTTGGAACCGCGCAGCCGAACTTCTGCTTCGCCGGCCACACCGATGTAGTCCCCGTGGGCGATGCAGCCGGCTGGACCGTCGATCCCTTCGGCGCCGAGATCAAGGGCGGCATCCTCTACGGCCGTGGCACGTCGGACATGAAAGGCGCCATCGCCGCCTTCGTCGTCGCCGCCAAGCGCTATCTCGACGACCACGGCCAGCCCAATGGCTCCATCTCGCTCCTGATCACCGGAGACGAAGAAGGCCCCGGCCTCCACGGCACGCGCCGCCTGCTCCCCGCCGTCATCGCCGACGGCGAGAAGATCGACCACTGCATCGTCGGCGAGCCGACGTCGGAAGATAAGATCGCCGACATCGTCAAGAACGGCCGCCGCGGCTCGCTCAACGCCGTGATCAAGGCGACCGGAAAGCAGGGCCACGTCGCCTATCCTGAAAAATCCGCGAACCCCGTGCCCGTGCTCCTCGACGCTCTCGCCAAACTCCGCGCGATAAAGCTCGACACCGGCAGCCCAGGCTTCCAGCCCTCCAACCTCGAAGTCACTACGATCGACGTGGGCAATCCCGCGCACAACGTGATCCCCGCGATCGCCACCGCCAAGTTCAACATCCGCTTCAACCCGAACCACACCGGTGATCATTTGATGGAAAGCCTGCGCCAGCTCATCGGCGCGGGAACCAGCAGCGTCCGCCTCGATCTCGACATGCGCGTCTCGGGCGAGGCGTTCTACACGGCGCCGGGACGGCTCACCCACCTCATCGTCGCCGCCGTCAAATCGGAAACGGGCCGTTCACCTGCCTTAACAACTGGTGGGGGAACCTCGGACGCGCGCTACATCAAGGACGTGTGCCCGGTTGCCGAACTGGGCGTGCGCAACGAAATGGCCCACAAGGTAGACGAAAACATCCCGGTCGACGAAATCGAAACACTCTGCCGGATATATTACCGCCTGCTGGCCTCCTATTTCGCCCCGGCCTGATCGACTGGCGCAACTCACCGAAAACTTGGTGAATCCGGAACCCGCCACGAGATTGCCGCGGCGTGATGTTTGCTCGGCATAAGAGCCCCGGAACTGAAGACATCCGCGGCTGCATAAATCGGGCGCGCAGACCTCCCTGCGCTGAGTGTGTGAATGGCGTTCGGGCGTACACAATTCCGCCACGCCGGCCGGGCCGCTGTGGCTCTGGTCTTGAGCCTTTGCGCCCTCGCGCCTGCCGCCTTCGCCCCCGCTTGGGCCCAAGGCCGCGTCCCCGTCGAGAATATCCCGCCGCCGCTGCGCGACGACCTCAAGCGCCTCCAGAGAGACGAGCCCGCGCCCGCGACGCTCTTCGATGCGCAACGCCAGGCTGACCGCGCCGAAGACGTCGTTCGCCAGTTCCTCGAATCCGAAGGCTATTACCAGGCTGAGGTCGAAGGCTGGGCCGAGGCGGGCAACGACAACGCGATCACCCACGGCGTCCACGTCACGCTCGGCCCGCTGTTCACGTTCGCCTCGCGCCAGGTCGATTATCTCGACATGCCGCCGGACGAAGAGACGCAGGCCGCACTCGAGAAGCTGCTTGAGCCTGTGGCCGTCGGCGCGCCTGCCCGCGCCGAGGTTGCGATCCAGGTCGGCGACAAGCTCGTCGCCGGCCTCAAGGACTCGGGCTATCCCGATGCCCGCGCCGATCCTGCCGATGCGCTGGCCGACGCAGAGACTCAAACCATCGAACTTGCCTACAAGCTGCAGCCCGGCCAGCGCGCCTCCTTCGGCGCCGTCAC
>DASYKO010000243.1:0-23951 GCA_035995285.1 Hyphomonadaceae bacterium | reverse complement strand
GCGCCTATTACAGCGCGCTGCTTTCCGGCCTGATCCATCCTGAAAGCGTGTCGGCCTTCCACTTCGGCCTCATCGCCATCATCGCGCTGATCATCCTGCAGGTGGGGCTGCACATCATCGCCGCCCTGCTCAACCCTGCCGACGCACGCACGCCCAGAGACGAGCGCGAAAAGCTGATCCAGTCGCGCTCGCACACGTGGGGCTACTATGTGATGCTGGTCGGCATGACGGTGACCGTCTTCGCGACCCACATCCCTTCGCTTGGCCGTGACCTGGGCCTGCATTCCTTCATGGTCACCGTCTATCTCGGCCTGGGCGTGATGGTGATCGCCACGCTCGCCGTCGCGATCGCGCAGATCATCATGTTCCGCCGGGGCGCCTGAGCGTGGCCCCAAAGGAAAAGAAGAAGCAGCCCAAAGGCCTTCCCATCGCCAACCAGATGCGGCGCTACCGCTTCGAGCATGGCGAGATGACTCAAGCCGAGCTTGGCGAAAAGATCGGCATGACGCGCCAGACCATCGCCGCCATCGAAGCGGGAAAGTATTCCCCCTCGCTCGAAGCCGCCTTCCGCATCGCCCGCGTGTTCAAGGCAAAGCTGGAAGATGTCTTCCAGTGGACTGATGACTAGGGCGCCCGACTGCTGAACAGCCCGATGATCAGGACGGCCCCTGCGCTCGATACAGCCGACACCACCATCCCCCAGATCATGTCCACGAAGGTCATCGGGACGGGCCAGCCCTTCAGGGTCGCCATGTTGGTCAGGTCATACGTCCCGAACGCCACCAGCCCCAGGAACCCGCCCAGCAGCGCGGCACGCGTCCAGCCGCCTGACTCAACAGCAGGCGTCACGGCAAACACCGCCAGCCCCACCGAATAGAGCAGGTAAAACCCCACCGCCGGCGCGACCAGAAAGCTTTCCCGCTTCAGCGGCCCCAGCTGTCCCGCCAGCCAGTCCCGCGCGATCAGCCCGAGCCACAGCCCGTCCATCACGCCGAGGATCAGCCCCGCAAACAGCGTTCCCTGAAGAATGAGCATCTACGCGCCTCATGGCCCCGTGCTTGTACGCACGAAACCGAAAAGCGGATGACAGCCCCGTTAGTGCCCGGCGTGCTCTGCGCCCTTGGCCTTGACCAACTGGTCGTGCACCGCCTTGCCCTGCTCCCTGGCGTGGCTGCCGTCGAGCGCCACCTTCAGCCCGCCCGCAAAGCTCACATCCTTGCCCGTGGCGAGGCAGTCCGGCTTGCACGCCTTGTCCGTCGACTGATAGCCGCGAATGGTCACCGCGCCATTGCCGCCGAACGAGGCTTCATCCAGCCCGTTCTCCTTCATGGTCGTGACCGGCGCGCCCTGCACCTTCCATGATTTGCCGTCCGCCGCCTTGATGAAGATCATCGCGTGCTCGCCCGACCAGTCGACCTTCGAGATCTCGCCCTTCAGCACCACAGGCGCCTTCGCGTCGTACCCCTCCATCGCGTTGTGGTGCGCGAAGGCGGCGCCTGCGAACGCCACGGCGAGGCCAGAGCCAATAAGAAGGGCGCGTACCGGACGGAACATGAGAAACTCCTGCTGAGCTGCAGATGTGGGCCGTCCGGCGCGCCCGCGCAACCTGACAGAGCCGTGATTGCATACATTCCCGCCCGCGTGATAGCGACGCGCAGTCAACTCACCGCGAGCCTTGGATTGCGCCAGCACCATATCCTCCTCGCGGTTCTCGCGCTCAGTCTCATCGCACCGCCCGCGCTCGCCCACGCCATCGGCGGAACCGACGCGCAGTTCGTGCGCAACACCGTGGGCGCGGACCCGTTCCCCTTCCTCTATCTCGGCGCCAAGCACATGGTGACGGGATACGACCACCTGCTCTTCCTCGTCGGCGTGATCTTCTTCCTCTACCGTCTCAAGGACGTGCTGCTCTACGTCACGCTGTTCTCGCTGGGTCATTCCACCACGCTGCTGCTCGGCGTGATCTTCAACTTCGGCCTCAACGCACATCTGGTCGACATGGTGATCGGGCTTTCGGTGGCCTACAAGGCGTTCGAGAATCTCGGCGGCTTCAGGACGATCCATTTCGAGATCGACAATCGTATCGCCGTCGGCGGCTTCGGCCTCGTCCACGGCATGGGCCTCGCCACCAAGCTGCAGGAACTCGGCCTCAATCCCAACGGCCTCATCCCCAACCTCATCTCGTTCAACATCGGGGTAGAGATCGGCCAGCTCATGGCGCTCTCGATCATCCTCGTCCTGATGACGCTGTGGCGCACCACCAAGAGCTTCGGCCGCTACGCCGTCTTCGCCAACGGACTCCTGTTCCTCGCAGGCATTGTGCTGGCCGGCGAACAGCTCGCAGGCTACATTTTCACCGGAGGCAAATGACATGCTCCGCAACTTCCGTATCGAAGATGCCATTGCCCTGAAAACCGAGCAGGATCGTTTCGATCTCTGGAATGACTATGCGCTCGTATCAATTGCGATGACGGGCTTTGGAAGCAGGCTCGATTGCATTTTCAAGAAAGTCTATCCGCCTCACGAAGCAGACCACGGCGCGCTCGCACTGCTCGCATTTCGAGGCGTCGAGTTCGTGGGACTACAGTGCAAGCCGCCAGGCGACAGCCTGGATGTCGATGAGGTTGGCTTCAAGGCTCGACAGGACAATGACCTTGGTTGGCTGATCCAGGAAGGTCAGCAGGACGGATCCGAGGACCTTATCTTTCGCTTCGGTCAGGCAGGGCACATGCGCGTGAAAGCCGCACATGCCGAGATTGCAGGAGTCGGCAATGTCTAACGAAACCCCGGACCAAATCGCACCCGTCCAGCTGAAGGTGAAGCCGAAGACGCTCGCCCTCATCACGGGCGGCGGCCTTATCGCCGGCACGCTCATCGTCGTCGGCGCCATAATGCCGGCCGAGTATAACGTGGATCCGCTGGGATTGGGCAAGCTCTCGGGCGTCGCCCGCCTCTGGGCGCCGGAGGAAAAGACCATCGACGTCAATGCCGGCGCCGGCGGCCCGCTGGCCCGCGAGTTCGATGCGCCCCTGCGCACCGACACGATCGAAATTCCATTGAGCGGCTTTCTCGGCGGCGCCAAGAATTCAGAGCTGGAATACAAGGTTCGCATGAAGCCCGGCGCGACCTTCATCTATGAATGGAGTGTCGCCGGCGCCGAGCGCGACAATGATTTCCACTTCGTCTTCCACGGCCACACCACGCCGGTGAAGGGAGAAGAGATGACCGTCGCCACCTACAAGCAGGCCTACGGCCTCAAGGCCGAGGGCGCGCTCACGGCGCCGTTCGACGGCATCCAGGGCTGGCAGTTCTCCAACTCCGGCGACAAGCCCGTCGTCGTCACGCTGAAGCTCACCGGCTTCTACGACCTCATCCCCAGCGGCGAAGAAGGCAACCTCGCCGGCATCATCGCCAACGTGCCCGTCGAACAGTCGCGGCCGGGGTTCACGCCGCAGTAGGGACGAGCCTAAAGCGCCTTCCCCATCCGCACGCCGGGCACATCAACGCCGTCCTTAGAGGCCGCGATCATGCGCTCGATCGGATGATAGCCACACGCCAGATAAAGCGGCTCGCCCGACATCGTGGCCATCAGCTCGACTTTGGCGAACCCGGCATCGCGCGCCGCGCCCTCGCACAAGTCGAGGATCAGCCGCCCCACCCCGCGCCGTGCGAAATCCGGGTGCGTGTACATTGCCCTAACCCGCGCTGCGTCCTTGGCCATGTCGAGCAGCGCAGCGTTGCGCTGGGACGTCGAATGATCCCCGCCATAGAGCGTCGCCCGCCGGCTCCATCCGCCGCATCCGGCGAGCCGCCCATCTTCCTCAACGAGGAAATACGTTCGGTCCGCAATCAGCTGCGTGTCGAGCCCCATGATCGACTTTGACAGCTCGACCTGAGCCGGATCCAGAAACGCCTTCAGGTGCTCCGCGATCGCCACGTCCATCAGCGCGCGGATGGCCGGCAGGTCTGCTTCGGTGGCGAGGCGGTGGGTGAAGGGCATGGCGAAACGTTAGCACGCCGCAGCGCCTGTGAGCACGGCCTCGTGGTTCGACGGACGCACGCTGGCGCGTGCTGCTCACCATGAGGCCTGATTGGGCATCAGCAGATGGAAAAGTAGCCCTCATGGTGAGCAGCCGCCGAAGGCGGCGACCGTCGAACCACGAGGGCGTACTCGCAAGCGCTAGTTCTTCGCCCGATCCACCAGCCGGTTCGACTTCGACCACTGCATCATCGCGCGGAGTTTCTCGCCGACTTCCTCGATCGGGTGAGCGCTCATCTTCGCCCGCATGGCGTGGAAGCTCGGCGCGCCGGCCTGGTTTTCCAGGACCCAGTCGCGCGCAAAGCGGCCGGACTGGATGTCGTCGAGCACCTTCTTCATCGCGGCCTTGGTCTCGCTGGTCACGATGCGCGGGCCTGTCACGTATTCACCGAACTCCGCCGTGTTGGAGATCGAGTAGTTCATGTTGGCGATGCCGCCTTCGTAGATGAGATCCACGATCAGCTTCACTTCGTGCAGGCATTCGAAATACGCCATCTCCGGCGCATAGCCCGCCTCGACCAGCGTCTCGTAGCCGGCCTTGATCAGCTCGACGAGACCGCCGCACAGAACCGCCTGTTCGCCGAACAGGTCTGTCTCAGTCTCCTCGCGGAACGAGGTCTGGATGACGCCGGCGCGGGTGTTGCCGATGGCTTTGGAGTAGGAGAGCGCCACCGCCTGAGCCACGCCCGAAGGATCCTGGTGGATGGCGATGAGGCCCGGCAAGCCGCGGCCTTGCGTGTACTGGTTGCGCAGCGTGTGGCCCGGGCCTTTCGGCGCCGAGAGCGACACGTCCATGTCGGTGCGCGGGCGAATCAGCTTGTAGTGGATGTTGAAGCCGTGGCCGAACATCAGGTGCTGGCCCTTGCGCGTGTGCGGCTCGATCTCGTTGGTGTACATCACCGCCTGCTTCTCATCAGGCGTGAGGATCATCATCACGTCGGCCCATTTGGCGGCCTCGGTCGGCGTCACCACCTTGAGGCCTTCCTGCTCGGCCTTCGGCTTCGATTGCGAGTTGGGCTGCAGGCCCACCACGAGGTCCTTTACCCCGGACTCGCGCAGGTTGAGCGCATGAGCATGGCCCTGGCTGCCATAGCCGATGACGGCGACCTTCTTGGACTGGATGATGCCGAGGTCGGCGTCGTTCTCGTAATAGACTTTCATGTCACTCACCTGTGGTTTGGCCGCTGCCATACGCCAACGGCCTGTCGTCGAAAACAGAAATCGTTTGCCCCTTAGCCGGGCCTTCCCTCGAAGTCCGGCTTGTCGGGCGTCGCCGGGCCGGCGGGCGCAGGCATATCAGCCAGCCCGAGGTCCATCACGGCCTTCAGCTCGCCCGCCGCATCCTTGCGCCAGACCGTCACATAGCGGCCTTTTTCAATCGCCTTGCCGCCCGTCGTGATCGTGTAGGGGCCGGTCGTCACCGCCATGTCGCCGCTGGCCGAACCGTGGCCGCCGTCCGGGACCCACTCGACCATGAAGTCCGGCGGCGATCCGTCGAAGCCCGCGGCGACTTTGTCCCCGCCCGTCACCATCGCGCCCGGCTGGAGGAACGAGCCGTCCTCGTCCATGTATTTGAGGAAGGCCGCCTTGATGCCATCCTTCTTCGCCGCCGCCGCAAAGTCGCGGTCGACCTGCATCGCCGCCTGAAGCGAGGCCGTCTGGGCCGCCACCGGATCGCTCGCCGCCTTCGGCGCGCTCTCGCCGGAACACGCCACCAGCAGCGCCAGCGATATTGCGGCGAACGCCGCGCGATAGGGGTTACGGCCATATGATCCTTGGCGCTTCATTGGCGGGCCTTTCCTGCTTGCAGCTCTCCGCCATGGGCGAGATCGAACGCGACAGTGTGCCGGGAGGAATATTCGGAACTGCACAGTTCGACGGCGCGGCCGTCCTGCACAATCGACAACGTATGCGCCGGCGGGCCATCGAACTTGTAGGAGTCGAGATAACCGCGGCTGTCGATCTCGACGAACTGATGATTCCAGCCGCATGCGGTAGGAAATCCGGCGACGCCGTCCGATCTGGGCCCTTCGCCCTGGAGGCCTCGAACGGTGTTTCGCATGGCCGGATCGGGTTCGGCCTCACCGGGCTGGGGCAGCAGGTCGAGAAAGGTGGCATTGCAGCGAGTGGTGCCATACCGTTCGATCTGCACGAACCGCTCCGGCTTTCCATCGCCGTCGATATCGAAGACCGAGACGCTCTGCGGACCGATTGTGTCGGGCCCTTCCCCGTGGATCCCGCCGTTGATTTCGTGGAAGGCATGGCCCGGAAGTTTTGTAGTGATGTAGCGGCGATCGTTGACGGTCAGCGCAGCGAGCGGTTTGTCGGGCGCGCCGGGTCCTCCATTGCCGCTGGTCCAGGATCGGCAGAACGCAGCAATGGCAGGAATGCTCGTCATGACGCGCACCGTCTCGACGAATCCGCCATTCATCCGGCAGGCAAAGCGCGGCCCGTCCTTGTCCACCCGCACTGCGCCTTTCACAATCTGCCGCGAGTGATCGAAGTAGGCGGCGTACCAGACGCCGCCGAAGTTCAGCCAGCGCGCGCCGCCATACTCTCCAAGCGCGAACCAGGTGTCGTCGTGGTAGTAGTCAAAGCCATCGGGCCCGTCGGGCGGCAATTCGGGAAATCCCTCACGTGCGCCAATGACCACAGGTCCTTCGCCCCACGGCGTATAAATCACGTCCAGCAGTTCCATGTCACCATCGCCGTCGACGTCAGCAAGCGTGCGCTTGAGCAGGGAGTCCGAAAAATCCATCTCCTGGTAGCCGAAAGGCGGAGGCTTGATGGATGGCGGCAAGGTGATGGAGGTTTGGTGTCCAGTATTCGCAGCCAGAAAATCGCAGACGGTCCCGTCGGCGCCGGGAAGCAGCGGCGCCTGCGCAAGGGCCGTATCGTACGCAAAGGCCGCGACGGCGGCGCACACGAGAACATCGAAACGCCTCATCCCGCCTTTTCCTTCCCCCGCTGGATCGAGAGAACACCCGTGCGTGACACTTCGATCAAGCCCAGCGGGCGCATCAGCTCGGTGAACTGGTCGACCTTGGAACTCGCCCCGGTGATCTCGAAGATGAAGCTCTCATTCGTGGTGTCGACCACGCGCGCGCGAAAGATCTCGGAGATGCGCAGCGCCTCTACACGATGCTCGCCCTTCCCCGCCACCTTCACCAGCGCCAGCTCGCGTTGGATTCCGCCCACCGAGTGCGTCACGTCGATCACCTTGGCCACCGGCACGAGGCGCAGCAGCTGCTGCTCGATCTGCTCGAGCACATGGTTGGTGCCGGAGGTGACGATGGTGATGCGCGACTGGTGCGCGTTGCGGTCGATCTCGGCGACCGTAAGAGATTCGATATTGTAGCCGCGTGCAGAGAACAGCCCGACGACCCTCGCAAGAACACCTGGTTCGTTGTCGACGATGCAGGCCAGCGTCCGCTGTTCGACGCCCTCATCGTGTTGCGTCATGTCATAGGCGGAGGCGGGGTCCTCGCGGACGCCGTTTTTCGGTTTCGTGGTCGAGCGGGTCGCGCGTGTCATTTCTTCTTGCCCCAGAATGGAGACTTGTTCTTGTCATTGTCCTTGGCGGCGCCCGCGGCTTTCGCAGCCTCGGGCGGCTTAGGCTTTTCCGCATTCGCATTGCGGAACCGCACGCCCATGTAGGCGAACGCATCCGCGATCGGCGCCGTGCCGATATTGTCGGGATGGTATTTTCCACCTTCAGCCCGTGGCGTCCTCAATCCGTAGAGCATGCCTACCGGCAGGAGCATGTCGGCCTTGATCAGCTGTTCCATCAGCTTGGTCTTCAGCGTGACGAGATTGTCGGCCTCGATGCGTTCCATCGCCTTGTCGCGGTTGATGCCGATGCGGTCGACGCGCTCCTCCATCCCGTTCACCCACCACACGGCGCCTTGCGTATCCTCGACGAACACATCGCCAAAATAGGAGCAGAGGATCACCTCTCCCTCCCGCGGCAGGGGCGGAACGAATGGCGCGAGGAACCCGGCCCACTGCGTCTTGAACAGCTCGCCGTCCATCACATAGGCTTGGAGCGGCGCGACGGGGATGAGTTTCTTCGGCGGCAGAACGCTCATGCTGCAAGCTCCTTCAACGTCATCCCCCTGCGGACCGGATCGACCGTCTGGAATACCTCGGCGATGAACTTCCGGCGATGCTTCATCAGCTGCTCGGCCGCCGCGCGGTCGGGCCCCGGCGCCGCGCCTGCCCGGTCTATCACATCATGGGCGTGGACCAGCTCCTGCAGCACGGGCTGGCGATAACCCTGGAACCCGGCCTCCTTGTCCGCGCCGTGATCGGTGTCCGTACGGTTCGGAAAGAACAGCCGCCCGCGATCGACCAGCGCGGAGACTTGCGCCCGCTCCTCTGACCGGCGCACGGCGAAATCATTGTCGTTGTAGCTGAGACCCTTCTCGCACAGCGTCTCGTTCGCCCGCGCCAGCGCCAGGATCACCTCATCCGCCCAGCGGATGATGTCCGAGTCATGCGCCATCTTGAGGTTCACGGCGTTGCGCTTTTCCTGCCGCGCGACGAGCCGCAAGTTCAGAATGAATGACGTCACCCCGATTGCCGCGCCCATAAGGCTAAGCACGGTTTCCAGCTTCATCTCGCCGAGGAACGATCCCACCGCGCCGCCCATCACACCAGCATTTTCCCGGCTTCGCCGATCTCGTCCCCGGTGATCTTGCCGAGGATCATCTCGTTGTGCGCAGCCCCCGAGGGGATCATCGGGAAGCAGTTCTCGGCCTTCTCCACCCGGCAGTCGAACAGCACCGGCTTCGGCGTGTCGATCATCTCCATGATCGCGGCGTCCAGCTTGTTCGGATCCTCGCATTTGATCCCGTGGGCGCCGTAGGCTTCCGCCAGCTTCACGAAATCGGGCATCGCGTCGGAATAGGAGTGCGAATAGCGCTCGCCATGCAGCAGTTGCTGCCACTGGCGCACCATGCCCATCCATTCATTGTTGAGGATGAAGATCTTGACCGGCAGGTTGTGCTGCACGGCGGTCGACATCT
This sequence comes from Hyphomonadaceae bacterium, assembly GCA_035995285.1. Taxonomy (GTDB): domain Bacteria; phylum Pseudomonadota; class Alphaproteobacteria; order Caulobacterales; family Hyphomonadaceae; genus UBA7672. The sequence continues at coordinate 14,885 of DASYKO010000243.1, read as the reverse complement.
CCTGCATCGTCATCTGCACCGACGCGTCGCCAGCAATGTCGATCACCAGCGCCTTGGGGAAAGCCGCCTGCACGCCGACAGCCGCAGGCAGGCCATACCCCATCGTGCCGAGCCCGCCCGAGGTCATCCAGCGGTTGGGCTCATCGAAATGAAAGAACTGCGCCGCCCACATCTGGTGCTGGCCCACTTCCGTGGTGATGTAGACGTCCCTGCCCTTGGTCAGCTCGTAGAGCCGCTCGATCGCATACTGCGGCTTGATCAGCGTCTTGGACGCCGGATAGGCAAAGCCCTTGCGGCTGCGCCACTCATCGATCTGCTTCCACCACGCCTTGATATCCGAAGGTTTGCCCGCCTTTTTCGCCCAGCCCTTGGTCAGCGCCGCCAGCGACTTGCCGCAGTCGGCCACGATCGGGACGTCGCAACGGACGTTCTTGTTGATCGAGGACGCATCGATATCGATGTGGATCTTCTTAGAGTTGGGCGAGAACGCATCCAGCCTGCCCGTCACGCGATCGTCAAAGCGCGCGCCGACGCACAGCATCACGTCGCAATCGTGCATCGCATTGTTGCTCTCGAACGAGCCATGCATGCCCACCATGCCCAGCCAGTTCGGGTTCGACGCCGGGAAGGCGCCCAATCCCATCAGCGTCGACGTCACCGGCCAACCCGTGGCCTTCGCCAGCGCCCGCAGAGCCTCGGAAGCAGCCGGTCCCGAATTGATCACGCCGCCGCCGGAATAGATGATCGGCCGCTGCGCCCCCGCCATCAGCGCGACAGCTTCCTCGATACGGCGATCCGCCGGCTCGGTGCGCGGATTATAGGTGCGGTGCTGGATCTTGCCGGGAGGAACATAGGTTCCCTTGGCAAACTGCACGTTCTTCGGAATGTCGATCACCACCGGCCCCGGCCGCCCGGCCGTCGCCACGTAGAATGCCTCGTGGATGATCCGCGCCAGATCGTTCACGTCCTTCACGAGATAATTGTGCTTCGAGCAGGCCCGCGTGATGCCGACCGTGTCGGCCTCCTGGAACGCGTCCGATCCGATGAGGTGCGTCGGCACCTGCCCTGTGATCACCACCATGGGGATGGAATCCATCAGCGCGTCCGCAATCGGCGTCACCATGTTGGTCGCGCCCGGACCAGATGTCGCCAGCGCCACGCCGCACTTGCCGGTCGCCCGCGCATAGCCCTCGGCCATGTGCCCCGCGCCCTGCTCGTGCCGCACCAGGATGTGGCGCACGCGCTGCTGCGCGTAGATCGCGTCATAAATTGGAAGCACGGCCCCGCCGGGATAGCCGAAGATCGTGTCGACGCCCTGATCGGCCAGCGCGCGAAGTACGATCTCGGCGCCCGTCAGCGTCTCGCCCTCGACTTGCTTGGGCGTTGCGGTGTCCATCGCGCTGTTTCCGTCCATGGGGTCCTCGGGGGTCCTCGAAAAGTCTCTGCGTCTTCCGGGAAAAGAAAAAGGGCCTCGCGGGCCCTTTGTCGTGCAACTCGCCGTTCAGCCCGGGTGATTACCGGGCCGGCGGCGAGCCAATTACGAGTACGAGCGCCTTGCGACGGTCGGACATGGGGGTTTTCTCCCGAAACTATATGGAAAAGGCAGATACCGTTTCGTGACGCGGGCGTCAACGCTGCCGGAGGGGCAAAAATGACCCGCCTCCACTCTGCGGAGGCCCAGCATCACCAGCTTACACTACACGAACCATTCGTGTAGTGCAACAAATCCGGGCGTTCTTCCGGCGATTTCATTGCGTTGCACTACACGAGATATTCGTGTAGTGCAACAGGCATGAGGCTCATTCCCGCCACGCTGCAAACTGCCTACGCGAACCTGTTGCAGGCGCACTTGAACGTCCCGCCGTTCGAGTTCGACGGCGCGCCCTTCACCATGGTTCGTCGCGGCAAAACCTACTGGTATGTCAATCAGCGCACGCTTGGGGCAGGCGCTCCCCGCCAGCGCTATCTTGGACCCGACACAGAGGAAATGCGCGAACGCATCGAAACAATGCGCGCGGCTGCCTCCAGCCAGAATGACTTCCGCGAGCACTGCTCACGGCTCGTCGCGCAGATACGTACAGGCAATATTCCAACCCTCGATCGCCAGACGGGTCCTGTCCTGCGCTCTCTCTGCAAGAGTGGCGTATTCCGTCTTGGCGGAACGCTCGTCGGCACACACGCTTTCAGACACTATGATCTTGAGCTCGGCGTGGTTCTCACCGGGGATGACGCCCAAGACGCAAAGCTGCGTGAAACCGAAGATCTCGACATCGCCAGTTTCGAACGTCTCTCAACCGTCATCGCCGACGAGGCGGATCCTGATCTCGCAAATTCACTTACCGAACTTGGATTCACGCCTGCCAACACGCTTCGCAAGAAACAGCCCACGACCTGGCGTCACGCGCGTTCGACCTACGCCGTAGACTTCCTGACGCCTTCATTCGACGACGACGAGGCGCCGCGTCATCTTCCAGCTCTCAACATATGGGCGCAGGGCCTTCACTATCTCGACTTCCTCATTAAGGACCCCATGCCGGCCGTTTCCATCTACATGGAAGGCCTTCTCGTGCAGGTCCCTCGCCCTGAGCGCTATGCCGTACACAAGCTGATCATTTCCCAGAAGCGCCGCGCGGGCTCAGGCGCCAAATCGCGCAAGGACGCCCAGCAGGCCCGCGCCATCATCTGGGCGATGGCGGAAGATCGTCCGTACGAAATCAAAGCAGCCATAGAGGAAGCAGATTCAATGGGCGCGAAGTGGCGCGAAGCGCTGGACTACAGCCTCGATATCAAATTCGAAGCATCTCCGTTTCGGTACAATTTCGATAGTGATGTCGTCCGATTAGAAGGCGTCGCTATGGGTCAAAAAATGTTGTTCGCCGTTTCCGGTGAAGCGCTCGAAGATCATTTTGGCGCAAGCAATAGTTCGGGAGCATCCCGACACGAAGCCGCGGGGTCAAATCGCTCCGAAATTGAAAGCCTTCTAAAGCGAAAGTTTCGCACACAGCCTTCCGCGCAAACGTTGCTTACCACAGCGGACGTCGAAGCCTTCCGCAAAGCCAAGCCCTAACCCACCCCCACCTCATTCCAGATCGCCGCCGTGACCCGTGTCCGTACGTCCGCCGCCATCGAGGGCACGCGGGGCCACTGCGTGAACTGGTGGGCAATCCAGGTCATCTGGCGCTTGGCGTAGCGGCGGGTGTCGCGTTTGCAGCGTTCCACCGCGTCCTCGAGTGAAACCTTCCCGTCGAAATAATCGCAGAAGCCCGGCATGCCGTGGGCGTTCATCGCCGGCAGCTCGCGGTCGAGCTGTCTTGCCCACAGCGTCCGCGCCTCCTCGAGAGCGCCGGCTTTCATCATCGCGTCCACCCGCGCATTGATGCGCCGGTAGATCGTCTCGCGCGGCGGGGTCAGCGTCACGCCCGCCCATTCGCCCGCGTTCAGGATGGGCGAGGCCTCGCCATGAAAGCTTGATAGCGTCCGCCCCGTGCCGATCACCACTTCCAGCGCGCGCGAGATCCGCTGCCGGTCGTTCGGGTCGAGACGCGCCCCGGTGGGTGGATCCTTGTCGATCAGCTCGGCATAAGCGGCGCCGACATCCACCGCCACCTTCGCCCGCGCCTCGGCTCGCGCCTCATCGGGAATGGGCGGAATCTCCGACAAGCCCTCGGTCAGCGCCATCAGGTAGAGCCCCGTGCCGCCCACCACGACCGGTATCTTCCCCTCGCCCCGCAACCGGGCGATCAGGGCTGACGCCTCCTTGGCCCAGATGCCGGCCGAATAGCGCGCCCCCGCATCGACATGACCGAACATATGGTGGACCGCCTCCGCCTGCTCGCCGGCATCCGGACGCGCCGAAAGCACCTGCAAATCGGCATAGACCTGCATTGCGTCGGCGTTGATGATCTCGCCGCCAAGGCGCTTTGCGAGGTCGATCGCCAGACGGGTCTTCCCGCTTGCCGTCGGCCCATGGATCAGGATAGCAGGCCGCATCGCCTGGATTGGTCTCCCCTTTACGTCCCCGAGCTCATGAACCCGGTTCTTACCCTCGTCTCCCGCAGCTCCGGCGCGCTGAAACTCGCGAACACGGCGCCCGGCGGCTTAGGCGCGGCCGCTGAACGCGGCGGCCGTCACTGGTCCGTCACAGAGCGCGAGATCGACGTCAAGCGCGAGAGCGACCTCATCGCCTATCTCGATGCCGAGGCAGCAGGCGCACAAATTGACTGGGCCATTGCCCCGCAGGCCAACCGGCGCAAGAAACTGCTCATCTCGGACATGGATTCCACCATCATCGGGCAGGAATGTCTCGACGAGCTGGCCGATTTCGCCGGCTTCAAGGCTGAAGTCTCTGCCATCACCGAGCGCGCCATGCGCGGCGAGCTTGATTTCGCCTCCGCCCTGCGCACCCGCGTAGCCCTCCTGAAGGGCCTCGACCTTTCCGCGTTGGAAAAATGCTACGCCGAACGGGTCACTCTCAATCCGGGCGCGCGCGAGCTTACGGCGACGATGAAGGCCCACGGTGCGCGCTGCGTGCTCGTCTCCGGCGGGTTCCGCTTCTTCACCAGCCGCGTGGCGAAGGCAGCAGGCTTCGACACCGACCGCGCCAATACGCTGAACGATGACGGCAAGGTTCTGCTGGGAACGGTTGGCGAGCCGATTCTCGGAAGAGAAGCGAAGCTGGTTGCTTTGAAGGAAGAGGCGGCGGCGATCGGCGCGACGCCCGCCGATGCTCTTGCGATGGGTGACGGAGCGAACGACCTAGACATGATCCGGGCCGCGGGCCTCGGCATCGCCTACAAAGCCAAGCCGATTGTCGCTGCAGAGACGAAAGCTCGGATCCAGTTCACCGACCTTACTGCGGCGCTGTTCTTTCAGGGCTATGCCGAAAGCGACTTCGTCACCGCGTAGGGTGCATGGAGCGGAGCGCAATGCACCTCTTTCGTGGGGGTGGCGTGATGGTGCATTACGCCTTCGGCTTCATGCACCCTACGCGTTTGCGCGTCCCTACTTCGGCCGCACCGAGATGAAGTCCGATTCCCCGTCGCGGCCGATGACCTGCAGCAGCACCGGCTTGCCGGCCTTCTTGGCGGCTTCGGCGGCGGCGATCGCTTGCTCGGCCGAGGCGACCGGCTGGAAGTTCACTTCCGTGACCACCATGTTCGGCAGCAGCTTGCCTGCCGCGTCCGAACCGGATTCCACCGTCTGCACGATCACGCCGTGCACGGATGCAGGGATGCGATAGCGCCGGCGGTCGTCTTCGGTGATCGCGCGGAACTTCACGCCGATGATGTTGGAGAGCTCCTTGGCCGCATCCTTCTCGGACGTCTTGGCGGCAGCCGCAGCCGCAGAAGCCGCCGACAGCTTCACGTTGGCGCTGGCAGTGCGCCCGCCGCGGATATAGGTCACCTTGATGGTCTTGCCGACCTCGCTGATGCCCATGATGCGGAAGAGATCGCGGCTCGCCTTGATCGTTGTTGCATCGACCTGCGTGACGAGGTCACCCGTCTTGAGGCCGGAGAGTTCCGCCGCCCCGCCCTTGGTGATGGAGGTGAGCAGCGCGCCGCCCGCCTGCTTGAGGCCATAGGCTTCGGCAACGGCCTGGTCGACGTCGCGCGCAGTTGCGCCGAGAGAGCCGCGCCGCACTTCCTTGTACTGCTTGAGCTGGTTGATCACGACCTTGGCGAAGTTGGCCGGCACGGAGAAGCCGACGCCCACCGATCCGCCCTCGCTGCCCGGCGAGATGATCGCAGTGTTGATGCCGACGACCTCGCCCTTGATGTTGAAGAGCGGGCCGCCGGAGTTGCCCTTGTTGATCGCCGCGTCCGTCTGGATGAAGTCGTCGAACGAGCCGGCGTTGATGTTGCGGTTGCGCGCCGAGATGATGCCTACGGTGACAGTACCTCCGAGGCCGAACGGGTTGCCGATCGCCATGGCCCACTGGCCGACATCCGCGGTGTCCGAATCCGCCCACGGCACGAACTGGAACGGCGTCTTCGATTCCATCTTGAGGAGGGCCAGGTCCACATCCGTATCCGTGCCGACCAGCTTGGCCGGATAGACCGTGCCGTCGGAGAGCGTGATGTCGATCTGGTCCGCGCCTTCGATGACGTGGTTGTTGGTGACGACAAAGCCCGCCGCATCGATGATGAAACCCGAGCCGAGCGAGGACTGGCTGCGCATGCCGCCACGGGGCCCACGGCCGAGAAGCTCGTTGAACTCATTCAGCGGAGAGTTGGGCCCGAACTGGGGGAGGCCGTCGCCGCGCGTCACGTTCTGCTTGGTCGAGATGTTCACGACGGACGGCATCAGCCGCCTGGCGAGTGCGGAGAAGTCCTGGCCTGCCAGACCCGCCGGGCTGCCGGACGGCGCCGGCGCCGCCGGTACGGGCTGGCTCGTGGGAACCTGCGCCATGGCGGGTTCGGGGGTCATCAGGCGTCCGAGGCCAATCGCGCCGAACACCGCGAGGCCTGTCGCCGCTCCGGCGGCCAGGGCCATGCGTGCATTCAACTTCTTGGGCCAGGCGAACATGCGTAAGAAACTCCCGTTTCCGGCTTTTTCTCCGGAGTTATGCCGCAAGACACTGGCGCCAAGGCCGCGATGTCGCAAGCAGTAGCGCCACGGCCCGTGGCAACCGTGGGAGAGCCTCCCCCGCAAATGCGGAACAAAGACGGCAAATGGCGTTCAATTTGACGTGTGACTGCCCATGAACTGAATAGGCGGAAACCGGCCTTCCGGCGGCTGTGCAGCGCGTACGGAAGGCCGGCTCTTCCGGCTTAACCCTGACGGATCTTGGGGGGAGGGATCGTCGGGGCCGGATCGTGATGCGGATCGAGAGAGGCGGCTCAGAGCCCCAGGCGCGATCCGGCATCGAGGAGGAAGGTCAGGAAGGCCGTACCCGCGAGCGTCAGCGGCAGGGCGATCATGATGGCGACGAGGGCCGTGTGGTCGGAAGACTTCTTGCCAGTGTGTGGGAGGGCGGTGTGGGGGAGGAAAGACATGTGCAGCTCCGTTTCTTGTTATGGAGCTACCCTGCCCTCCACCTGTCGCAGGAGTGCGCGGGAATTGTCTCAAAGTATGCGGGACGGTCACATGCGCGTGTAAGCGCCGTGACGCGCGTTAACCGTTGAAGTTGAGCCTCAGCCCCGGCTCCGCCCAGCGCGCCTTGGCCAGCTTTCCCGTGGCCGAGAAAGTGATGAACGCGTCGCGCATGTCCTTGCCGCCGAAGGCGATGTTGGTCGTGAAGCGGTCGGGCGTCGCCACGAAATCATAGCTGCCATCCGGCGCAATCGAGGTGATGCCCGAATCCAGCAATGTCGCCACGCACACGCGGCCAGACGCCGTCACCGCCAGCGAGTCGAAATAGCGCAGCGGCTGGCCCGGCATGGTGGCGATGGCGCGGCCGGGCAGCCACCTGCGCCCGCGCTCGATTTCGCCCTGCCCCACAATGTCGATCGCCCACAGCCGCCCGACGCTGGTCTCGGCCGCATAGAGCGTCTTCTCATCCGGCGACAGGCCGATGCCGTTATATCCGCTGGAACCGTAAGCGACCTCGACAACCTTCGAGCCGTTCGGGCTCGCATAGTAGATCCCGCTCTTGTCGCGCGAGCGGTGCTGGTCCTTGCCATAGTCGGTGAACCAGAAATTCCCCGCCTTGTCGAAGACGAGATCGTTCGGCCCGCGAAGCTGGAAATCGCCGACCTTCTCGTAGACCCGTTCGACCTTGCCCGTCCTGAGATCAACGCGCTCGATGCGGCCGGTGACATAATCAGGCGACGTAGTCGTCGGGACCAGCATCCCATTGCGCTCGACATGCGTCGTGCCGCCATTGTTGCAGATGTAGACCGCGCCGTCCGGCCCAATCGCCGCCCCGTTCGGCCCGCCGCCGATCTCGGCGATGATCTCGCTCTTCCCGTTCCAGCACCGCGTCAGCGTCCCGCGCGCAATCTCCACCAGGATGACCGAGCCATCCTCCATCGCGATCGGCCCTTCGGGAAAGCGCAGGCCCTCCGCCAGAATCTCGTAGTCCATCTGTCGTCCCCTCAGGTCTTTCGCGTCAGCTCGCGGATCACGAACGCCGCCTCGTTGTCCGCATCCGCCTCGACGCGCCGCGCCGACACCTCGCGCCATTCCTTGCGGTCGAAGTCTGGGAAGAAGACGTCGGCCTCGCGATCTGCATCGACTTCGGTCAGCGTCATGTCGCTCGCAAGTTCGAGACCCGCCGCGAAGAGCGAGACGCCGCCGATGATAGAGACTTCCGCGACGCCCGCTTTCGCCGCCATCGCCCGTGCAGCCGCCAGCGCAGGCGGCAGGCTGGAATAGACGAAAGCGCCCGGCGCCTCGAAATCGAGATTGCGGGTCGCGATGATGTTTGGGCGCCCAGGCAACGGCCGCTTGGGAAAGCTCTCCCAGGTCTTCCGCCCCATCACCATGGGCGTCTTGGCCGTCACCGCCCGGAAGTTCGCCATGTCGGCCTTGAGCCGGAACAGCAGCCTGTTGTTGAGGCCAAGCTCGCCGCGCCTGCCTATCGCCGCGACAAGCCGCACGCCGATGCGGTCGCCCAGCGCAGGAAAAGTCGCCGATTCAGTGAGGGGGTCTGTATTCAAAGGCCAAACATTGTATGGGAGCTACGGGAGACGGCGCAGTCGAACCCTCGTTCGGGGGCGGATGCAAGTGCTTCGGAGCGGGTCGCGAATGCAGGACGTCTGGAACGAGTTCGTCTCGGCGCTGACCAACGGCAATCCGGGGCAGCTCCCCTTGGCCGTAATCGGCATCGTCGCGACGGTGGCGCTGATCTGGTATCTGAAAGGCCGCGCCTGGGCGCTGGTCTATGTGGCGCTGATCCCCTTCCTCAACTGGACGTTCGGCCGGCCCGAGATCCCCAAATTCGATCTCTCGCCCTGGTTCGGCGGCATTGGCGGGCCCGGCGCGCAGATCTTCTTCAACCCGCTGACCATCGCCACCGGCATGGTGTTCGTGGTGCGAGACTTCGTGCAGCGCGAGATGGGCCATCGCGTGCTGATCCTGATGGCGCTCGCGATTGCGTGGTCGTTCTACTATTCCTGGCCGGTGATCGCGCTGGCCTCCGCCATCGCCTTTGCGATTTCGGAATCCGCCGACTGGCTGATCTACACCTTCACCAAATACCGGCTGTCGACGCGCATCCTGCTCTCCAGCGCCGTCGCAGCCCCGATCGACACCACCGTCTTTCTCTACGGCGCAGACCTTGCCCAGCAGATGGCGCACACCGCCCCGCCCGGCTCTCAGTTCAATCTCGCCAACTGGATCTTCTTCATCCTCGGCAAGATGATCGGCGCTGTCGTCGTCGCCTGGATGATCCGCCGCCGCGAGGATCGCGGCGAGGTCGATCCCGCAGCCGCCTGACCTCCAGCGCCAAAACAAAAAGGGCGGCCTGTGAGGGCCGCCCTTTCGCCATCCTTGCGGATGTTTTTTCGATCAGTCCGACAGTCCGCTGTTAGTGCGGAGCCGGAGCGGCCGGAGCCGGGGTCGCCGGAGCCGGAGCGGCCGGAGCCGGAGCAGCAGCCGGATCGGTCGTGGTGGTGGTCGAAGTCGTCTCGGTCGTCGTCGCGGCCGGAGCGGCCGGTTCGGCGGCAGGAGCCGGGGTCGTGGTGGACGTGGTTTCGGTGGTGGTGGTGGTCGCGGCCGGCTCGGAAGGCGAGCAAGCGGCGAGAACGAGAGCGGCGGCCGAGGCGGCAACCGCGAAGGTCACTTTGAACGACATGGAACAGATCCCTCCGACGGATCACTAAACCGCCCGGGCGATTGAAAATAATCCGGGGGCGAGGGGTTAATCTCCCGTGGCGCGGAAAACCGCAAGATGTTGAATCATTGCGATTTTGAGAGCCATGGTTGATGATAAGTTAAGACCAGAATGTCGCAGGTTCCCCGCGCTGCTGACGCTGCGCACGGCGCTGATTCCGCGGTCATTTCGGCGCCGGTGGACGCCCTTGAATTCGTTCGGGAGTCGCCTCGCACCGCGAAACCCTCGCCGTTCGCGATGTGAGATAGTTCAAACCGCGACGGGGGCTTTGATGTGCGCGTCGGGCGCGTAGCCGGTCAGCGTGAAATCTTCGTAATTCCAATCGAACAGATCGGTCTTCGCCGGATTGAGCTCGAGCTTCGGCAGCGGCTTGGGCGCGCGCTGGATCTGCAGGCGCGCCTGTTCGAAATGATTCGAGTAGAGGTGGACGTCGCCGAACGCGTGCACGAACTCGCCCGGCTCCAGCTTCGTCGCCCTGGCCATCAGGATGGTGAGCAAAGCATAGGAAGCGATGTTGAAGGGCACGCCAAGGAAAACATCAGCCGAGCGCTGGTAAAGCTGGCAGCTCAACCTGCCCTTCGCGACAAAGAACTGGAACAGGCAGTGGCAGGGCGGCAGCGCCATCGAATCCACGTCCGCCGGATTCCATGCCGATACCACCAGCCGCCGCGAATTCGGGTTCTGGATGATCTCGTTCTTCACCCACTCGATCTGGTCGATCGTCCGCCCTTCTTCACCAAATTGGCCGGGGGCCGCCCAGGAGCGCCATTGCTTGCCGTAGACGGGGCCGAGTTCGCCGTTCTCGTCGGCCCACTCATCCCAGATCGAAACCCCGCGATCCTGCAGCCATTTCACGTTGGTCTCGCCGCGCAGGAACCAGAGCAGCTCCACGATGATCGACCGGAGGTGCAGCTTCTTGGTCGTCAGCATCGGGAAGCCTTCCGACAGGTCAAACCGCATCTGCCGGCCGAACACGCCGCGCGTGCCGGTGCCCGTGCGATCCCCACGGTCGACGCCGTTATCGAGGATGTCCTTCAGGAGATCGAGATACTGTTTCATGTCCCACCCGAGGGGAGATTGGCCGATTCGGGCCCGGCTTCAGGCCAGAGTCTGTCATGGGGGGTGCACGGAACGTTGACAAGGATTGCCCCGGCCGCCGGTTGTGAATTGCACCCGGCCCCCTAGATTTGCCGCAGGGAAAAGCCCCCGGCAGAACAAGCACCGCCAGGACAAGACATGAAGCCCGGATGGTTCGGACCAAAACGCTTCGGCATCGGTGTCGCGCCGAGAAGCTGGCAAGGCTGGGTGGTCTCGCTCGGCGCGGTTGCCATTCTTGCCGCTGTCATGCGCTGGGTCCGGCCGGCGATCAGCGAGGCCCTTGGTCTCCCGCTGCCCCTCGCCACCGGCATAATTGTCGTGGCGTGGCTCGCTCTCCTCGGCGCCGTCATCGCCCTCACCTATGACGGCGCCAAGACCTGACGCTGCGGCGGGCGATGATCATGTCTTGTGTACCGTGTCGCGGAGCTGTGGCAGCCTGCGCGAACCGTTGGGGACGGACACACGACGCTTAGGGGACCTACATGCGAACACTGGCGATTGCGGCTGCACTCTGCGCTGCGGGCTATTTCGGCGCGCCTGCTCATGCACAACAGGCGCTGAGGAAGGATTTTTCCTGGGAGGAAATGCGCGCCGAGCTGATTGTAGCGGGCGTGGAAGTGACCAAGGACGGTGTGGCGGGAGACCAGCGCTACCTTTCCGCCAAGGCAAAATCCGGGCTCGTCTTCGCGGTCTACGGCGCCCAGTGCGACAACAAGGAAATCACCCAGCGCTGCACCGGCGCCGACATCATCTCCTCCTTCACGCTCAAGGATCCCGCCAAGATCCACGACGTGCTCGACATGATCGATTTCGCAGCGCTCGGCGATTACAAGGGCGATGACGGACGGTTCAAGGTTTCGCGCTACGTCATCTTCGACGGCGGCATCACGCACGAGAACCTGCAGAGCAACCTCGAGGTCTTCCTGGCCCTGTCGAACCAGATCTGGGACAAGCTCGACGACGCTGAACTCCTGCAATAGCCGAGGCCTCACTTGCTCATTCTTTCCGTGAACCTGCGCGTGCCGAAGGCCGACCAGGGCAAACTACGCCCCGAAATGGAAAAGGTCGTCCAGGCCTCCCGCAAGGAGGCAGGCTGCCTTGCCTACTCCTACGGCTTCGACCTGCTCGAGCCGGACATCATCCGCGTCTTCGAGATCTACAAGGACGAAGCCGCCCTCAAGGCCCACGGCGAGAGCGAGCACTTCAAGGCCTGGCGCGCAGTCTCCGGCCAGTATGCCCGCGAGAACCGCACGCTCTACGACGCCAACGTCAAGGGCTGACGTCGCAAAGCCTATTTCTTGTGAAGTCGTGTGACTAAGCCGCCTAGATCGTCTCCAGGCCTTCCATCAGGGCCGGATCAATCTCGGCGCGACGTCCCTTTCGATGATCGTCCACGAGTCGGAGAGCCTCTTCGCGCGATACGCCCTGGCGGCGCACAAGGCGCTCCACCAGCACAATCTCTTCGTCGCGAGTCTTTTCGAGGCCGCGGGTCTCCGCCATGGCTCTGCTCCCTGCTCTTCTTGGCTGGATGGAACGCGCAGAACGCGCGCCCGTCGAACCGGTTCCGTTCCGATGCGCCCATGTCCCATGAGCATTGGAGACGTGCGCAACTCTGACGCTCGCGCACACGAAATGCGCTGGGGTCTGATGGCGGTCATATGGGGCGGAGATGCGGCGATTGAATGTCAGTTGGATTAAATCTGCTGACCTGTTTTCGCAGGATAACTCACGGCTGGAACGATGCTGCAATGCGATGTGCAGATTTGCGCGCTCCATCGACTCCGCCGTGCTTGTCATAGAGCCACAACGCGGCGCTCACGCCTGATCCGTGCCGCACTGCAAAAAGATGCGAGGCCTCATCATAGGTTCCGAAAAATCCGACACGATGGACCGACAGCTGCTGAGTCAATTCGCCGCCATCGGCTGACAGCTTGCGCTCAAAGCGCTTCTCGTTCCCATCCCAGGCCTGCCCCGGAATCCTGTCTGCGTCTGACCATTGTACCGACACCCCGCTCTTGCAGCTGCCTACGAAGTCCGCGAGATCGCGGAACTTGTCGTTGCGCCCCACGCCCAGCATCCCGTCGCATTCCGGATACCCCGACATGGTCGAGCGCCAGTTGCGATAGCCGATCAGGACATCCCCGCCCGTGCGGTCCGCATAGGTCGGGTAGCTGGGCTTCCTGTCGAACGGCGACGGTACGATGACAGAGCCGCCGCCGGGCACAGCCATCCGCGTCTGCGCAAACGCGAAGGGAGACATCGCTACGGCCCCCAGCCCGAGAACGAAGCTGCGGCGCTTCAATCCGCTTCGATCATCTTGGTGCGGAACAGCAGGCCCGCAATCGCAGCCCCCGCCAGCGGCGCCACGATGAACAGCCACAGCTGCTGCAGCGCCACGCCCTGCGCAAACACCGCTGGCCCGAACGACCGCGCCGGATTCACCGACACGCCCGTCACCTGGATGCCGACAATGTGGATCACGGTCAGCGTCAAACCGATCGCCAGTCCCGCAAACTGCGCCGGCGCCTTGATCTGCGTCGATCCAAGAATGACGACCACGAACAGGAAGGTCGCCACGATCTCGAACACCAGCGCCGCCGTCATCGAGAAGCCGGTGGCATTGCCCAGATAGCCCGGGCCCCAGCCATTGGAGCCCAGCGCCCAGTCGCCCTTCACCCAGTCTGCATTGCCGCTGACGATCACATAGAGAATGCCCGCCCCCGCCAGCGCGCCGAGGAATTGCGCCACCCAGTACTGCACCATGTCGGTGATGCTGATGCGGCCCGCGAGGAACAGGCCGAACGACACTGCCGGGTTCACGTGACAGCCCGAGACCGGCCCGATGCCATACGCCATCGCCACGATCGCAAGACCAAACGCGAAGGCGATGCCGAGTTGCCCGACATGATCTCCGCCGAGCACCGCCGCTCCGCATCCGAGCAGCACGAGCGCCGCCGTACCGATGAATTCAGCCAGAAGTTTTTTCATCCGTCCCTCCCCAGGGCATTCAAGTTCAGTCGCGTGATGCTGCGCCCGTTTCCGTGTCCCGGCCAGACGGATTCTTTTTCGCGGCGACCTCACATCCCCTTGCATCAACGAAATTCGAGTTCTAGCTTTGTTCCTGCCGAGGGATTTGAGGACGGAAACAAGGGACGCACACATGATTGGTTATGTGACGATCGGCACGCGCGACTTTCCTCGCGCCGTGAAATTCTATGACGCCATCGCGAAAGAGATGGATACGCCGCGGATGATGGAGTTCGAAACCTTCGTCGCCTGGGGCAAGATGGGCGGGCCCGCGGGCATCGCCGTCACCCTGCCCTTCGACAAGAACCCCGCGAGTGTCGGCAACGGCATGATGGTGGCGCTGCGGGCCAAGGATCAGGCGCAGGTGAAGCGCATCTACGATCTCGCCCTCTCGCTTGGCGGCACGGATGAAGGCCCGCCTGGTGATCGCGGCGGCGGCTTCTACGCCGCCTATTTCCGCGACCTCGACGGCAACAAGCTCAACGCGTTCACGATGCCCGGGGCCTGAACTCCGATTTTGCGCTAGCTACTCCGTAAGGAGCAGTCATGCCGCGCTGGATGATAATGGCCTGGATGGTGGTGCGGGGCCTCACGGCCGCCGTGCTGCTGGGCCTTGCCGGCCTGATCATCCTCAGCGTGTTCGGGGTCGATCTGGGGCTCGGGATAGGCGGCCCTCAGGATGCCGGTGACCATTAACGCCCTGTTTGCAGGGCATCCAGGGTGCTTCCCCCTTAACCTCTGAGGCCCTATATTCCTCGTGTCCTCGCAAGAGGTCTATGGCGATAAACCCTCGCGTAATAAGCGGACCGGACCCGGGGGCAGTGCCCGGCGGCTCCACCAGATCTCTCCCGGTCGTTGCCGGATGGCTTTGGGGCCGACACAGGATCGACGGACGTGTAAAGGCGAAGACTTTGCCCGCATGGGCCCCGTTAGAAGCCCATTGCAATAGTTGCCAACGACAACTTTGCTCAGGACCAAGCTCTTG
>DASYKO010000242.1:0-10278 GCA_035995285.1 Hyphomonadaceae bacterium | reverse complement strand
CTACAAAATCATCGAGACAGTCCGGAAACAGCGTCGCCTGATCGCGGCCAACACCTGCAATGAAACCGCTCATCGCGACCTCCTATCCGGGCAGATAGAAGATTAAAGTGATTTGGGGTTTTCACACAGCCTCGGCCAGATCAAGACCTGCCCTGCGATCGTGACCAACGGCATGGTCGATCTGATCCGGCCATTCAATTGGAAACCGAAACCCGCGTGCGGCTCGCCGTGATTATTTTCCGCCGGACATAGCTATACCCTCTCCACAAGGGGGAGGGGGACGCACGTTGAACCTTCCGGTGTTCAAAGCATTCTGGGCGCTGGCCTTCCGTTTCCGGCGCCGTTTCTTTCTGCCACGCACACGCTAGCATCGTCCGATGGAAACCGTTCTCCCCCCAGCCGAAGTCGCGCTGCGCCTGTTCGCCGCCGTCGCGGCGGGCGTCATCCTCGGCATCAACCGTGATCTCAAGCGCAAGCCCACCGGCATGCGCACGCTCGCCCTGGTCGCCCTCGGCGCCGCCCTCGCCACGGTGTCATCCGTCTACCTCACCAGGATCCAGGCCGATCCCAATGCGTTGAGCCGGGTGGTGCAGGGCGTGCTGCAGGGCGTCCTCACCGGCATCGCCTTCCTCGGCGCCGGCGCCATCATCCGCAGCGACAAGGCGGGCGAGCATCCCGGCCTCACCACGGCCGCTAACGTCTTTGTGGTCGCCTCGATCGGCATCGCCTGCGGCCTCGGCGAATGGTGGGCCGCCTTCTTCGGCTTCGCGTTCGCCTTCTTGATCCTCGTCGCCCTCAGCCCGATCGAACAACGCCTCGAGCGCCTCGCCAACAAACAACACCCCGACGACCCCAACAAACCCTCGAACGACGCGTGAGGGCAGACGGTGGAGACGCCACCAGCCCCTCACCGAGAGCGCCTCACGCAGCTGAAGGGAACTTGGTGATCTTGGTGCACCCTTGGTGACCTTGGTGTTTGATTCTTTTCCAACCCCGCCAACGTTCCTCACGCAGCCAAGGGGAACTTCGTGTCTTGGTGTCTTCTTGGTGTCTTCGTGTTGAAAACTTGTCCCACCCCGCCCACCGGCCCGGGCGGTTCTCACCAAGGACACCAGGTCAGCGCGTCAGGCCCATACTGGTGGTGACTTTCCGAAAACATCAGACGGTTATGGCGAGTGCGCCCCATCGTTTCCCGAGCATTTTTTACAAAATGAAGAATCTTCCGGTTTTCAAACTGTGTGTCGAAAAACCTGGGTGATAATGCTGCCCATGACACGGCACAAAGCCACGCAAACTGGACTCGGAACCCCTTCGCCGCTTGATCGCTGGATCAATGCGCTGCTGCGCGGCCTTGCGATGCTCGTGTCTTTCGTCGCGAGACGGTTTGCCTCCCGCAACCAGACTCCAGCTGCCGAGTGTGACGGCGACTGTGAGCCGGTGCGTGAAGCGATGCCCGTCCTCGACCAACATCAGGACCCCGCACCCGCTGCCGCAAGCAGCCAGCCTATCGAAGCCCTCATGGTGAGCAGCGTGGCGATAGCCACGCGCCCGTCGAACCACGAGGGCGTCCTTCGCGCTCTCTCAACGAGTCATGCTCGGGCCTGTCCCGAGGATCTCGGTTCTCCCAGCGGAGGAACTCCATCGAACCCCCACGACCTTCCAACAGAGATTCTCGGGACAAGCCCGAGAATGACTCGTGGTTGGGTTTGTGCGGAAACAACTCAGGCCCGCGCACCTAACTAAGCGCCAGCCACCCCGCTGTTTGACATCGCTCCGAAGCCCAGCTTCCGGAGCCGCCACCACGCGCCCGCGAGCCAGCCGGGCAGGGCCACCCGCCCAAACCCATTGCACCCCCCGCAGGCACGCTTTGGCCCGGCAAAACCTGCCTGCCTGAGACCTTACTGCCTAGGTAACCATAACCGCCCGCCCCCGCCGTTAACCCTCGATCGCCCGCCGCCACTGGGGTTTTCGTGGTTTCCGTTAACCAAACCCGGCTGGCACGGGGCTTGTAACGCTGGTCCCGACCGGCGCCCGCATTGGGCGTAAAACTGACGGAGCTGATCCGATGCTGAGCGTCAACACCAACTACAGCGCGATGGTCGCGCTTCAGAACCTGAACCTCACGAACAACGACCTTGAGGATGTGCAGAACCGCATCAACACTGGCTTCAAGGTGGCCAGCGCCAAGGACAACGGCGCCGTCTTCGCCATCGCCGAAGGCCAGCGCACCCGCGTTGCCTCCCTGTCCGCCGTGAACGACGGCATCGACCGGGCATCCTCCGCCCTCGACGTCGCCCTCTCCGCCGGCGATTCGATCGGCAAGATCCTCAAAGAGATGAAGGCCAAGGCCGTCGCCGCCCAGGCCGCCGACTTGTCCACCGAACAGCGCGCCGCCCTGCAGGCAGACTTCGACTCGCTGCGCAACCAGGTCGACCAGATCGCCAACTCGGCGACCTTCAACGGCCTCAACCTCGTGGCCGCCGGCGGGTCCAACCTCTCGGTGATCATGTCCGACATCGCCTCGGCCACCACGGGCCGCCAGGTTGCCTCGACGACCACTGCGGGTCTGGCCCCCGGCCTCTCCGCCTACATGGTCGGCAACGGCGGTGTCACCGCCCTTGACGACACGGTCTTCACGCTCAACGGCGTCCAGATCGGCACCGTCGACATCACCGCGACGACGACCGTCCAGCAATACCTCGACCAGGTCTCCACGCAGACCGGCGGCCGCGTCACCGCAGCCTATAACGGCTCGACCGGCCAGTTCACCTACAACTCGGCCGAAGCCGTGATCACCACGAACGAGCTTGGCGTCGGTGTTGCGGCCGGTGGTACGGCCCGCGCATGGCTCGGCCAGGGCGTTGCGGCCGCCGCCACAGTCGGCGCCTCGGTCACCACGGTCATCACCAACCGCGACTTCACGATCGGCGGCGCAGGCGCCCTCGCCACCGTCTCGTCCGCGTCGAACCTGCTCTCGACCACGGGCGCGGCCCTCACGGCGGTCGGCAACATCGACACCGCGCTCACGACGCTCAACCTGCAGCTTGCCACCATGGGCTCGCAGGCCAAGGCGCTCGAAGTGCAGCGCAACTTCCTCTCGAGCCTCTCCGACACCGTCGAGAAGGGGATCGGCAACCTCGTCGACGCCGACCTCGCTAAAGAAAGCGCCCGCCTCCAGTCGCTGCAGATCAAGCAGCAGCTGGGCGCCCAGGCCCTCTCGATCGCCAACCAGTCGCCGCAGGTCATCCTGTCGCTGTTCCGCGGCTAAGAACTACGCCCGGAAGCGCAAGCAACGGGCGAAAAACCAAGACCGGTCAAGGCCGTCCGCGCTTCAGCACGCGGGCGGCCGAACCGTTTCCGGGGTAGGGCTCCTAACCCCTGCAACACTCCGTTAACCATCCCTAACGAAGACTGACCCCTCATTGACGATTCGTTGACCATACGAGTCGTCCCACGCGGATTGCGGCGGAGACGGTCATGGCAGGAGCCATCAACAACTCGACCGGCGTCCTCGACGCCCTGCGCTACCTGCAATCCTCGACAAAGGATCTTGGTTCCGCCGAAGGCCGCCTGTCCTCGGGCCTGCGCGTCTCGACCGCCCGCGAAGACGTCACCGCCTATCACGCAGCCTCCTTGATGAAGGCGCAGTCCGGCTCGCTCTCCTCCGTCACCATGAGTCTCTCGCGAGCTGAATCGATCTCTGACACCGCGATCGTCGCCGGCGAACAGATCTCGAAACTGCTCACCGAAATGGCCAAGACCGTCGGCGGCGCCGTGGGTGTCGACCTCAGCCCGGAACAGCGCGACGCCTACGAGACCCAATACCAGTCGCAGATGGCGCAGCTGTCGAACTTCATCCGCAACGCCTCGTTCGACGATTCCAACATCCTCGACGGCTCCAAGCCCCTCGGCATCAGCTTCATCGCCGACAGCGAGGCCAACGCCTCGGTCTCCCTCAAGGGCCGCAACTTCCTTCCGGGTGGGCAGGTGATCACCCTTACCCCCGGAACCCACGACCTGATGAGCCCCACCAACGCCCTCCAGACCAAGGCGGCGCTGGAGCAATCGATCCACAATATCGGCGACCAGCTCTCCGAGATGGTGGCCGAGAACAAGCGCATCGAGGCGCAGAAGGGCTTTGTCGGCAAGCTTGCCGATGCTCTTGCCGCTGGCGTCGGCCGGATGGTCGATACTGATCTGGCCGCCGAAAGCGCGCTGATCCAGGCGCTGCAGGTCAAGCAGCAACTCTCCGCCCAGTCCGTCGGCATCGCCAACTCGACGCCGCAGGCCCTGCTGTCGCTCTTCCGCTGATGCGCTCGCGGCCATGCTGAGTGACATCCAGATCGAACAGGCGATCGCCGCCTTCGTCACCTTCTTCGTGCTGATCGATGCCCCGGGCGTCGCTCCCATCTTCGCCTCGCTCACCGTGCCGGGCGGGGCAGCCTATGCGCGCAAGATGGCGATCAAGTCGACCTTCGTCGCCGCCCTGATCCTGTTCTTCTTCGCCTTCGCCGGAACCTGGCTCCTGCACGCCCTCGGCATCTCTCTCGATGCCTTCCGCGTCGCCGGCGGCGCGCTCCTGTTCCTCATTGCGCTGGAGATGGTGTTCGAGAAGCGCCAGGCGCGGCAGAAGACCCGCGCCGACCAGGTGCTCGCAGACGAAGAGGCGGCAGGCCGCCTCGACGACGTGTCGGTCTTCCCGCTGGCTATTCCGATGATCGCCGGCCCCGGCTCCATCGCGACGGCCATGCTCTACATGCAGAATGCCGGCGGAGATCCGGTCGGCATCGGCATCGTCTCCTTCGCCATCGGCGCCAACCTGGTGCTTGCCTGCCTGATGTTCCTGGCCGCCGGTCCGCTGCTGAAGGTGATGGGCGACCAGATCGCCGGCGCCATCACGCGCATCTTCGGCGTCATCCTGTGCGCGCTGGCTGTGCAGATGATGGTCGTCGGCATTATCGGCGCCTTCGGCCTGAAGGTCGTGGGCCAGGGCTGACGTTCAGCTGCCGTGTTCAGGCAAGCCCGGCGCGTGATGCGAAAATTCCGAGCACATAGGACGAGGCGAAGGTGAACTTCCCCATGTCGCTGCGCGGGTATGAGCCGGCCAGATAGTCGTCCCAGACCTCAGCCATGCCTTCGACACTGGCGCGAAAGTTCTTGTAGGTCTTGCCGTCATTCTCACGCTTGATGACGATCTCCCGCGCGTCGATGTCGACAATGGAGAAGCGCACGCCCTGCGCCCGGCCGGTGTTGGACCATGTCTGGAAACTCTGACCCGCCTTCAGGTCGCTCCTGAGCGTCAGCCAGATCGTGCGCGGATTGAACTGTTTTGCCATTTGCGTCCCCATTCCCCAGACAGGAGATATCGCAGCAACGGCCATGCCATTGAGGGCGCCGTGACGCCCGAAAGCAAACGGCCCCGGAGTTTCCTCCAGGGCCGCTCATTGATCGGTTCTGCAGAAGGTCCTAGCGCGCCGGTTCTTCCATCATGGCGTAGACGGCCGAGCGTTTCTTCGGACGATCGCGTGTCATCGACTTCCAGAACGTCGTCATCGCGAGGAAGCCGAGCAGGGCGAGGCAGGCGATGAGGCCAGCCATCTGCAGCTTCAGCGCATTGTTCCACGTCACGGCGATGCTGGCGGTGTCCAGCAGGTGCTCGCCGTCATAGAGCGCCAGCGGCACGGCCCGGTCTCCGCCCGCCTGGGCGACGAGCTTGGCGCGCTGCAGGTCGGCCCCGTCCTTCACTTTCGAGAGGATGGCGACAGCCGAAGCCGGCGAGGTATCGCGGGCGATGTCGCGCAGGATGCGCAGGTCCTGCAGCAGGGATTCGAGAGCGACGCGGTCGACGCTCGACTTGAACACGTTCTCGAGGATCTCCTCGCCGCGGGCGGAAAGCGCATACTGGTTGGTCTGAAGCTCGCCCTCCACCAGGCGCTTGATCTTCTCGGGCGGGGCGGCGGCGAACAGCTTGCGCTGCAGGTAGTCGCCGAAATCCTGGTCGAGCCGCTGGGCGCGGCGGGCCGAGAGGACGATCGAGGCGCCTTCGCGGGCTTCCTCATCCGCCAGCACAAGGCCGATGCCGGCGAAAACGAAGACGAACTCGTCGGTCTTGCCTTCCTTGGTCCAGCGCGATGCCGCCTGAGCCAGGTCACGCATATTGCCCAGGATCGAGAAGCGCGCCGGGGCTTCCTGGTCCACATTGCGAACTTCTTCCGGCTGGCTCGCCAGCTGCGCCGTCGTCTCGACCGGGGCCTGCTTCGCTGCGACGGCCACGGTCTTGGGGTCCGCCTTGGCCGACGCGGCGCCCTTCTTGGCGGCAGTCTTGGCATCAGCGGTCGCGGCTGCTGCCGGCGCCTTGCCGTTCTTGCTTGCTGTCTGGGCCGCTTCAACCGTCGCCGCCGGGGCGCTGGCGTTGAACAGCGACAGGATCGAGGCCGAGCGGCGGTCGTAATCGTCCTGCAGGTCCTCGGGCAGGTAACCCTTGGCGGCCTGGATCAGGGCGGCGTCGCCCGTCTGGTCGGAAACCTTGATGCGCTCGCGCAGCGCTGCCCCATCCTCGGGCCCCAGCATCGCAGGCGCCGCCAGCATGAACCCGTTGACCCGGGTCATGTCGCCGTCCTCGAGGCCCTCGCGGACATAGTTGGCCCACACCTCGCGCGGCTCGGCCCCGCCATTCTGGGCAAGGCGCTGGAAGCGGATGTCCATGGCGGCGCGGGTTGCGGACAGGTCTTCGGACTTTGCCTCGAACGCTTCGCGCTTCTCGCCATAGGCGCTGGAGATCACGCGTGCAGCAATGAAGGGTGACGCGCACAGGGCCGCGTTGAAGATGAGGGCTGCGTATGCCGCGAACGGCAGTCGGCGCTTCCGGCGTCGATTCATTGAGCCCGCATCCGTATTCTAATGTGCAACACCACTGCTCCCCGCAGCCATGTCACAAGGCGCGCCCCCGCCTTGGGTCTATTTGTTTACCGGGCAGGCAAATGGATCAAGTAGGCAAGGCGCCCGATTTCCTAAAAATATCACATCCTGAATGCCGCAGCGGGTGAAATTAACCCCGCCGGGATGCCTTTCCCAGAGGTCAGGAGAGGTCAGGCCTTTGCGTCCACAGCCAGCCCGGAGGCGGCTTTCGAAGGCTGGTGCGAGACACCGCCCGAGCGGCCATAGCCTGCGGGAGCTGCTCTGGCAGAGGCAATTTCGGCCGCGATGGAGCGGACCAGCCCCTCAGTCACATGCTTCATTGCAGCAAGCGAACGGGCATGCCGGTCGAGTGTCTCCTCAAGCTCTTTCGCTGCCGATCTGAGTTCCGCCTTGCGATCATCGGTCACGCCTTCGAGGGCGGCGGGGTTCGCCTTGATGGCCGCGACCTCGAGCCGCCAGGCGTGGGCCAACCGCTCCTTCTCGTCCCAGTCGGTCGAAGCGCCATCGAGCCGGCGCGATTCGAGCGCCTTGATCTCGGCCTGCACCAGCGCGGTGAGGCGCTTTGTCATGGCGAGCAGCTGCTCTGCACGCTCGTGCGGGGTGATGGTCATTCGAGCCCCTGCATCCTGAGGATTTCCTTCAGCACCGCATCCTTGATGCCGACCCCGCCGCTCTTGGCGACGCCGTCGGCGTATTGATCCAGCAGCATGGGCCGGAACGTGTCCTCGGCATTGCCGCCGCCGAACATCCCGTCCGTCTTGATGCCCTCGAACATGGGCTTGAGCATTTCCGAGACGAACATGCGCTCGAACTGTTCAGCCACCGCCTCGGCCTGCTGGCGCGTCTTCACGCCGGCAATGCTGGGCACGGCGGATTGGTGCGTGTCGGCCGGAACCTGAGGCAGCGTCACATCGACCATTACATGATCTCGATTTCGGCCTGCAGCGCGCCGGAGGCTTTCAGCGCCTGAAGGATGGAGATGAGGTCGCGGGGAGAAACACCGAGCGCATTGAGGCCGGTCACCAGCTCGCGCAGCGGCACGCCGTTTCCGCCCATCACGGCCAGGTCCGCATTGTCTTCGGTCACGCTGATATTCGACTGCGGCACTACCACCGGCTTGGCGCTGGTGAAGGAGTTCGGCATGGCGACGCCGGGGTCTTCCTGCACATGGATGGTGAGGTTGCCCTGCGCGATCGCAACCTGCGAGACGCGCACATTCTCGCCCATGACAATGACGCCGGTCACCTCGTTGATGATGATCCGGGCGGGCTGGTCGGGCTCGATCTCGATGAGTTCGATCTCTGAGAGCAGGCTCGCCATGTCGCGCGAGCCCGGCGGGCGGCGCAGGCGTACGGTTGCGGGATCGGTTGCAGCAGCGGCGTTGGAGCCTACGAAGGCATTGATAGCCGTGGCGACGCGCGTCGCCGTGGTGAAGTCGGGATTGCGCAGCGACAGGCGCAGCTCGCTCTGGCCGGCGAGGTCGTAGCGGTTCTCGCGCTCGATCGTCGCTCCGTTGGGAATGCGGCCCGTCGTCGGGATGTTGCGGGTGAGGGCGGTGCCGGAATTGCCGCTGGCCGTGAACCCGCCGATGGCCACCGAGCCCTGCGCCAGCGCATAGACTTGGCCGTTCGCCGCCGAAAGCGGTGTCGCCAGCAACACGCCGCCCTCGAGGCTGTCGCTGTCGCACAGCGCCGACACGGTAATGTCGATGCGGCTGCCGGATGTGGCGAAGGGCGGAAGGTTGGCCGTCACCATCACGGCGGCGGCGTTGGCGGTATTCAGCGTGGAGTTGCGGGTGTTGATGCCCAGCCGCTCCATCATGGATTCGAGGCTCTGCTTGGTGAAGGCGCAGTTGCGCAGGCTATCGCCCGTGCCATTGAGACCGGTGACGACGCCATAGCCGAGCAGCTGGTTGTCGCGCACGCCTTCGACGTCGAGGATGTCCTTCAGCCGCGTGCCGGCGCCGGCCGGCGTCACCATCGCCATCGCCGCAGCGAGCACCGCGAGGACACGGACGAGAATACGGGCGGGGTTGGTGCTGAGCACGCGCATGGGAATCCGGAACCGGAGACAGGGAATGTCCGACCGTTCTGGCCGCAGCGTTTGAACCGACCCTCGCCTCCAAACCGAAAGAAAGGCTTAAGCGGCGGGCCTATCCGTAAAGTTTCCTTAAGCCGGCATTAACCGATGCGGCGAAGGGTGGGACCGAGGAGTCTCATCCCTATGAAGGTCTCATCGACCTCCAGCACAGGTTCGGCTGCCGGATCGGGCGGGGCAAAACCCGCCGCGGATGGCTTCCGCGTGATCATGCCCGACGGCGGCGTCGCCGCCCGTGCGCCCGTCGCCGGGGCAGGGGCTGCATCGGGCGTCACCGGCGTATCGGCTCTCTTTGCACTCCAGGGCGTCGGCGGGCCGGAGGCGCGCCAGCGCGCCCTGCGCAAGGGCCGCCGCATCCTCGATGCGCTCGACCGTCTTCAGCTTGCTGTCCTGGGTAATGGCCCCACCCAAGGCCATCTCCGCCTCCTCAACAGCGCCCTTTCCGAACAGCGCGAGATGACCGGCGACCAGGGTCTCGACGAGACGCTCAACTGGGCCGAGGTGCGCGCCGCGGTCGAGGCCGCCAAGCTCGAACAGGCCGCGAAAGTCGCCTGAAGGATTTTGCCGCGCCGCGGCATCCCCGCCTGCGGATATTGTTGCCGCACTGTCGCTAGGGAATTTGCGAGCCGATGCTCACACCTTCGCTGCGTTGTCATGCAGCAGGTCTAAAATGTGCACTGAAAACAAAGGCCGAGTCCTGATCTGGCACGTGGACGCCAGCCATTGCCTCGGCTATAGACGCGCCCCATCTGAGGCGCGCCGACGGGGACGCGGGCCAGGGAGCGAACGCATATGAGTTCCAAGACGGCAACCTATAAGCCGACCGAGAACGAGCCCTACATGGGCAAGAAGCAGCTCAAGTATTTCAAAGAGAAATTGCAGGCCTGGAAGGACGAGATCCTCCAGGGCAACCGCGACACGATTTCAGGCATGCAGGAAAACGTGGCCCCGATTCCGGACCTCGTGGACCGCGCTTCTTCCGAAGCCGACCGCGCGCTCGAACTGCGCACGCGCGACCGCGAGCGCAAGCTCGTCTCCAAGATCGATGCGGCCCTGCGCCGGATCGAGCTGGGCGAATACGGCTTCTGCGAAGAGACCGGCGAGCCGATCGGCGTGAAGCGCCTCGAGGCCCGCCCGATCGCCACTCTCTGCCTCGAGGCGCAGGAACGCCACGAGCGCAAGGAACGCACGATCCGCGACGATTGAGTCTGCCGGGACGCACAGCGTTGCCGCTCCTCTGGACGAAGCTTAGGCTGCGCCCCT
>DASYKO010000241.1:0-2928 GCA_035995285.1 Hyphomonadaceae bacterium | reverse complement strand
CCCAACGCACGCGCCCCACCCGTAGGGTGCATGAAGCGCAGCGCAATGCACCATCTCGCCCCACGCGCTGATGGCGCTCGCCGCGCCACGGTGCATTCCGGCCTCCGGCCTGCATGCACCCTACGGGCATCGCGCCCGGCTCGACACAACCTGCGCCTTGCTGAAGCATCAGCGAGGGCGCCTTCTCATGTCTCAAGCCCGCAATGCGCTCACCTCAGCCCCAGCTCTTTCCTCACTGCCGGATTGTCCACCAGCAGAATGCGGCCCAGCCAGGCCGCCATCTGTTCGGCGGATTCTGGAGACTTGCCGAACTTGTCGAGCTTTTCGTCGATGAGGATCACGGGCTCCCCCTCGAACTGGTCGTCCGCGTGGCGGTAGATTTCGACGCGGCCCGCGCGCGCGTCATATCGAACGGTGTGCCAATGCATGGCCCGCTTCCCGATAAAGGTTGCTGTCGAACGCTTAGAGCACGGCCCGGACTTTTCCCGGGACTTGGCAAGCATCTGCCACTTCGTGGCGGACGGGGCGCGAGCGAACCACGGGAGCCAGGCTCTTGGCCTCGCCTATCGCAGTCGCACCGCGACCCGCCTTCTGGCCACGGTGAGTATTGATTACCCGATTCTATGACGGTTGGGATTCGGTCTATTCGCATGACGATTCAGAACTCGGTAAGGGGAATCGCTGCCGCCGACTCACGGGGGCGGGGTCACTTGCCCCCATCTGGCACACCGTCGGAAAGGTTCCCGCGCATATTAGCCGATACCGCGGGCCGGCGCCGGAACAGCCGAAGCATGGCCGCATTCCCCTCACATGGACAAGATCGCGGATTGCCTCCTCAAGGCCGAGAACTGTACGGTCGCGGCCCATACCGCGGATCGCGACGATCAGGTCGGCTTCATCCGGCTCGCTGCCATCTGGCGTATCCGCGCGCTTCGCCTGAAGCTGGCGCGGCGGGCCGCAGCGCAGACGCATACGAGGCCGCCTGCCGCCTGAATGACAATCGCCGCAGGTTCGGCTAGGGCGTGAGGGCAGATCGAGGGGTCGAATGTCCGAAGTCATCATCCACCGCGAAGGCGTCGCAGGGCGGATCACGCTGAACCGGCCGCAGGCGCTGCATGCGCTGAACGAAGAGATGTGCCTCACGATGGACGCCGCGCTGAAGGCGTGGGCGCATGATGACGAGATCGAACTCGTGGTGGTCGATCATGCCGAGGGCACGCGCGGCTTCTGCGCCGGCGGGGATATCCGCATGCTGGCCGAGAGCGGCGCGGCGGATGGATCGGCGGCACAGGCGTTCTTCCGGGCCGAATACCGGCTCAACACACGCATCAAGAACTATCCCAAGCCCTACGTCGCCTTCATAGACGGCGTCACGATGGGCGGCGGCGTGGGGATCAGCGTGCACGGCTCGCATCGCGTGGCGACCGAGCGCACGACATTCGCCATGCCTGAAACCGGCATTGGCCTGTTCCCCGATGTCGGCGGCGGCTGGTTCTTGCCGCGGCTCGGCCCGCCGCTCGGCATGTGGCTGGCGCTGACGGGGGAGCGGCTCAAGGGCGGCGATGTCTGCGCCGCCGGCGTCGCCACGCACTATGCGGAATCCGCGGTGCTCCCGGCGCTGAAGACATCCGTCTGCAATGGCGAACTCGACCTGCTGGACGCCATGGACTGGGACGAGACGGCATCGTTCGACAAGCACCGCGAGGCGATCCAGCGCTGTTTCTGGAAGCCTGGCGTCGAGGACATCTTCCTTGCGCTGGAAGGAGAAGAGGGCGATTGGGCCTTCAATCAGCTGGCCACGCTGCGCACCAAATCCCCGCGCACACTGAAAGTCACCCACCGCCAGCTGTCGCTCGGCCTGCAGATGCCGACCTTCGAGGACAATATGCGGATGGAATTCCGCATCGGCTGCAGGCAAGTGCAGAGCCACGACTTCCTGGAAGGCGTGCGCGCCGTGATCGTCGACAAGGACAACAAGCCCCAGTGGGATCCGCCGACGCTTGCTGGCGTCAGCGAACAGATGCTGGAAGACGTATTTGCGCCGCTGGAAGAGGGCGAGTTGACGTTCGAGCCTTAGCGGAGGGCAACGACCGTCGGCGAGCCCTTGGCCGCGCGCAGGCGGTTGAGCAAATCCGCCTCCAGCCGCCACGGCGGCCGCGGCATGTGGGGATCGCTTGTGCCAAGCAGCTTCAGGGCCGTCGGCGTCAGGAGAATGCGCAGGCTCGTCCAGCCGGCCTTCTCGAAGCCGGAAATGTCTTCCCACAGATAGTGGGCGCGAGAGAAGGGCGAGATGATCTGGATACCGCTCTCATCCGCGCTCACGCGCGTCGGCCTGATAACCATGGCAAGGCCGGCCAGCACGAGGAACATGCCCCCGGACACGCCCATCCAGCCAAGCACCATGGCTGCGGACCCCATGTTGAGAAGGTCGTCCCAATAGAAGCCGGTCTCGCCGGCCTCTCGGCCAACATGTGCGAGACTAACCGCATTGAATCCGCTCATCGCGAGCACGGCGCCAATTGCGATCACTGGCGCGCCAAGCAGCCTGGCTGCGGAATATTTTAGGGTGAACATCCTCTCCTCCAGGCTGTCCGTTCCCACGACCCGAACTCAGTGATGCAGCGAGCAGGCCATCGCGAGCTCTGTGTCGAAGGTTTAATCCCGCGTCCTGCGATGCCTAATTCGGCGCTTCGCGATCGCTGCCCGGCGGAGGGCGATCGATCGAATCCGTACACGGACATTTACTTCGCAGTTACAATAAAAAACAAATACAGCTTCAACGAATACCATCTGAAAATTGCATCAAACTCGTTCGACTTAGCGATTGCTTAGCTATGCTCGTGTAGCTTCCACCATAAGCCGAGCAAATCGGCAGAACATAAAAACAAACGATGGTGGTGTGTGATGTTGAACGCGAAAGTCCGGGAA
>DASYKO010000240.1:0-14094 GCA_035995285.1 Hyphomonadaceae bacterium | reverse complement strand
GTCGGGCTCAGAGGCGGCCATTGTTTTCAGCGCTGCGGCGCTCTCCATCGCCGGTGTGGCCTTCGCCATGCTGGCGGCGTCGATGGCGCGCCGCGTGACCGACATCGTCGGCATGGCGGGCGGCATCGTCATCCTCGCTGTAGCTGTGTTCCACCTTGCGCCCGAAGCGTTCGCCAGCAGCGGCGCCGAGCGCATCTTCCTATTTGTGGGGGCAGGGGCAGGCATCCTGCTCGAAGTCATTTTCCGCACGAGATCCGATCCCGCGCCGCAGACGATCCGCGCCGGCGCCTGGCTGGGCGTTGCCGTGCTGGCCCTGCATTCCATGCTCGACGGGGCCGTCTACAACGCCGTCATCGGCCATGAGGACGGCTATGGCATGCTCGCTTCCCTCGGCCTCATCACGCACGAGGCGCCCGAGGGCGTGGTCGCGATGATGCTGGCTTTGCAAGCGGGTCTCAAACCCTGGAAAGCCGCCGGTGTCGCCGTGGTCGCGTCCTCGCTGACGACGCCGCTCGGCTGGGCCCTCGGCCACGCGATCGGCGCCGAGAACGGCGCGATGCAGGCAATGTTCGCCGCCTCGGCCGGCCTCCTGCTCTATGTCGGCTGGCACCTCGTCGCCTCCGGCTGGCGGGCGCTCAGGGCCCGCAGCGACGCGTAGAATTGTGCATAGAATCCAGCCAAACCCACGCTGCGGCGCACAAGCCTTCCAAAGTTTGATGCGGGCCGGGCTCCAGCCCCGCTACTTATCCCCTCCGCAGAGGCATATATCTCTGGTCAGCACCGGAGATTCTGATGCCTGATCTGTACGACAACCCGCTCGGCACCGACGGCTTCGAGTTCGTCGAATACACCTCGCCCGATCCCATGAAGCTCGGCGCCCTGTTCGAAAGCCTCGGCTTCACCGCGGTCTCGCGCCACCGCTCCAAGAATGTCATCCGCTTCAAGCAGGGCGACATCAACTTCATCCTCAACATGGAGCCCTCGGGCCAGCCCGCAGCCTTCCGCGGCGTGCATGGCGCCGGCGCCAACGCCATGGCCTTCCGCGTGAAGGACGCGGCCAAGGCCTATGCCGAAGCGCTAAAGCGCGGCGCCGAGCCTGCCTTCAGCCATGTCGGTCCGATGGAGCTCAACATCCCCGCCATCCAGGCTATCGGCGGCGCCTACATCTATCTGGTAGACCGCTATGGCGCGCACGGCATCTACGACATCGACTTCGTGCCGATCCCCGGCGCCGACGAGAAGAAGAACTCCGTCGGCCTCACCTACCTCGACCACCTCACTCACAACCTGCACCGCGGCAACATGGCGAAGTGGGCCGACTACTACGAGAAGATCTTCAACTTTCGCGAGATCCGCTACTTCGACATCGAGGGCAAGCAGACCGGCCTCGTCTCCAAGGCGATGACCAGCCCATGCGGCAAGATCCGCATCCCGCTGAACGAGTCGCGCGACGACAAGAGCCAGATCGAGGAATTCCTCAAGGACTATGGCGGGGAAGGCATCCAGCACATCGCGCTCGGCACGGATGATATCTACGCCAGCGTCGAAGCGCTCCGCAAACGCGGCATTCCGTTCCAGACCGCGCCCGACACCTATTTCGAAGGCATCGGCCAGCGCCTCGGCAATCACGGCGAGGACGTTGATCGCCTGCAGAAGAACCACATCCTCATCGACGGCGCGCCGACCAAGGGGCAGGGCCTGCTCCTTCAAATCTTCACCGCCAACCAGATCGGCCCGATCTTCTTCGAACTCATTCAGCGCAAGGGCAATGAAGGTTTCGGCGAGGGGAATTTCCGCGCATTGTTCGAGAGTATTGAGGCAGACCAGATCCGGCGGGGCGTGCTAGAAGCGAAAGCCTAGCGCCCAGCGGAGCTGATTCATGCCGTCACTTGTCGCGCCAATTGTCTCGGCGGTAACCGCCGGCGTCCTCATCATTCTCCAGATGGCGCTGCTCCTCGGCGTTTCGTTCGTTCGCCGGCGCGACAAGCAATCGCTCGGCGATGGCGGCAGCGCCGATGTCCTGCGCGCGACGCGCCGTCACGGCAACTTCACCGAGAACGCAGCAATCTTCCTCATTACGCTCACGCTGTTCGAGCTGATCGGCGGAGGGCGGCAGACCGCGGAAATCTACGCAGGCATCTTCATTGCCGGCCGCCTTCTCCACGCGATCGGCCTGTCGATGAAGAACACATCGAACCTGCCGCGCGTGCTCGGCATTGTGCTAACAATCGGCGTCTGCGTTGTGCTTGGGGTTCGCCTCATCATGCTGGGCCTGCCGCTGCTGCAAGAGGTTTCCTGATGACCGATCTCCCCGTCGAAGGCTCGTGCATGTGCGGCCAGGTGCGCATGCGCATCAGCGTGCCGCCCGTCATGGTCATGGCGTGCCACTGCAAGGGCTGCCAGAAACTCTCGGCCAGCGCCTTCTCGCTCACAGCGATGATCCCCACGCCGGGCTTCGAGGTCATCTCCGGTGAGCCCCAGGTCGGCGCGCTGCACGGGACATCGCAGTATTTCTACTGCCCCAACTGCCTGAACTGGCTGTTCACCAAGCCCGCCGGGTTCGATATGGCCGTCAATGTGCGGCCTACCATGTTCGGCGTGGAAGACTGGTCCACACCCTTCGTCGAGACTTTCGTCAGCGAGAAGCTTCCCTGGGCGCAGACAGGCTCGCAGTACAGCTTCGACGGGTATCCGCCCCTCGACCAGTACGGAATGCTGATGGGCGAATACGCCTCCCTGCACGGCCGCATGGCCTGAGGGAGGAGGGGATGCCCCTCAAGGTCTATCCCCGGCTGGAGATCGACATAGGCTGGGACGACTTGTCGTTTGCGCTCGCGGGCAAGGCGCCGCCACCGGAAGTCAGCGAGCACGCAATCCACAACGCCTTCCCGAACCATCCCTGCATCGCCGCCCTTTCGGTGCGCACAGCTTTCCTCGCTCTGCTCCAGGCGTTGAAGCCTCCACGCGGCGCCGAGATCATCATGAGCGCGGTCAATATCGAGAATATGGCCGACATCGTGCTCGCCAACGGCCTTGTTCCCGTCGCCGCCGATATCGATCTCGAAACGCTCGCGCCTTCGCCGGAGGCTGTCCGCGGCCTGATCACCGACAGGACGATCCTCTATCTCCACGCCCACCTCTACGGCTCGCGCACAAGTCTTGAGCCTGTCTCGAATATCTGCCGCGCAAGGAACGTCCTCCTCGTCGAGGACTGCGCTCAGGCCTATGACGGCGCCACCTGGCATGGTTCGAGCGAGGCAGACATCTCCCTTTTCAGCTTCGGCCCGATCAAGCCCGCCACCGCGCTCGGCGGCGCCGTGATGCGCGTCCGTGCGCCGGAGCTTTACGCCAAAGTCCGCGCCGAACTCGCCAACTGGCCGCTGCAGGATAACGCCGCCGTCTCGCGCCGCGCCCGCAAGATGATGGCGTTCAAGCTGCTGTCCCGGCCCCACCTCTATGCCTTGCTGCTCGGCGTGCTGCGCATGTCGGGAAAGGACGCCGAGAAAATCATAGGCTCCGCCGCACGAGGTTTTGCCCCCGGCGACCTGATCGAACAGATCATGAAGCGCCCGTCGCCCCGGCTGCTCGCCCTGATGGCGCGCCGCCTGTCCTCGCCGCCGGACAGCGCCTGGCGCCGCGGCGCTGCGGCCCGCCTTCGCAACGCCCTGCGCACGGATGTGTTCACGCCCGGATCAAAAGCGGACGCGCACGCCTACTGGTTCTATCCGATCCTTGTCGAGAATCCGCTCGAAGTCATCAAACGCCTCCGCTCTGCCGGCTTCGACGCCACACGCGGCGCCACCAGCATGCGTGCAATCGGTGAGGCGCCGAACGCCACGCGCCTCATCGAGAACGTGGTCTATCTGCCGCTTTCGCCGCGAATGCCGGACCGCCAAATCGACCGCATGGCAGGCGTGGTGAATGGCATTGCGAACGCGACATGGGCCAGGGCTGCCTGAGCAAGGGCCATGCGCAAGGCGACCCCTGTTTCCTTTCTGGCGCGACGCAATAAGGTGGCTGCGCAAATGGAGCATGAAATGAACGCCGCCGACGCCCAGAACGAACTCAACGACCTGCGCATGTCCAGCAAGGCGCTCCCGCTTTTCGAGGCGGTGAAGAAGCATATCGTCGAAAACGTCGCGCCGATCATGGAAGAATTCGAGGCCGCGGACCGCGAGAAAACCGACCGCTGGAGCTGGCACCCGCGTCAGCTGGAGCTGCTGGACGGCGCTAAGAAGAAAGCCAAGGCCGCCGGCCTCTGGAACTTCTTCCTGCCCAACGCCGAAACGGGCGAAGGCCTCTCCAACCTCGACTACGCCTACATCGCCGCCGAACTCGGCAAGCAGCCGCTGGCGTCCGAAACCCTCAACTGCTCCGCGCCAGACACCGGCAACATGGAAGTGCTCGAACGCGTGGGCACGCCCGAGCAAAAGAAGAAATGGCTCGAGCCCCTGCTCAACGGCGAGATCCGCTCCGCCTATGTGATGACCGAGCCGAACGTCGCCTCGTCCGACGCCAAGAACATCTCCACCACCGCCGTGCTTGAGGGCAATGAGTGGGTGATCAACGGCGAGAAATACTTCGCCTCCAACGCCGGCGATCCGCGTTGCAAGATCATGATCGTGATGGTCAAGACGAGCCCGAATGCGCCCTCGCACCTTCAGCAGTCTCAGATCCTCGTGCCCAAGGACACGCCCGGGGTAAAGATCATGGGGCCGATGCATGTCTTCGGCGACGATCACGCCCCGCGCGGCCACATGCACATCAAGCTCACCAATGTCCGCGTGCCGAAGGAGAACATCCTGCTCGGCGAAGGCCGCGGCTTCGAGATCAGCCAGGTCCGCCTCGGGCCGGGCCGTATCCACCACTGCATGCGCACCATCGGCAAGGCGGAAGCCGCGCTCGAAATGATGATCAAGCGCGGCCTCTCGCGCGAAGCCTTCGGCCAGCCGCTCATCAAGCTCGGCAAGAACCCCGAAGTCGTCTCCCGCGCCCGCTATGATATCGAACAGATGCGCCTGATGGTGCTGAAAGCCGCCAAGGCGATGGACGTGCTGGGCAACAAGGAAGCGCGCGTCTGGGTCTCCATGGTCAAATCCATGATCCCGGAAATCACCTGCCGCATCATCGACGAGGCGATCCAGATCCACGGCGCCACCGGCATCTCGCAATGGACGCCCTTGGCCGAACTCTACGCCGATGTCCGCCACCTCCGCTTCGCCGATGGTCCAGATGAAGTCCACCACATGGTCGTCAGCCGTGCCGAGATCGCGAAATACCAACCCGGCCGGAACGAACGCTGAAGACACGGGAAGGGAGCGCCATGGCTGACACGATCCTCTACGGCTACTGGCGCTCCTCGGCGACCTACCGCACGCGCATCGCGCTGAACCTCAAGGGTGTCAGCTACAAGACGGTCGGCGTCCACCTCCTCAAGAACGAGAACAACTCGCCGGAGCATCTCGCGCGCCACCCCTCCGGCCGCGTGCCTATCCTCGAGATCGACGGCCACCGCATCGGCCAGTCCATGGCGATGATCGACTATCTCGACCAGACGCGCCCCGATCCGCCGCTCCTGCCCAAGGATCCCCCCACCCGCGCCCACGTGCTCGACCTGAAGGACCAAGTCGTCGCCGACATTCATCCCCTCAACAACACCTCCACGCTCGCCCGCCTGCGCTCGCAGTTCGGTGCAGACGACGATGCCATCGCAACCTGGTACGAGCACTGGATCGTCCGCGGCTTCAGCGTGCTCGAACAGATGCTGCCCGCCACCGGCAATTTCTGCGCCGGCAATTCCGCCACCGTGGCCGACATCGTCCTCGTCCCTCAGGTCACCAACGCCCGCCGCTATCCGCAGATCGACCTCAAGCAATTCCCCAACCTTCTGCGCATCGACACGGCGCTCCGCCAGATCAAGGCCTTCCACGACGCAGCCCCCGACCAGCAGCCGGAGGCGAAACAGCAGTGAGCGGCCCGCCCTCCGCACGGTCACTGCATCATCGCGTCGAACTCCGCCTGCGTTCCGCCGAATGCGTTGAGATCGACGGGGCCCAGGATGCCCGCGCGCTGTCCCTTGTTGTGATATTGCCAGAACGTCCACTGGCCTTTGCGAAACCCCGGCTCGAAGAACAGGCTGCGTATCCAGAAGCGCTCGTCAGGGAACAGCCCCACGAGATAGGCGTCGTGGAATTCCTGCGTCGTGTAGATGATCGGCCGCTTGCCATAGTGCAGCTCGACCTCGTCGAGAAACACCGTCAGCTCCGCAACGATATCCTTCACCTGCGGCCCCTTGGTGCACGGCCCCATATGCTCCGCATCCACCACCGGCGGCAGCGCATCCGGCTCAACCGGAACCGCGCGGATGAAGTTCTGCGCCTGTACAAGGCCCGACTGGCACTGGGTGAGAAAGTGATACGCCCCGTGCGGCGCCCCCGCCTTGGCGGCGGCGCGCCAGTTGGTCGCGAATTCGGGATCGGTGAAGTCGCCTCCTTCGCTTGCCTTGATATAGGCAAACGCCACGCCATCCCCCTTCAGCTTCAGCCAGTCGATCGTCCCCTGGTGCGCCGACACATCGACGCCTCGGATCTTGTAGGACAGCGTCGCTGGCTCCATGTGCGGATAGAAGATCACGGCCCCGGCGATTCCCGCCGCAGCGAGAACGCCAGCCAGGATTGCAAGGCGTCCGACATTCCTGAAAGTCATCCGTCCGTCCCACGCGCTCTTGCTGATCCGCCCGAGCAGCGCGAAATGTATCGGAACAAACGCTGGCGCGCGCCAGCTTTCGGCAGCTACCGGAACGCGATCCAGCGCACAGGCATCTCAGCGAGGGTGAGGCAGGCTTGACGATTGTTGATCATCCCGCGCGTCAGACGGCCGAGCTCAACAACCGGATCAAGGAACAATTCGGCGATAGCGCTTGCTGGCGCGCCAGCGTGGATATGGGGATGATCGTCTTTCTGGACTTTGGTGAAAGGCGGAAACTCATCGGGAAAAGAGGTCCCGTCACAATCGGATGGATCAGAGTTCTGATCCACGGTGATCCGTGGGTTGCAGAAATCGATGACAAGGTCGTACTTGCGAGCGAGGACGTGCTCGATGGCGGCGACGAGAGCCTTGTTGATCCGATATTCGTTGGACGGCGGTTGCTCCGGGTCGATTGGGGCGTGGAGTGCCTGCTGACTTTTTCAGACGGTCTTGTGCTCAGGATCAGCCGCGAGAGCGAGAGGCCTGAACACGACAACATCGTCGAGCTGAGATTTGCAAATGGCGACTGTGTCGACTGTTTCGCCAGCGGCTCGATCGAGACGGAGGCAGAGGACCAATGACCAAAGGCAAATGGATCCCCGTCAAAGGCGCCGAGGGCAAGCATTCGAAGCAAGCCCACGCCGACATGCCCGAGGGCACGTACGAGCGTGAGATGTCTAAGGAGGGCTTCTTCGGTCCCGCCGCTTTCTTCCATCACCCCAAGCCGCCCACTGGCTGGACGAATTTCGAAGGCCCGCTCCGCCCGCGCGCTTTCGATCTCGCCAAGCTCGATGCCGGCGTTGCCTCACCGTGGCAGGCGCCAGTCATCCTCTCCAACAAAGCCACCGAAGTGCGCATGTGGCGCGCCTCTGCGCCGGACAACACGCTGGCCCGCAACGCCGATGGCGACACGCTGCTCTTTATCCATGAGGGGACGGGCGATCTCTTCACCGACTGGGGTCATCTCCCGGTCGAGCCGGGCGACTACATCTACATGCCTCGCGGCGCCATGTTCGCGCTCGATGGCGGCGCCTTCCGCGTCCTCACCATCGAGGCCACCAACACCCACTTCACGCTGCCGGATCGCGGCCTCCTCGGCCCGCACGCTTTCTTCGATCCCGCCATGCTGGAGAGTCCGCACATCGACGACGCCTTCATCGCGCGTCAGAAGAAGGCCGGCGACTGGAAAGTGCTGGTGAAGAAGCGCGGCATGGTCTCAACCGTCACCTATCCCTACAACCCGCAAGACGCGGTCGGCTGGCACGGCGATCTCGCGCCGGTGAAGATCAATGTCCGCGATCTCCGCCCCGTCGCCTCGCACCGCTACCACCTGCCGCCATCCGTCCACACGACCTTCCTGAGCGACCGTTTCGTAGTCTGCACCTTCTGCCCGCGCCCGTTCGAGACCGACCCCGGTGCGCTGAAAGTGCCGTTCTTCCACAACAACGACGATTTCGATGAAGTGCTCTTCTATCACGCCGGAGACTTCTTCAGCCGCGACAATATCAAGGCCGGCATGATGACGTTCCACCCCAGCGGCTTCACGCACGGCCCGCATCCGAAAGCGCTCAAGAAGATGCTGGTGCAGGACAAGCCCATGACCGACGAATACGCCGTCATGATCGACACCCGCGATCCGCTCGATGTCGGCGGCGAGGCCGTCGCCGTGGAGAACACTGCCTATGTCGATAGCTGGAAGCCGAAACCCTAGTTTTCGAAAACCGACTTCACCTCGTAGAGCGCCGGCTCGAATTTCTCCACCATCGCGCCGATCTCTTTCATGTGCGCTGTGGCTTCCGGATTCTTCTGCATCGCCTCGAAGTCCGCCTTCGAGCGCCACTGCGCATAGTTGGCGACCTTGCGGCCGTCCATGCTGGCGTGGATGTTGGCGGAGACGAAGCCGGGCTGCCGGCGCATCACGGTTTCTGTCCCGCGATCAAGCATCTCGATCAGCCGCTTTTGCTGCTCGGGTGCGACGGTGAAGACGTTGATCAGCGTGACGCAGTCGGACTGTTCGGAAATCGTGGTCATGGGCTTCTCCTCAATGAGAAAAAGCCCAATCGAGTTGCCGGTTCCGGAAAGGCGCTCGCCAGCCTGGCCTAGCGCGCTTTCGCGTTGGCGTAGTTGAGCCCGGCGACAAGCACCGATACGGGCATCAGGTAAGCGCAGACGGCGGCGTAGAAGCAGGCGCGTGTGAAGTACATGGTCGTTCTCCCCGGCGTTTTGCCGATACTGCGTCTGGCCCCGGTTGCTTTGACGTGAACTCTGTTACGCAGGAGACAGGATGCCGATAGTTGGTTAATCAGGTGTGGATTGCCCGAACGCCCCATTGGCCTAGGTTCCACCTCAGGATTTTCAGAAGACATTTCAGGGAGAGAGACATGCGCCCCATTCTTGGTTTGCAGGCCATGATGATCATAGCAGGTCTCTCCATTGCTGCGTGCTCCCCTTCGCCTGCGACGCCCTCGGCCGAGCCTCCGTCCACCGCTGCGCAGCCCGTGCCTGCCCCCGCCGCCGAACCCACGCCAGCCACGTCCGCCCCGGAACAGCGCATGGGCACGATGAACCTCTCCTGCAGCGGAGACACCTTCCGCGTAGCCTTCGAGGATACCCGCGCCGTGGTCGTCAACGCCGATGGCTCGAACACCGAACTCCCGAAGCTCTCGCCCGACGCCAACACGGCCCCTGGTGTCGCCGTCTACACTGACGGCAAGATGACGTTCACCAAGCAGGGCGGGGGCGATACACCCACCGTCATCAAATACGCCAAAGCCCGCATGGCCTTCCAGGATTGCGCGATAGCTCAGAATTAAACGCGAAGACCCGATCGCTTCAAATTTTGTCTCAGAGGTTTGCTCCGCGCAGCAATGCGGATTAGAACCACTGCATGAAGCTCGCATCGCTGAAAGACGGACGTGACGGACGCCTGGTCGTCGTCTCGCGCGATCTCACCCGCTACGCCGACGCCGCGCACATCGCACCCACCCTCCAGAACGCACTCGACTTCTGGAAGCGCGCCGAACCGCGGCTCTATACCCTGGCCGAGGAGGTCGAACTCGGCTCGGTGCCCACCGAACGCTTCCACGAAAAATACTGCGCCTCGCCCCTGCCGCGCGCCTATCAGTGGGCCGACGGCTCGGCCTATGTGAACCACGTCCAGCTCGTGCGCAAAGCACGCGGCGCCGAAATGCCCGAAAGCTTCTGGACGGAGCCGCTGATGTACCAGGGCGGCTCTGACGCCTTTCTCGGCCCGCGCGACCCCATCCCGCTCGCCGACGAGAGCTGGGGCTGCGACCTCGAAGGCGAGATCGCCGTCATCACCGGCGACGTCCGCATCGGCGCGGATCAGGAAGCCGCGCAGCGATCTATCCGCCTCCTCATGCTCGCCAATGATGTGAGCCTGCGTAACCTCATCCCGCACGAACTCGGCAAGGGCTTCGGCTTCTTCCAGTCCAAGCCGTCGAGCGCCTTCTCGCCCGTCGCCATCACGCCGGACGAACTTGGCCCGATGTGGGACGGCCATCGCCTGCACGGCACGCTCTGCGTCAAGCTCAACGGAGAGGTCTTCGGCAAGGCGCAAACGGCAGTCGACATGACATTCGATTTCCCGACGCTGATCCAGCACGCCAGCAAGACGCGGCCCCTCTCCGCAGGCTCCATCGTCGGCTCCGGCACCGTCTCCAACCGCGACGCCGATGGCGGCCCTGGCCGTCCGGTGGCGGATGGCGGTGTCGGATATTCGTGCATCGCTGAGCTGCGGATGGTCGAAACCATCACAACCGGCGCCCCAAAAACCCCGTTTCTCAAGCGCGGCGACCGCGTCGAGATAGACATGACGGACGAACGCGGACATTCCATCTTCGGCCGGATCGAACAAACGGTCGAAGGCTAGGCTGAACTATCTTTGCCGGAACTATCTTTGCCGGAACTATCTTTGCCGGAACTATCTTTGGGAGCGCCATCCATGGGCAGCAAGATCTACCCCAGCGCAAAGGCCGCGCTCGAAGGCGTGCTGTTCGACGGCATGACGATCATGGCCGGCGGCTTCGGCCTCTGCGGGATCCCGGAAAACCTGATCGCCGAGATCAAGAATGCCGGCGTCAAGAACCTCACCGCCATCTCGAACAATGCCGGCGTAGACGGCTTCGGCCTCGGCGTCCTGCTCAACACGCGCCAGATAGCCAAGATGATCTCTTCCTATGTCGGCGAGAACAAGGAGTTCGAGCGCCAGTATCTCTCCGGCGAACTCCAGCTCGAATTCAACCCGCAAGGCACGCTGGCGGAGCGGTGCAGGGCAGGCGGCGCAGGCATTCCCGGCTTCTACACCAAGACCGGCGTCGGCACGATCGTCGCCGACGGCAAGGAACACCGCGAGTTCAACGGCGAGACTTACATCCTCGAAACCGCGCTGATATCCGATCTCTCCATCGTCAAGGCCTGGAAGGCTGACGAACTGGGCAATCTCGTCTTCCGCAAGACCGCCCGCAACTTCAATCCCGACATGGCCACCGCTGGAAAATTCTGCGTCGCCGAAGTGGAGGAGATCGTCCCTGTCGGCTCGATCGATCCGGACCACATCCATCTCGCCGGCATCTTCGTGAACCGCATCATCCAGGGCAAGTTCGAAAAACGCATCGAACAGCGC
This sequence comes from Hyphomonadaceae bacterium, assembly GCA_035995285.1. GTDB lineage: Bacteria > Pseudomonadota > Alphaproteobacteria > Caulobacterales > Hyphomonadaceae > UBA7672. The sequence continues at coordinate 2,702 of DASYKO010000240.1, read as the reverse complement.
ACCGTGCGCAAGAGGGCCTGATGCCGACGAAGACCAAAGCTCCGGCGAAAAAAGCGCAAGCGCCTGCTGTTACCGCTGGCAATGCCGGCATCACCGAACAGCAGAAGAAATGGTTCGCCTCCGTCCGCGAAGGCCTCGAGCGCGACACCGGCAAATCCATGGATGAGTGGATCAAGATCGCCAGGAAATGTCCCGAGACCAAGCCCAAGGCCCGCGTCGACTGGCTCCGCGCCAATCACGGCCTCGGCGTCAACCGCGCCGCCATCGTGCTCGACGCCGCCTTCGCCGGCGACAATATGGGCTGGGACAATCCCGACGCCCTCGTCGCCGCCCTCTGGAAAAATCCCGACCAATTGAAAATCCACGACGCCCTCGTCGCCCACGTCTCGAAGATGAAGGGCGCCATCGTCGGCGAGAAGAAGTCCTTCACCGGCTTCTCCCGCAGCTACCAGTTCGCCGCCATCCGCCCGACCAAGGACGGCGTACGCCTCGGCCTCGCCGTGCCGCTCAATTCCTCTAAACGCCTCGAAGCCCCGAAGAAGAACGAGGGCTGGTCAGACCGCAACAAGGGCGTCGCCGTCCTCACATCCACAAAAGACATCGACGCTGAAATCAAGACGCTGCTCAAGACAGCGTTCGACGCATCTTAAGGAGAAGCCCATGCCCTGGGATCGCGATTCTATGGCGGCCCGAGCCGCGAAGGAACTGGAAGACGGGTTCTATGTGAACCTCGGCATCGGCATTCCCACGCTGGTGGCCAACCACATTCCCGATGGCGTCGATGTCACGCTGCAATCCGAAAACGGCATGCTCGGCATGGGCCCGTTCCCCTATGAGGGCGAGGAAGACCCCGACCTCATCAACGCCGGCAAGCAGACGATCACTGAACTCGACCGCTCCGTCTATTTCTCCTCGTCCCAATCCTTCGGCATGATCCGCGGCGGCCATATCGACCTTGCCATCCTCGGCGCCAGGGAAGTGAGCGAGACAGGCGATCTCGCCAACTGGATGATCCCCGGCAAACTGGTTAAGGGCATGGGCGGCGCGATGGATCTCGTCGCCGGCGTCAAGCGCGTCGTGGTCATCATGGACCACGCCAGCAAGGCCGGCGAGACCAAGCTCCTCAAGCAATGCTCACTCCCGCTGACGGGGAAAGCGGTCGTCGACCGCATCATCACCAATCTCGGCGTCTTCGATGTCGTCGATGGCGGCCTCAAGGTCATCGAGATCGCCCCCGGCGTCACCCGCGAGGAGATCAACCAGCAGACGCAGGCCAGGCTGGTGAACTAGTCGCCGCGGCGCCTTCACGCCGCCGGCGGCGCCAGGCGCAATGGACGGCAGCCTCGAATTGTCGGACAGTGACCGCAGGCGGCAGTTGGCCGCCAATCGTGGGGTCGTAACAATGAAACGCTTGTCGGGCTGCGCTGCGGTGTTCGCCGCGGCTGCACTTTGCGCCTGCACCCCATCCGAGCCGCCGATGGCGACCTCGCCCGCCGCCAATCCGGCGCGCGCCGAAGCGCCCGCGCCCGCTGCCGCAACGCCGCCTGCAGCCGCGATCTCGCTCGCCGGCAAATGGGCCGGAACCATCACCTGCTACAAGATCGAAAGTCCTTTCCAGATGACGATCGACGGCGCCAAGTCCACTGAAGCCACGCTGTCGAAGGGCGAGGGCGGGGCGCTCAGCTGGCCCGCCACCGTCGCGATCAACGAAGCCACCCGCGCCGTCACCATCACTTCGGCCGGTCCAGCCGATGGCGCCGAACGCGTCGAGGGCCTTCTCAGCGCAGACGGCGCTCTCATCACCGGCACAATGGACAAGCAGCTGTGCACCGGCTTCAGCCTCAAACGGGCATCGTGATGCGCAGGAAGATAGCGGCCGGTCTCGCGGCCCTTGGCGTGCTGCTGACGGCGGGATGCGAGACAGCCATAGACATGGCCGTCGGCTCGCAGATCGACGGCGTCTGGAAGGGCACGTTCTATTGCGCGTATGGCTTGCCCTTCAACACCACGCTCGACCTGTCCCTCGCCGGCAGCGCGGCAATGGGCAAGATCACGCTCGCTGTGCCGAAGGGCAATCTTGATAAGCCCGGCCCGGATACGGTTTTCCAGTCATACACTCTCAACGGCACGTTCGACGCACCCAACCTCCACCTGATGCTCCAGCCCGCATCCTGGGTCGAAGGCGTCGAGCCCTCCCACGAAATGCGCCCCATCGACGCCACCCTCCGCGGCGACGGCAAGACGCTGGAGCTGAAACAGATGCGAGGCTGCACCGAGACCCTGCTGACGAAGCAGTAGGGACGCCGAAGCCGCGCCACGCTCATTGTCCCCACCCATGTCATTCCGGGCGCAGGCGCGCAGCGCCGTAGACCTGGAACCCAGGAGCCACAAGCACGCCTGGCTCAACAGCACTCGCTGCAACACCCACGCACGCCGCCCCTGGTTTCCGAGTCTGCGCAGCTACGCTGCTCCGCCCGGAATGACATCGGTTGAGGCCCATACTGGTGGTGAGTTTTCGAAAACCCACCACCGTTATGACGAGTCCAGTCCGCCGTTTCCTGAGCAAATTCCACAAAATGAAGAATCTTCCGGTTTTCAAACTGTGTGTCGAAAAACCTGAGCGATAATGCTGCCCATGACACGGCACAAAGCCCTGCACACTGGCCTCGCAAGCCCTTCGCCTCTTGATCGTTTGATCAACG
>DASYKO010000239.1:0-13185 GCA_035995285.1 Hyphomonadaceae bacterium | reverse complement strand
CGGCCCGCCGATCGGCAACTATCTCTACAACAACACGACGCGGATCATGCAGTCGCCGAACCATGTGGTGATCGAGAGCGAGATGATCCACGACGCGCGCATCATCCCGATCAACGGCACGCACAAGCCGAACCAGATTGCTCCGTGGATGGGCGATTCCATCGCCTGGTATGAAGGCGACACGCTGGTGGTCGAGACCGTCAACATGCAGCGCGGGGGCGGCAGCGTGCAGCTGAGCCCCGGCGGCAAGATCATCGAGCGGTTCACGCGCTATAACGAACGCCAGGTGTTCTACGAGTTCGAGGTCAACGACCCGGAACTCTACACGCAGGTGTGGAAAGGCCAGATGTCGCTCAACGCCGTGAACGGCATGTATGAGTACGCCTGCCACGAGGGCAACTATGCCATGCACGGCATCCTCAGCGCCGGCCGCAGGGCCGACAAAGAGGGCCGTGTCGCCAACGAAGCGGGCGACGACAAGGAGTAGGGCTTATCCGAGCTCAGAGATCAGACGCCGCGATCGAAAGGTCGCGGCGTTTTCGTTTTGTCCAAGCCGAGAGCGGGACAAGGTTCCACACCCCCCACCTGTCCGCCCCCCTTCGGGCGGGCGGGACCCTGTTGCGCCAGCTTACCCTGAACGTTGTTTGTCCAGCTCGCACCACGCGGTCCCGCCCGCCCGAAGGGGGGCGGACAGGTGGGGGGGTGGATGGTGTCGTTCCGGCGCTGCGTTGCGCGGCGAGTTGATCTGAACCCAAGCGCTTCGCCTTGTGCGCCACCCGCGAGTTCGGCATCCTCCACCTAACAAAGATCGGCAGGCCAACGAGCCGGCCGCAAAGGACGACCGGGAGGAGACAACATGACCACTCTACGCCACATCTCGCTGGCCGCGTTCGCCGTGGCCCTCGCACTCGCCGCGCCATCTGCCTCCGCACAGGCAGCAGCCCAGGGCGGGGCGCGGGTGATGGACGTCAACCTCAAGCCGGCGAAGGAGGGGGACCGGATGGCGGCGGGCTATGTTGCGCCGCGCCTTGCCATCGGCCAGCCGGATCTGACGGGCGTGTGGTCCAACGCTTCCAACACGCGCCTCACGCGCACGGCCAGCATCAAGAACCTCGTCATGACGGATGACGAGAACAAGAAAGCGCAGGCCGCTAACCCCTCAAACATCCGCCAGGCGACCGACGACAACCAGAAGCTCGTCGATGGCAAGCTCGATGGGAAGGATCTGGCGACGGGGCGCGGGTATAATTCGTTCTGGATCGATCCGGGCTCGAGCTATGGCAATGTGAAGGGTACGTGGCGCACGTCGTGGATCAGCGACCCTGCCACGGGGCAGGTGCCGTTCTCGGAGGAAGGCCGCAAGCTGCTTGCCTCAATGCGCACGCAGCGCGGACAGGGGCGCGGCTCGGGCTATGATAATCCGGAAGAGCGCGGGGCGGGCGAGCGGTGCATCGTCGGCTTCGGCGGCACTGGCGGGCCGCCACTCAACAACGTGCTCTACAACAACAATTACCAGATCGTGCAGACGAAGGACAATTTCGTCATACTCACCGAGATGGTGCACGACGCGCGCATCATCCCCATCAACGGCAAGCACAAGCCGAATGTGATGAACCCATATCTCGGCGATTCAATCGGCTGGTGGGAGGGCGACACGTTCGTGGTCGAGACCATCAACATCAATCCGAACGGCGGCGGACAGGTGCAGCTGACGCCCGGCGGCAAGATCATCGAGCGCTTCACGCGCTATTCGAAGAACCAGGTGCTCTACGAGTTCGAGGTGCACGACCCCGCGCTCTACAGCCAGGTCTGGAAGGGCGAGATCGGCCTCAACCACGTCGACAGCAATGTCTACGAATACGCCTGCCACGAGGGGAATTACGGGCTGCACGGAATTCTCGAAGGCGGCCGCGCGAACGACCGCTCGGGCAAGGGCAATGCGAGCATTCGCGGGGACCGGGACGAGCAGTAGGAAGGACTTGCGGCCGCGTTCGCTCGCCTTCCGTTGTGTTGTGTGATAGGCGTTTCGGCATGAGCGAAGGCTATCGTGACATCATCACCCAGGAGCCCGGCAAGCGTGGCGGACGCCCCTGCATTCGGGGTATGCGCATTGCTGTCGCCGACATCCTTGGTTGGCTCGCCGCCGGCATGTCGCACGCCGAAATCATCGCCGACTATCCGGAGCTGACTGAAGCCGACATCCGAGCCGCGCTGGCCTATGCCGCTGACCGCGAGCGCCGGATCGTCACCGCGTCAGGGTGAAGCCTCTCTTCGACCAGAATCTGATCCATCGGCTGTGCCGTCTTCTGTCGGACAAGTTTCCCGGAGGCGCGCAGGTCAAACAGCTTGGGCTCGATCAGGCGGATGACCTTGCCATTTGGCAGCGTGCGCGGAGTGAAGGTTTCACCATCGTCACGCTTGATGCGGACTTCGCCGATATAGCTGCGCTGCGCGGTGCGCCCCCGAAGGTCATCTGGCTTCGCTGTGGCAACCAGCCGACTTCCGTTGTCGAACAACTATTGCGCGATCATACTGTGCTGATCGCTAGCTTTATTGAAAGCGACGACTCGGATTGTCTCGAGCTCTACTGACAGCAGAGCATCTGTCGGATCAAGAAACGCGAAACGCCGCGAGCTTTTGCCCGCGGCGTCTCTGTGTTGGCGTGCGGCTTAGGCCGTCTTGTCGCCGGCGCGCTCGGGGAGGACGAAGCGTTTAGCCGTCGATATCGAGCCCCATCGCGAGCCGGCCCGTGTAGCGGAGTTGGGGCTTGGCTTGCAGCGGGTGGAAGCGGGCGCCTTGCACGTCGCGGAAGGCGCGTTCGATGCCGGTGTCGCGGTAGAAGGCGGCGCCGCCGGCTGCTTCCATCGCGCATTCGATGGTGCGGATGGCGTGGCCGGCCATCTGGGTGCGGGCCATCATGACGCGGTTGGTCGTCTCCGGGCCGGGCTGAGCCGTCTCGGCGACGTGGATCATGTCGGCGTGGATCGTCTCGGCGCTGTAGAACGCATTCTCCATCTCGCCTACGAGGAAGGCCGTGCCTTCATCACCCGCCCGCTTCTTCGCCAGCGCGATGGCTCGCGCCCGCGCGCCTTCGGCTACGCCAAGATAGGCGGAATAGATGATCGGAAAGGCGATCATCGAGATGATGTGGAACAAAAGATGCCACTTGCCCTGCGGACGTTTGCCGGCAATCGCTGCGTCCGCGACGAACACGTCCTTCAGCTCGATGTCGTTCGAGCCGGTGCCGCGCATGCCCATGGCGCGCCAGTTGGATTTGACGGTGACACCTTTCGCTTTCAGCGGCACGCCAAAGTGGAGGACGGTGGGGCCGGTCTGCGGATCGTCATGGACGGCGCTGGTCATCAGAATATCGCCAACCGGTGAGCCTGAGGCGAACACCTTCGTTGCGGTGATGTTGAAGCCGCCTTCGACCTTCACGGCCATGCCCGCGCTTTTCAACCAGTCGGAGCCGCCGGAGGAGACGAGGATCAGGTTCTCGGCGGCCAGGCGCTTGAGCAGGCCGTCTGTCGGCGCCTTCTGATGCTTGAAGCGCCAGGCGGCGGTCGCCACCATGTGCGTGTGCATTGCGAAGGCGAGGGCGGTGGAGCCGCAGCTCGCGCCGAGCTTGCGGATCACGGCGCACATCTCTGGAATCGTGGCGCCGTAGCCGCCGAATTCCACGGGCACGCAGGCCTTCATGAGGCCTTCGTCCTTGAGGAGCTGGTAGCCGCGCGCGACGAAGCTGTCGTCTGCATCGTGCTCGGCGGCTTCCGCAGCGATCACGGCGGCGATGCGCTCGGCGGCTTCCATCCAGTTTCTGGAAGCTTCGCTGGAAACTGGCGGTTTTTCTTTTTCGATCAGTGCGGTGGACATGGTCTGCCTCTTTTTCTGGAGTCTTCTGTCAGCCTTGGTCGGCCTTGTGGGGAGGGCGGTTCATTTATCGCGGGCCCGATTCCGGGCCTCACGAACTTTATTCGCACGCGCTTCGCGCATTCCTCCAGTTCAGGAACTGAACCTCTGCAGTACAGATACTGAACTGGCGGCGCGCCGGGCCGATGCGTAGAGCATCGAGGCTGGGCGCAGGCCGTTAGTCACGTCTCTCAACAAGAGTGACGTCTCTCAAACAAGAAGGTCGGGAAAAATGACCCAAGGTAGCTACAAACAATTCTGCCCCGTCGCGATGGCGGCGGAGGTGCTCTGCACGCGCTGGACGATCCTCGTGCTGCGCGAGCTGATCTTCGGCTCCAAGCGCTTCAACGACCTTCGCCGCGGCTTGCCGCGCATGTCGCCGGCGCTGCTCTCCCAGCGCCTCAAGGAGCTTGAAGCCGGCGGGATCGTGCAGAAGAAGGCTGTGCCGAGGGATCCGGGCACGTTCGAATATCAGCTCACCCTCGCAGGCAAGGAGCTTGAGCCGCTGATCGTCAGCTTCGGCGTGTGGGGCCAGCGCTGGATCGAGACGAAAGTGACGCTGCAGAATCTCGATGCGCAGCTGCTGATGTGGGACATGCGCCGCCGTCTCAATCCCGATCCGCTGCCCGAAGCGCGCTCGACGATCCATTTCCAGTACCCGGACGCACCTGCTTCGCAGCGGACGTGGTGGCTGGTGGTCGAGCCTGACACCGGCGTTGATCTCTGCTCGATCGATCCGGGCTTCGATGTCGACCTCTACGTGTCGAGCGACCTGCGGACGATGACGGCCATCTGGATGGGCTATGAGACCGTGCGCAGCGCTGTCTCTCGCCAAAGGCTGCATCTGACTGGCGACCGCAAACTAGCATCCTCGATGCAGACCTGGCTGGGCTTGTCCTCGCTCGCCGGCGAGAAGTCTATGGTGAGCTAGGGCGCCCCGCTAAGCCTCAAGGGCGCGCTCGATCTCGCGGCCGAGCGCGCCGAGCGACTTCCTGTCCATGGACACGCACACCTCGACATGGTCGAGCGTGACGCACAGCATGGGCGCGCTGTTGGCGCGCTCGCCCGGCTCGAGGGTTGCTTCTGCACCTTTGAGGATGACGCGGCCGCCCTTGCGCATCTCGCCCTTGAGCAGCAGCGCCAGGAATTCGCGCACGGACGCGGGATCGAGCCGCCATGAGCGCTCGGCATCGATGTCCTCGAACACCAGATGCATGGCCCGGCCGGTGGGCGTATCGACCCTCACGAGCTTGAGCGAAGATGTGTCCGAGCGCGCAGGCTTCGCCGCACGCTTGCTGCTTTTTCTGCGAGCCAACCCCCGTGAACCCTTCCTTCTGGCTGCGCCACCCGAGCGCAGACCTTTCGTCCCCTGCGGAAGCCTAATCATGTGCTACGAGAAGATTCAAATACAAACCCCGCACGGCGCGAAGCCCCGGGGTTTCCCCTTGGTCTCAACGCATTGTGTCCGGGCATGCGGGGCCAGCCCGTACGCCTCAGCGCAGCGCGTAGCCGAGCAGCTTGCGCAGGCCCGGCGAGGCATAGTCGACCAGCTGCTTCTGGATGTCGGGCAATTCGTCGGGCACCTTAACCGGTGACGGTTTGAGGTTCTCGCGCGCGGTAGAGCTCTGCTTGCGGTCGGAGCCGATCTTCACGCGTTCGCGCCAGTCAGCGGGCAGGGCGATGCCGCACGCGTCAAACAGCTCGCCGAAATACCTGTCACTCGCAGGCGTGCCCAGCGCCTTTACGGCCTCGACCAGTTCCTCGTAGCGGATGAGGTAGGTGTTCGCGCCCATCCACGCCGCGCCATTGTGGCGGAAGGTTTCCTCGAGGCTCGGCACTTTGCGGTAGACGCCGAAGATCATCATGTTGAGCAGCGCCTCGATCGTGACCGCGCCGTCCTTGATGTTCTCGACCTTGCCGTCGAAATTTTCCGACAGGTAGAAGCGCGCCCGCGCCAGCACCCAGTCGTAGGGGTCGCGCACCAGCAGGATCTTGCGCACATCGCGCATGGCGATGGCCGGCTCGTCGTCGAACAACAGGTGGCCCCAGGACAGTTTGGGAGCCTTCGGATCGAACGCCGCCTTGTGCTGGGCGAAACGCGCGATCTGGATAAACTCCGTCTTGTAGTGCTGCTCGACGGGCACGAACATGCGCATGATGTTGCGGATGAGATGGGTGCCGCACTTGGGCACGGAGTTGAGAAACAGGCTCTCCTTCAGCGGGACCTGCGCGAACTCCTTGTTGCGCTCGTCGAGATTGTCCTTTTCGAGCGTGATCGTGGGCACGAGCGAACTCCTCTTTCCGATTGGAGCCTAGATCAGGAATGCTTCGGGTAGAAGCGCGCAGACTGCTTCAAGCCGATATTGGAACTAGGTGAGCCACCCCCCACCTGTCCGCTCCCTTCGGGCGGGCGGGACCCTGTTGGCCGAACTTACCCTGATCGCTCTTTGTCCAATTCGCTCAACGCGGTCCCGCCCGCCCGAAGGGGGGCGGACAGGTGGGGTGTCGTTGGCCCAGTTCCGCCTGCGGAGATGTACCCACGTTTCTCATTCGCGATTTCGCCAGCAAGAAGGGCGGCGGATCGCTCCGCCGCCCTCCTGCAGTCCACCGGTCCTGACCCCGGATGCCGTTGCTAGAACTTCTTCGAGACGTTGACGAAGAAGGTCCGGCCATAGAGGTCGTACTGGCTTTCGATGGCCTTGTTGCCGACGCGCAGGAAGCCGACGCCCTGCGACACGTTTGGCGGATCCTGGTCGAACAGGTTGCGCACGCCGATCTGGGTGGTGAGGCCCAGGTCGTCCATGTCGTAGCTGATCGATGCGTTGTGATAGAACAGGGGAGGCGTGGAGAACTGGTAGCGGATTTCCTGGCCGAATGAGGTGTAGGGCAGGGAGGGGTTGTCCAGGAAGAACTCCGTGGCCTGGCTCGTCGCATCCACATAGCGGATGCCGTAGAACACGGTGAACGGACCGCGCTCATAGGTCGTGTTGAGCGTGGCGACCCATTCCGGCTGGCCGGCCCATCCCAGATCGTCCTCGGCGGGGCTGCCCGGCAGCGTCTTCTCGTAGGACTCCAGCGCACGAGACGCCTTCAGCGAGAAGTCGAAATTGCCGATGCTGGTCTCCAGGCCATAGCGGGCCTCGATGTCGATGCCGCGCGCGATCTGCGTGTTCAGGTTGATGTAGTTGTTCCGGATCGTCGTCAGCGTGCCGATCGCCGGAGCATCCGGCTTCCTCGTGAAGAGGTTGCACAGCGGCTCGTTGGGGAAGTTCGGCGAGTTATAGCAGCCTTCGAGGATCTCCGAGTTCAACAGTTTCGAGACCTGGTCGTTCACTTCGATTTCGTAATAGTCGACCGAAGCCTGGAAGTCCGCGAACTCAGGCTGCCAGACGATGCCAACCGATTTGGCTTCCGAGGTTTCGGCCTTGAGCGTGCCGATGCCGCCTGAGGTGAACACGGTTGCCTGGATGCCCGACTGCGACAGCTGCGCCGGTCCGATGCCGCCGACGACCTTTGGGTCGGCGGCGCAGTTGTCGGCCATGCGCTGGGTGATCTGGCCGTTGCTCAGCTTGTTCCCCCACCCCGCGCACGGATCGCCGCTGAGCGCGAACGATGACAGTTGTTCGGACAGGAAGAGTTCGAAAAGGCCCGGTGCGCGGAAAGACGTGCCCTGGCTGGCGCGCAGGCGGAGCTGCTTCGACACCGCCCAGTTGACGCCCACCTTGTAGGTCTCGCCCGAACCGTAGCTATCGACATCCGTGTAGCGGCCGGACAGCGACAGATTCACCTCGCGCGCGAACGGCAGATCCTTCACGACCGGCACGGCGAATTCGACATAGGCCGCCGTCGTGACATCCGAACCTTTGGTGATGCCGCGGCGCAGGCGTCCGCCGGCCCACACCTGGCCGTCAAGCCAGGGTTGCGCGGGTTCGTCGTTGATCGAGTCGCGCTGAGCCTGGAGGCCGAACACGGCGTTGAGCTCGCCCGCCGGAAGCTGGAACAGCGGTCCGGTGACGTAGCCCTCGACCGTCGTCTGCTGGTAGGTCGTCGAGCTCTTGGTGGTGCCGTACAGGAACGCCTTTTCCGCTGCCGTTAGTTCGCCTGCGTTGAAGCGCGGCGAATACCAGTCCACGTCGACGCACGGCACGCCGCGATAAGGCGTTACCGGCGCAACGTTGGCGCAGTAGTCGGTTGCATTGTAGTAGGGCTGCAGGGCGTCGTACCAGAAGATGTCTTCCTTGTAGCTGCCTTCCGAGCGGGAGAACTGGGCAGAGACGTCGTAGGTCCAGTTGCTGAGGAAGGGCGCATCGCCCTTGGCGCCGGCGACGGCGCGGAAGTAGTCGACCTGAACGGTCTGGTCGGCGTGATCGGTGATCGCGGTCGGGCTCAGCGCGATGTATTTGTAGTCCGACGTGTCCTGGTAGAGCGACCAGCCGGCATCGAACGCTTGCGGGTCGCCGAACAGGCCGACGCCGTCCTCGAAGCCGATATACCGGTAGGTATAGACCTGACTGAAGCCGTCTTCGCGCGTGGTGCGGCGGTTGAACAGCGCTTCACCGTAGAGAGTGAGGCCGTCATTGACCTCATACTCGCCGTTGGCGATCGCCGTCATGCGCTCGATCTCGGGCGCGAGGGTCACGTCGTTCTGGAAGGGGTGGAAGTAGGAGATCGCGCCTTCGGAATCGATCGCCGAAGGGGCCCAGAGCGGATCAGGCGTAAAGCCGGGCGAAAGCACCTGGCCATAGCCCACGGGATACCAGCCCGGTGGGTTGATGAGCCCGGAGGTCGGGCGGAATCCCGAGTTGAAGGCCGGCAGGAAATTGCCGAGCTTGCCGGAGTAGTCGTACTGGTAGAGACCGACCGAGTCCTGCCATGGGCGGTGGAAGTAGCCGTCCGGGTCGTTCTCAGGGTTGCCGTCGTCGTCGCGGTTCACCGCGCCGTAGTCATAGGTCCAGTTGTGGCCCCAGATCACGTCGTCGGTGCAGGTGTATTTGCCTGTGGTCGGATCGACGAGGTCGGCGCGCGAGCCATCGGGCTTGAAGATGTAGCGCTCGCCGCAACGGAACCAGTCATTGTCGCCGCGGTCGAATTCATTCTGTTTGTAGTACTCGCCGGAGACGCGGATATATCCCTTGCCGAAGTCGTGGCCCCAGGTGCCGCTGATCGACAGTTCCTGCCCCGCGCCCAGCTGCGGCGAGGTGTAGCTGAAGTCGATGCTCGAGCTCGAATCCGTCTTGGTGATGATGTTGACGACGCCCGCGATGGCGTCCGAGCCGTAGAGCGAGGAGGCGCCGTCCTTCAGCACTTCGACGCGCTCGACCGCAGACAGCGGGATGACGTTGAGGTCGAACGGACCCACGGATCCGCCCGTACCAGCCGGGCCGGCGCGGCGGCCGTTCAGCAGCACCAGCGTGCGGTTGGCGCCGAGGCCGCGCAGCGAGAGCGTCTGCGTGCCGAGACCACCGGGAGGGGCGGCGAGAGCAGCTGAAATGGCAGAGGTCGTCTGCGTCGAGCCGGCGGCGGCGACGCTGTTCTGCAGCAGGGTTGCGATGTCGGCGACGCCTTGGGCGCCGGCCTCTTCGGCGGTCACGACCGTCATGGCCGAGGAGCTGGAATAGGTGTCGGTCTGGATGCGCGATCCGGTCACCGTGACCTTGTCGGCGGCCTCGGGAGGGGGCTCCTCCTGCGGCGTGGTCAGCACGACCGGCGGCGGTTGCGGCTGACTTGGCGTCTGCGCCCATGCCCCTGCACCCGCTGCCGTCAGCAACGCGCCAAGCGCCGCCGACCGCCGAAGGCGGTCCGCCAAAATTCCATATTTCATGTCTGACCCTCTCCTGACCCTCTGGCGGGGCCTCAGACTTCGCGAATGCCGTTCGCAACCGTCCGGGCTGGTGTTCGCCAGCACTGATTTACAACCCACTCCCCGGCGCCGTTTGCGTCAACACCTCGCAGGCGCTTTTTTTCGGCATTCAAACAAACCAAAGGACAGGAAACCGCACTGCAGCGGCGGATGCGGCGCTGCAGTGCGCGAAGTCATCTGGAAACAAAAAACCGCGCCCTGCCCATGACTTAGGCAGCCGCATCGAAAGGCGCCGCATTGTCGGACCCTTCAGGAATTCCCTACGGGCGCCGTAGCGTTGTAAACGAGCATCAGCTCACAGGAAATCGATCAGGCGCGCAGCATGATTTGCTGGCGCATGCCCCAGCACGGCCAGATTTGGCCCTTGGGCGATTCCGGGTGGATTGCCGCGGCTAGTTGCGGCGTCCGGCGCTGGGCGAGCGGAATTCGATGCGCTTGCCGTCGGAAGTGACCTTGTTGCAGGGCTGCTGGCGCACATCGTCGATCCAGCGGCACTCTTCCTTCGAATTGTCGCGCCGGGTCTCGATTCCCATGCCGTTGCGTTTGCCGCCGCGGTAGTCGCCCTCGAAGCGCTCGCCGGTGGCGTAGATCAGCGTGGCGTGGCCTTCGAGCACGCCATTGTTGTAGTTGGCGTCGATCGTCGCCTGCGGCCCGGTCTCTACCGCCGCGCCGTGGGGAACGTAGTTCTGGAAAGCGCCGGTGATCTTGCGCCCGTCCTTGAAGGTGAGCGTGCCCGGGCCCTTCTGCTCGTCATTGACGAAGGTCCCGCGGAAGACGCGCCCGTCGCCGAACGCCACCGTGCCATCGCCCTCGCGCCGGCCGTTGCGGAACGCTCCTTCGAAGATCTGCGAGCCGTCGGCGTAGGAGATCTTGCCGGGCCCCGTGCGCTCGTCGTTCGTCCACTCGCCGTCGAACATCCACACATTGCCGACGCTGGAGTAGGTGCCGTGGCCATTGCGCAGGTCGGCTTTCCATTCGCCGACATATTGCGAGCCGTCCTTGAACACGGCGGTGCCCGCGCCGTCGCGCAGCCCGTCCTTGAACTGGCCATCATAGGTCGAGCCATCGGTATAGGTCATCTTGCCCATGCCCTGGCGCTTGCCGTTGTAGAACTCGCCCTCGTATTTCTGCGCGCCCATCACCTCGACGCCGTAGCCGTTCGGCTGGCCGTTGGAGTAGCTGCCGTCGAAGCGGTATCCGTTCGGACAGGCATAGACGCCTTTGCCGTTGCGCTGCCCGCCGAGATAGTTGCCGGTGAAGGAACAGCCATTGGTCGCCACTTCCGTTCCGGCGCCGTCCTTCAGGAATTCCACGTCGGCCTTCGCGATGTCGACGACGCCGCCTTTTTCCGCGCAGGCGCAGATGATGGCCGGCGCGGACGTTGCGCCTCCCGCCGGCACGCGGCCGATGGCGCGGGCAGGGCCCTGGGCCTCGCCCTTGCGGGTGCATGTGAAGGTGACGGCCGAGACCTTCACATCACCGCCGGATGACGTGTTGTTGACCAGCCGCAGCTCGACGTCCGAGCCGTCGCAGGCCGGGGCGGATTTCGACCGCCACTGCAGCTCGCGGCCGTCGGGCCATTTGAGCGAGGGCTTCCAAGCGCCTCCGGCATCCTGTGCGGTTGCCGAAACGACCGGCCCCGCAACGAGAAACGAAAGCGCGATGAGGCCGGCAATGGCTGCGGCGGGAATGGCAAGAAGCGCGCGGCGGCGCATGGGCGGCATCTCCAGACGAAACTACTCCAGGCCTTCCGGCCGACGCTATCTTATGTCTTAAGCCAAGGGTTCCAAGTGGAGCCAAACTGTGGCGCGGCTGCGGCGCCCTCGGCGTCAATACAGTCTCCAACCCTTCATAAACCATGATGACGACCCGGTTTCGGGAACGCCTGTGACGGACCGGCGTTGGTGTCTCAGCGACTAACAAACGATCAGTTAGCGACATCAGTTTAAATGGAGCCCGACATGAACGGCATTGCTTACCTTCCGGCCGCGGCACTTCTGGGCTTCGCCCTGGTCGGCGGATGCGGCCACAACATGGAACAGCGTGCGGCCTCTGGCGCGGCCAGCGGCGCGGCTGCGGGTGCGGTTGTTGCTGGCCCGGTGGGCGCGGTGGTCGGAGCTGGTGCAGGCGCGGTCGGCGGAGCGGTCGTCAACGAATCCGAGAAGCCGAACTAAAAGGTATAAAGTCAGCTGTGGTGAGCTGGGGCGCTGGGCCGGGTTGGAACGCAAGTTCCTCCCGGCTCTCTCTTTTGGGCCAAGGGCGATAGGGCGCACCCTCCGGGATTGACGCGCCGCATCAATGACAAGACCGGGTGATTGCCGCATACCTGCGGGGGAGAGCGCGACGCAGATCGCGCGACCCGGGAGGATCAGATGGCTTTCAGACTTGCGGCCCATGCGGGCCGGGCGTGGGCGGTTGCTGGCGGCCTTGCCGTCCTGATGACGAGCGCTGCCGTCGCGCAGACGCCGCCTCCGGAGAATGCCGAGGCGCTGTTCCAGAGACGCTGCGCATCCTGTCACGATCCGAACATCGAGCGCGCGCCGTCGCGGGCTTCGCTTCGGGAGATGGCGCCGGCGCAGATTTCCGGGGCGCTGGAAAGCGGCGTGATGGCGCCGATGGCGTCAGGGCTGTCGAAGGACGACATCCAGATGCTGGCGGCCCACCTGGGCTCAACCGCACAGGCGTCCGCCGCGCAGTCAGCCGCCGCGACGACGGCACCTGTTCCTTCCGTGCCGGTCATATGGGCGCCGCCGGCGGAGTGGCGCGGCTACAGCGGCGGTTATTCGAGCCAGCACTATTCGCCGCTCGACCAGATCAACAAGGACACGGTCGCGGGCCTTCACGTGGTCTGGCGTCAGTCGCTGACGCCGGATGCGCCGCGCCCGAAGGCGGCGCCTCCCCCGTCCAGCAATAACGAGACGACGCCGCTGATGGTGGGCGGGCGCGTCTACTACTCGACCGGCATAGGCGGGGTGGCCGCGCTTGAAGCGGATACGGGCAAGCTGGCCTGGAATCTCGATCCCGCCGCGGCAAGTGAAGATGCAGTTTCTGCAGATGACGCGCGCCAGCGCCAGGGCGGGGCGACGCGAGCGCTCTCCTATTATGACGACGGCGGCGATGGCCGGATCATCGCGCTGATGGGCGGGAACATCCTGACGGCGCTCAACGCCAAGACGGGCAAGCGCATCGCGAGCTTCGGCGCCAACGGACAGGTCGACCTGCGCAAGGGGCAGGATCCCAGGGCCACGGGCTTCATCTGGCGGACAGGGCCGACCGTCATCGTGCGCGGCGTGATCATCATCGGCTCGGTCGTCAACGACATCAACGCAGCGCGCGGGCCGCAGAAGAAGACGCAGCCTCCCGGCGATGTGCGCGGCATCGATGTGAAGACGGGCAAGCAGCTCTGGATCTGGCAT
>DASYKO010000238.1:0-11329 GCA_035995285.1 Hyphomonadaceae bacterium | reverse complement strand
CATGACTTCGCTGACATGGGTGCGATAGGCGCGGCGCAGCTGTTCGGCGCGAAGGCCGATCTCGTCGTAATAGCCCGAATGCGGCATGCCGAGCCCGTCCTGCCGCAGCCACAGCGCCGCCTCCAGCGGCCGGTCGGGATGGGGCGCCACGCCGATATTGACCGGCGCCATGTAGCCCATCACGCCCCACAGCTCGGTAAGGCCACGTATGGTCTTCACGCCCTCGATGCGGGAGAGAAAAGGCTTGAGGGGAGCGACGCCGCGCGCCTCAATGGCGTCGACATCCATCACGCTGGCATAAAGATCGCCGACCTTTGCGCCGAGACTTCCCGGCGGGGATTTGGCCGCCGCCAACTGCTCCACGATCGCGCGGATCTCGTCATCGACCTCATCGGTCATCGTGGCGATGACGCCGACCTCGCTGCGGTCAGCGGGAAGTTCGTAGGCGTCGAGCCACTTGCCGTTGACGTGAAGATAGAAGTCATCGCCCGCCGACGGGGTTGCTGTTGTGGTAGCTGCATCCGCGGACACCGGCGCCGCAGCTGCAGTGCGGGGATTGTTGTCACAGGCCGAAAGGACCAGCGCCAGGATAAGGGCCGCCCCGGAAATCCGCTGCTGGATGGAACTCAACTCAACCCCCCGGGGCATCTTGCTGGAACAGTCTTGGGCGCGGGCCGCCGAAGTCAAGCAGGCAGAAGCAAAACGACCGCCGCTCCCATGGGAACGGCGGCCGCTCTTTGAGCTACCAGACAGGTTTTACCAGATGCGTACGCGCTTGTCCGGCGCGACATACATCTTGTCGCCTTCCTTGACGCCGAAGGCGTCATACCAGGCATCCACGTTCGGCATCACGCCGTCGACGCGGAATTCCGGCGGTGAGTGGGGGTCGGTGACGAGACGATTGAGTGTGTCGTCCTCGCGGCCCATCGAGCGCCAGACCTGCGCCCAGGACAGGAAGAAGCGCTGGTCGCCGGTGTACTTGACACCGTTGACCTCAAGGACGGGAGCTTCCTTGCCGCCAAGGGATTCCTTGTAGGCGGTATAGGCCGTGAGAAGGCCGCCGAGGTCGCCGATGTTCTCGCCCGTCGTCAGCTTGCCCGAGACGCACTTGTTCGGCAGCGGGCAATAGCCGTCATATTGCTTGTTGAGCGCCCCGGTCCTGGCCTTGAACTTGGCCAGGGTATCCGGCGTCCACCAGTTGCGCTGCACGCCGATGTCGTCGAAGGCCGAGCCCTGGTCGTCGAACCCGTGGCTTATCTCGTGACCGATCACGCCGCCGATGGCGCCGTAGTTGACCGCAGGATCTGCATTCACGTCGAAGAAGGGAGGCTGCAGGATGCCGGCCGGGAAAGTGATCTGGTTCATGATGGGGTTGTAGGATGCGTTCACCGTCTGCGCATTCATGTCCCACTCGTCGCGGTCAACCGGCTGGTTGAGACGCGAGACGGTGCGGTTCCATTCGAACACCTGTGCGTTGTGCACGTTCTCGAACAGCTTGGTCTTGTCGATCTGCAGCGCGGAATAGTCGCGCCATTTTTTCGGATAGCCGACGCGCACCTCGAAATTGGCGAGCTTCTTCAGGGCTTCGGCGCGGGTGGGTTCGTCCATCCAGTCCAGTTTCTCGATGCGGCCCTTGAGGGCCGACTGGAGGTGGCCGACGAGTTCTTCCATCTTCGCCTTGTTCTCGGCCGGGAAGAATTTGTCGGCATAGGCCTGGCCCAGCGCTTCGCCGACGTTTCCGTCGAGCACGGCGACGCCGCGCTTCCAGCGGTCGCGTTTTGCCTGCACGCCGCGCAGCGTCTTGCCGAAGAATTCGAACGAGGCGTCGTCGAACGCCTTCGACAGATAGGCTGCGTTGTCGGATGCGATATGGAAGGTGAGGTATTTCTTCCACGCCGCGATCGGCTGGCTGCCGACGATCTTGGCGCCGGCGGTGACGGCGGTTGGGCCGTAGGCGACCATGTTGGTCAGCTGCGGGATGCCTGCGTCAGCTGCGAACTTGTCCAGATCGATGTTCGGGACCAGCTTCTTGAAGTCGGCCACGGGCATCGGCTTGAGGGCCTTGTCCATGACGCGCAGGTCTTCCTGTGTCCAGTGGCCCTTGGCGATTTCGGTCTCGAACTTGATGACCGTGTCGGCCGATTTTGCCGCTTCCTTGTCGCCCAGCAGTTCGAAAATCTTCGTCACATAGGTTTTGTAGGCGGCGCGGTAGCCGTCGTATTTCGCGTCCTTCTTCAGATAGTAGTCGCGGTCCGGCATGGCGATGCCGCCTTGGCCGCTCCAGACGGCGTAGCGCTTGGGATCGGCGGCGTCGGCCTGCACACCGATGCCGAAGGGGGATGAGTAGCCGACCTTGCTGATCACCTTCAGAAGGCTGGCCTTGTCGGTGATGGCGTTGATCTCATCGAGATAGGGCTTGAGCGGTTCGATGCCTCGCGTCTCGAGCGCAGCCTCGTCCATCCAGCTGGTGTAGAGGTCCGCCGCCTTGGCGACGTTGGAGCCGGGCGCCGGTGTCGCCGTGGCGAACCCGTCGATGATCGCCTTGATGTCGGCCTCGGACTTGTCGCCGAGCTCGTCGAACGAGCCATAGCGAGCCTTGTCGTCAGGCAGTTTGTAGGTCGCAAGCCACTTGCCGTTGGCGTATTTGAAGAAGTCATCGCCAGGCTTCACGGCGGCGTCCTGCCATTGCAGGTCGATGCCGAACGCGCCGAGCGCGGCCTGGGCCGGCGGGGCTTCAGCCACGGGCGTCGCAGGTTTTTCACCGCAGGCGGTGAGGAGGGCTACAGAAGTGAGCCCCGCGAGAAGATACGTGCGCATTATGTCGTCCCTGAACTGTCGTTTAATGTGAAACGGCCGCCGCTCGACCCCGTGAGCGGCGGCCGTTCAGGCCATTACCAGATGTGAACGCGGTCTTCGGGCTTGAGATAGTTCTTGTCGCCCTCCTTGACGTCGAACGCGGTGTACCAGGCGTCGATGTTCTTCTCGGGGATGGAGCCGCGCGCCGGGCCCGGCGAGTGCGGGTCGGTCAGCATCTGGTTGCGCAGCGCATCGTCACGCTGGATCTGACGCCACACCTGCGCGTGGGCCATGAAGAAGCGCTGATCGCCGGTGAAGCCGTCGATCGTCTTGTCTTCCTTGCCGCCGAGCGAGAGGTGATAGGCCGTGTAGGCCATTTCGAGGCCGCCAAGGTCGCCGATATTCTCGCCCATGGTGAGGCTGCCGTTCACGCAAGCGCCGTCGAGCGGGCAGAACGCGTTGTACTGCGCCCCGAACTTCTTGATCGCTTCGACGAACTTGGCGTTGGTTTCCTTCGACCACCAGTTCCGGATCTTGCCGGCTTCGTCGTATTCGCGGCCCTGGTCGTCGAAGCCGTGGCCCATCTCGTGGCCGATCACCGCGCCGATGGCGCCGTAGTTGACCGCCGGGTCGGCGTTGGGATCGAAGAAGGGCGGCTGCAGGATCGCGGCCGGGAAGGTGATCTGGTTCATCGGCGGATCGTAGTAGGCGTTCACCGTCTGCGGGTTCATGCCCCACTCGGCGCGGTCAACCGGCGAGTTGATGCGCGAGGCCTGGCGGTTCCATTCGAACTTGCGGCCGTTACGCACGTTCTCGAACAGCTTGCCCGCCTCGACCGTCATGGCGGAGTAGTCGCGCCATTTCACCGGATAGCCGACGCGCGGATCGAAGGTGCCGAGCTTCTTCAGCGCCTCGGCGCGGGTGGGCTCGTCCATCCACGACAGCGTCTTGAGGCGCTCGCCCATTGCTGTTCGAAGATTGGCGACCAGCGCGTCCATCTTGGCCTTGTTGTCCTGCGGGAAGTATTTGGCGACATAGAGTTCGCCAACGCCTTCGCCGATCATGCCGTCGAGCAGGCCCACGCCGCGCTTCCAGCGGTCGCGTTGCACTTCCTGACCGCGCAGCGTCTTGCCGAAGAAGGCGAAGCTGGCGTCATCGAACGCCTTGGGAAGCTGGGCGGCGTAGTCGCTGGCCAGATGGAAGGCGAGATACTTCTGCCACGTCGCAACCGGCACGGTGTCCAGCAGCTTGGCGCCGTCGATGACGGCGGATTTCTCGGCGACCACGATGCGCGGCGCATCGGCAAGGCCTGCTTCCTTGAAGATGACGTCCCAGTCGGCGGCCGGCGCCCATTTCTTGAGGCCTGCGAGGTCGGTCGGATTGTTGGTCGCCTGCACGTCGCGGCGCCTGTCCTGCGCCCAGTGGATGTTGGCGAGCTTGGTCTCCATGCCGATCACGGCGTCGGCGGACTTCGCCGGCTCCTTGTCGCCAATCAGTTCGAAGATCTTCGTGACATAGACCTTGTAGGCCGCGCGGTAGCCGTCGAACTTCTCGCCCTTGGCGAGGTAGTAGTCGCGCACCGGCATGCCGAGGCCGGCCTGGCCGATGAAGACGGAGTATTTGGTCGTATCGCTCGGATCGACCTGGATCGACATGCCGAACGGGCCGGAATAGTCGATGTTGGCGATGAGCTTGTTGATGTCGGCCTTGGTCTTGGCCGCTTCGATGTTCGCCAGATCCTGTTTCAGCGGCTCGATGCCGCGCGCTTCGATCGCGGCTTCGTCCATCCACGAATTGTAGAGGTTGAGCACCTTCTCCTGCACCGTGCCGGCGGCAGGCGGCGTCTTCGTCAGCGCTTCGAGAACCGCGTGGACGTCATTCTCCGACTTGTCGCGCAGCTTGTCGAATTCGCCATAGCGCGACTTGTCCGCCGGCATCTGCGTCGAGGCGATCCACTTGCCGTTGACGTATTTGAAGAAGTCATCGCCGGGCTTCACGGCGGTATCCATCTGCACCGTGTCGATGCCGAAAGCGCCGAGCGCAGCTTTGGCCTCCACTGCGGGGCCAGCGGCAGGCGCTGCCGGCTTGGCGGGGCTGCACGCGGTTATGAGCGCAGCCGCGGATACGGCGAGCAGAAGAGAAAGTCTCATTGGATACACCTCTAAGGGTCGGGTTCTTCGCTGCAGGGTCAGCGGACGGCAGGATTTCCCTCGCCAAAGGCCCCAAGTCAACGTTTCTTATCGGAAAACAATAAGAGCCTTCAGGTGTCACGGGAAAAGACAGACAAATCAGGCATGTCTACGTAGAGTGAAACACCACATCAGCCCGGAGAGACATGCCCGATCCGAACACGCCCTCGAAAGAAGACGACGCGCCCACGGGCGCCTTCACCCGCGTGACGCGCTCGCGCCGGGCCAGTGATTTCCTGGTGCTGGGTATTGCCGGGCTCATTGTTATCGGCGGCATGGCGCTGCTGGGCGAGATCACCGTCTGGGCCGCGGCCTTCGCCGTGATGATCATGGCGGCGTTCTCGATCGCCTACTTCGCGGGCACGGCCGAAGTGTCCGGCGAGGAGGGACGGAGAGAAGAGGCGGCGGACGAGGAAGAAGTCCGCCGGCGCCAGGCGGAACGTACGCTGCGTGCGAGCTTCATCAACGCCCTGCCGGAAGCTGCGATGTACATCGACGCCCAGGGCAAGGTGGAGGCCGCCAATCAGGCGGCGCGCAAGCAATTCCGCTTCGTCGGCGCTGACCCGGTTCTCTCTGCCGTCGTGCGCCGCCCGGAACTGCTGGATGCCGTCTCCGACGCCCGCACGACGGGCGAGGCGCAGAAGTTCGAATTCGTCGAGCGCGACGAGACAGACCGCTATTTCACCTGCGTCGCCGCCCCGCTCGGCACAGGCGTGCTCGTCTCGATGCACGACCTTACCGAGATCAAGCGCGCGGAATTTGCCCGCGTCGACTTCCTCGCCAACGCCAGCCACGAATTGCGCACGCCGCTCACTTCGCTCGCCGGATTCATCGAGACGTTGCGCGGCCCGGCGAAGGACGATGAGAAGGCGCGCGAGCGCTTCCTCGACATCATGCATGGCCAGGCCGAGCGGATGCGCCGCCTGATCAGCGACCTTCTCTCGCTCTCCCGCATCGAGCTGGCGGAACACCGCCTGCCCGAGGGCGAAGCGGATCTCGCCAATGTCGTCTCCGAAGCAGGTGATGCTCTCCTGCCCGTCGCCAAGGCGCGGGACGTGAAGCTGCGCGTCATGGGGCCGTCGAGCTCCGTAGTGGTTACCGGTGTTCGGGACGAACTGGCGCAGGTCGTCCAGAACCTGATCGACAATGCGATCAAGTATTCCGAAGCCGGCGGCGTCGTCGAAATCGAGGTGCTGACCGGTCTCTCGCGTGAGCAGGCGGCATCCCAGGCCGGCCGCCGCTGGCCCACCGCGGGCCACATGTCGATCGCGACGGCGCCCGCTGCGCCCGCAAGCAGCCGCTACGCCCTCCTGCGCGTCACCGACGCCGGCCCGGGGATCGAGCGCCAATACCTGCCACGTCTGTCCGAGCGTTTCTATCGCGTCGATCCGGGCAGGGGGCTGCGCCCCGGCACCGGGCTTGGGCTCGCCATCGTGAAGCACGTGGTGCAGCGCCACCGCGGAGAGTTCCTGGTCGAAAGCGAACCCGGCCGCGGCTCCGCCTTCGGCGTTATCCTGCCGCTCGCAGCGCCCGCCGCCGCGTTGGCCCCGTCTCAGTATCGTAAGGTGAGTGAGGCGGAGTAGTTAGCGCGCCGCTTCCGTTTGCGGACGCGGCTTCACCAGTTTCGCCCATTCAAGGAACGGCCACAGCGTCAGCCGCACGATATCGTGCTGGGGCACGCCGCTTGCGCCCAGGGGCGCGTCTAGCTTGCCGAGATTGCGGTAGGTGCCGAACAGCACGTCCCACACCGGCAGGACGTTGGCGAGGTTCTTGTCATAGGCCTGCGGGTCGTCCGCGTGATGCCAGCGGTGGAAGCGCGGCGAGGCCAGCACGAAATGGAGCGGCCCGTGATCCCAGTCCACGTCGATATGGACATAGATGTTGTACAGGGCGCGGAAGAATGCTCCGATCCCGATCGCTTCCGGCGGCAGCCCGATCCAGGTGAGGAGCAGGGCGTAGCACACCAACATCGCCAGCCCTTCGAGGAAGTGGATGCGGTAGGCCGTCAGCCCGTTCACATCCGGGTCCGAATGGTGGATCGCATGGATCGGCCACAGCGAGCGGATGTGCAGCACACGGTGCGTCCAGTAGTCGGCGAAGTCGTAGGCGATCAGCGCCAGGGGCGCGAGCACCCACAGCGGCCAGCCGGCCCACGCCTCGACCGCAATGCCCGGAATGCCCAGCGCCGCATAGCCTTGCTTCACATATTCCGAACCCGCCCACACGACCGGCACGAAGAGCAGGTTGATGTGGAAAATGGAGACGCTCGCAAACACACCCTTGATGGCGCGGCGCGACCAGGAAAGCTTCCAGCCGCGCTTCGCAATGTCCCACACCAGCAGGAGCAGCAGGAATGCGATCGCCACGAGCATGCGCGGCGACGTCATCGACACCGTCCACGCTTCGATGCGGGATGCGAGAAAGTCGAGCAAGACCGGTCCCCACCGCGCGTACCGCACGCGCGCGAAGACAATTGCCGATCTTGATTAAAACCCGCTGAAGCAGGTTATTTAATCGTTACTTTCCCAATGAGCCGCTGGTCGCGGTCTTCGGCATCCATCTCGACATCGATCAGCTCTTCGGTCTGGCTCGGGCGGCCGAAATTCCGGTAGATCCGCACCGTCAGGCTCGAAGGTCCGTTCGGGTTGTTGCGGTCCGAGGCGAAGGTATTTGCCCGGATTTCGTAAACGCCCGGCCGCGCCGTGCGGATCAGATACTCCTCAGGACCATACCCGTTGGTAACGTCGCCCGAGAGCTTGCCGCCCCAGGACGAGGCCGGCGTCGAATAGCCGACCTTCTCGCCATTGGGTTCGGTGATCCAGAGGTCGAGGTCGGTGCGCGGCGTGTTCCACTCCATCACCACGCGCACATCGGCATCGAGCAGGTCGGCGAGCTTTTCGTTGATGACCCTGGACGATCCGCCCATCCGCTTCAGCTTGGCCGCCGCGGCGTTGGCCTCCATCAGCGTCACTTCCTCGACGCCCGTCGCCTGAACGTCGAACAGCTGGGTCGAGGCCTTGTAGAGCAGCTCGACGGCCCGCTCCGTATCGGCTCTGGCTGCAGCTTCGGTCTTGGCAGTCTTCGCCCGCTCCAGCAGCGCCAGAGCCAGCGTGCGCGAGGGCTGCGGCCTGTCCGCTTCGCGCTCGGCGAGACGCTCCAGCAGCCAGATCGCCCGATCCTGCGCGCCGTAGCGCAACAGCCGCGCCGCCACGATGGCGAGCGTCTGGTTGTCCCGGCTCGGCAGGTCGAGGGCCGCTTCCGCCGCCCGTTGCGCCTCGAGCTTGCGGCCCGCACGCCAGTGCCATTCTGCGACGTCGAACCAGAACAGGGGCAGGGCGCGTGTGGCGGCATCTTCCTTGTCGATCGCCGCCTCCCATTCCTTGCCGGCCTTGTCGAGCCGCTTGAGATAGGGCCGATCGGCATTCCACGCCGCGACCTCGATCGTCTTGCCACCCTTCTTCTCGGCTTCTTCGGCCTCCCGCTCGTCGCCGCCCGATGTGGACAGCGAGCGCGCGAACTCCTGCACGTTTGGTGCGCCCTGCGCGCGCAAGTCTTCGCTGGTGAACACCTCGACGGGCCGCGCCGCGTCCTGTGGCGCCCGGTTGATCAGGTTGCCCGTGACGACGACGGTGTCTCCATCTCGCGCCGCGCCGGAGGGCGCCGCACGCATCGCCGGCGGGGGTGGCGGGGCCGCGGGCCTCGCGCGTGACTCCGTTTCAGCGCGATTGGCCGTCACGACAACCTGGCCGCTATCTTCCCTGGCGAGCTCCTGCCGCTTCTTGCCGGTAAACTTCTGGCTCCACCAATCCTTCTGGCCCTGCCAGATCGAAGCGACGCGATCGAGCCGCGAGGCTTGCGCACGCTCGTCCGCCTGATCCGCATTCTTGCGCAGCGACACATATTGCTGCTGCAGCGCCTTGGGATAGGTCGTGGGCGGCTCGATGTCGGACTGCACATAGTCGTTCGGCGTTTCCAGCACGACGAACGAGGCCTGCGGCGTCGCCACATTGTAGCGACGGGCCATCTTAGCCAGCTCATCCGGCGGAAGATCCGCGGCGGCGACGCCAAGCCGCTGCCGCGCCCAGATCGCGCCGGGCCCCGCAAAGATCGAACTCATCCGCTGCGGTGGCGCAAAGCTGCGCGGAGACGCCTCGCCCGCCAGCCGCACCAGCACCGGCCCATTGTCCGGCAGCGGTCCGACGATATGCAGCGAGCCGGCGCCGGCCGCGAGTTTCACGATATCGATCCGCTCGCCCTGCGCATCCGTCACGGACACGATGCCGCTCACCGGTTTCTGCAGCTGCGTCAGCGCCGCATCGGCCTTCACCGAGGCAAGATCGATCATCGTCCCGCTCGACCGGCTGGTGATTTCCGAAAGCCAGGCGCGGTCGCTCTCCGGCCCAGACGTTACCGCCGAGATGCGGCAGGGCAGGCCGAAGTCGCGCCGGTCGTCGATGGTCACGCGCCCGTCCGAGAACATCAGGCAGTCTGCGCTCGAAGATATATCGATGCCCTTGAGCGTGGCGTAGCTCGTCGCCCCGCGATAGCGCACCCTGCCGAGTTCTTCGGTCAACCTGTCGACCGCGATGTCCCGCGTCTCCACCGCGCCCGAGTCGAACATCGTCACCTTCACCGTGCGCAGTTTGCGCGCATTGGCATAGTCTTCCGCGAGCTTCGCTTCCGCCTTGAGGCTGTCGTCGGTGCGCGACACCGAGCGATCCCAGAAGATATGCAGCTGAGACGCGCTGGAGGCCCGCGCCTGCGGGGCCGAGAGCACGAGGTCGAAGAAGCGCTCTGCGCCTGGATGTTCGCTCACCAGCATCGCATCGCCACGCTCAGCCGCCGCCAGCTTCAGCGGAGCAGTCAGCGCGATGTTCTCGCCGTCCTTCGGCCCGGCGACTATACGCGCATCGCCCGACACGTCGATGTTGAACTTGCCTACCTTGCCGTTGAGCGCGAGGGGCAGCGCGTAGCCTTCGCTCGGATCGAACTGGCTCACCATCTTGAGGCGGATGGTGCGGCTGCCATGCGGCATGATCGGATAGATGCGCGTCTCGAACCGGTCGGAGTAATCGACCTCCGCCAGACCCGGATCGACCCGCCGCGTCACGCGGCGCGCATAGGCCTCGGCTGCTTTGTACTTGGTCTCCAAGACGCCATCGATCAGCTCGCCATTCACATCTAGCGCATAGCCCGTCACGACGGCGCCGCGCGGCATGTTGAGCGTGAACTGACCCTCCAGCGTGTCGTTCGTTGGGTTGGAGAAGGTGGCCGTCACCGTTGTCTCTGCAATGTCTCCGCGCACCTTCACCGAGACATCGAGCACCCAGACATTCATCTCTCGTCGGGTCGCATCGCTCCGGATGCCATCGCGATAGGCCGCCAGCGATGGCCCGTCGGTCACGCCGGCGAAGGCGGCTGAGGGCAGAAGAAGTGCGGCGGCAACAGTTGTCAGTCGCAGAAACGCGGATGCGTTGCGCATTGTGTTGGTCCCCAAGCGTGAGTCGCTCTTGTCACGTCTCCACAGCGGCTTGCAGTCCGACTGGGGCGCCGCCGTGGCGGAAAGATGCGATGACTAAGGAGATTAGGCTGCCGCTGCGTTTTGTCAGTTCGAAACTGGAGCGTGTCCGATCACATCTGATACCGCGTGCGGAAGATACTGTGGCGCCACCGCGGCATGACGCTGACTACTTCAAGAGGTGCTGCTCGGCATCGTCGCGATGCTTCTTGAGGTACTTCATGAAGGGCGTGCCGCCCGTGCCGACATCCGTGTCGTTGCCCGCCGAGTCCTTCGACTGCTTGGCGATGTAGCTCGCTGCGTATTCGAGATGGCGCGTGCGGAAGCGGGCGAGCTTGATGATGTTATCGTTGTAAAGCTCGCGCTGGAGAGGAGTGCCCGCCTTCTCGACATAGGCGCGCAGCTTGCTCGCGGCCCTTACAGCATCGATGAACTTGCGGTGGGCAGGCGGGCGATAGATGTGCAGCTCGTCGAGAAAGACGCGCAGCGGGTCGTGTCCATGTCCGATGCCAAGCAGCGCATCCATCGACGGCACGATGGAGCTTTGCGATCCCGTCTGGCCCCTGAATGCCTGCGGCTTGCCGCCGGTCTCTGCCACGCCCTCATAGATGAGGCCGGCACCCAGGGCAGGATTGTCCTTCCAGCCATGGATGTAGGGCCGCACCCGGTGGAAGTAGATGTAAGGGTCGCACCGCTCCGGCATCCGGTCGAAGATTGCATTCACGTCGTCCCACACCTGGCTGCAGCGCGAGAGGCCGGAGGTGACGCCGATCTCATCGCCCTTGTCAGCCGCCTCGATCAGCTTCGGGATCTCGTTGAGCATCTC
>DASYKO010000237.1:0-2126 GCA_035995285.1 Hyphomonadaceae bacterium | reverse complement strand
GAGTGACGGGGCTCGAACCCGCGACCTCCGGCGTGACAGGCCGGCACTCTAACCAACTGAGCTACACCCGCATTGGCATTTTGGGAGGTCGAGGGTTTAGGCGCCGCCGCCGCTCCGGTCAAGCGCGTTCCACCGGGATTTAAGACGGTTTTCAGGAGCCTACCGCCTGATGGATCACCAGAGCCCCGCCCTGTTCCGTGAACCCGAGGCTTTTCAGCGACTCAACCGCCCCGCCCGTGGCGTTGGTGACCGTGGCCGTCATCGCCATGTCGAGACGCCCGCCAATATCCATCCGGGCGACCACATCCTCGCCTGTCGGCGCCTTGCCGGCAGCGTGAACGACCAGCTTTCCGCCCTCACAAGACACCGGCCCGGTCAGCTCCGGCCCTGTCCAGCCCTTGTGGTTCACCTTGGCGAGCGCGTCGGTCCAGACCGTCCCCTTGGCGCTCTGGCACTTGTCGCCCGCGAACTTCAGCTCGCTCAGCTCCAGCCGGAACTTGCCGCCCCTGGACGCCACCGCCTCCGGCATGCCGCGAACGGTCGAAACCGCCCCCTCCAGCTTGAACTTGCTGAGCGCCAGCTCTTTCCCACCGAGCGGCCAGGCCATGTCAGCCGCGCCCGTCAGCCCGTTGCGAGACAGGGCCACCATCCCAGCAGCCTTCCCACCAAACAGCGCCCCGAAATCACCGCTGACCGACACATCGCCGATCCGCTGCGCGCCATAGCTGACGCCCGTGAGCTTGCCCGACCAGACGCTGCCATCCGCCTTGGCAAATTTGAAATCCGGCGCCGCCTTGGCCGCGAAGTCCGCCGCCATCGACATCGGGAACAGCGCGACCGCGCCGACGATCACGACCACCACGGCGATCACAATGAAAATAACGATCTTCATCGAGGTAAACCCCTCGTTCTTCCCAAGCGCGCCAGCTCTGCACGCTTCAGGCCGTACCCCTCGCCGACACTGTTAATCCTAGCTGTGGCGGACCCAAGGCGCCAGTGCGGGCAATCAGCGGCAGCTCGCCTAGAGGAGGTCCTTGGCCTGTTTCGGCCCATCCTTGTCCGCGAAAATCAGCGTCCGCGTCTTCTGCGCCAGCTTCACATTCACCAGGTTCGTCTGCTGGTCGAACACATCCCGCAGGATCTGGTTGTCGATCGTCAGCTCCGCCGGCGGCGCAGGCAGCTTCGCCTCCTGGTAAACCACGATCGCCTCAGCCTCGAGCTCCGCCCCCACCGCCTCCAGCGCAATCAGCCCGCCCGGCGCCTTCAGCGAGAAATGCTTCTCGATATAAAGCATCAACTTCGCCTGGTTCTTCGCCTGCGTGATGTCGACATCTGGCGCCGCCGTCGCCCCGGTCGACTGCGCAATCCCCACCTCCGCATCGTGAGCGTGCATGCGGTGGATCACTTCCAGCTTCGAAGTCGCCGGGTTCCAGTTCACCAGCGTGAGCACAGACTGCGAGCGATGCGCAAAAGCGGCCGGAGCGATAGCCAGCGCGGCGCCGCCAAGAACCAGCAGCCTCCGCGTCAGCCTTGCTCCAATCCCGCTCATGCCGCTCCTGTCCCGCTCAATAAACCTTGGGCGCGGGCGTAATCGGCGCCGCACCGCTTGCCGGCGCTTCCTTGGCCTTCAGCTCGACCAGCGCATCCGCCATCTGGTTGCGCCCCGCGCCCTGCTGCGCCCGGAACAGCTCCAGCCGGCTCGGCACGGTCTTCTGCGGGAAGGCGTTGTTGGACATGTCCGCATCCGCAATCTGGTGGCGCGCATCGAGTTCGATCGAGGTCACCTTCTTCGCTTCCACGAACAGTTTTGTGACCTTCTCGTTGTTCTGGCGCCAGATCTCGGCGGGAATGATCATTTCCTTCGTCGTCCCGTCCGCATAGGTGAACTTCAGCGGCAGAGGCGTCACCAGCCCGCCAATGTTCGAGAAGTCCACGAAGTAGATGAAGGGGTTCTCCTTCATCGCCCGCTCGAACACGGATTTCTCCGGCTCTTTCAGCCCTTCCTGGAAGGATTGGTAGTCGTTGAGATCCTTGTTGTTGACCGCGAAGTCGTCGGTCTGGTTGTAGAAGTCCTTCGCATCAGGATGCTTGTCCACATAAGTCTGCAGCCCCTGCGCGCGGTTGCC
>DASYKO010000236.1:0-7867 GCA_035995285.1 Hyphomonadaceae bacterium | reverse complement strand
GTGCTCGCTTACAGCGGCACCAAGAACTATCCGAAATTGATCGAGGCGATCGACGCCCACAGGGCGCTTGGCGGTAATGACAAGTCGTATGACCTGTTGCTGATCGATGCTTACGACAAGACCAAGCAGTCGGCCAAGGCGATCGAAACCGCCAAGAAGCTGATTGCCGGCGGCACGGCCGATCATAAGATCTACGGCTTCGTCGCATCCAAGTCGCTCGAAGCGAAGAGCTACGCTGATGCGACCAGCTTCGCCAACCAGGCCATCGCCAAGGCCGGCGGCAAGGCACCGAAGGACTATTACAACATCCTGCTCAAGGCGAGCCTCGACCAGAAGAAGATGGACGAGTACTACGCCACGCTCGAGAAGGCGGCGGCCGCCCACAACGATCCGATCTACTGGAAGCCGCTGATCGAAGCCACGCGCAAGCAGCCCAAGTACAAGGAATCGGTCTACGGCGTCGATCTCTACCGCGCCTTCGACCAGGCCAAGGTGCAGCTCTCCAAGGACGACCGCGGCATGTGGGGCGAGTCCGCGATGAACCGCGGCGTTCCGGTCGAAGCCGAAAAGGTCCTCGCCCCCCTCGTCGCCACCGGCGACT
This sequence comes from Hyphomonadaceae bacterium, assembly GCA_035995285.1. Lineage (GTDB taxonomy): Bacteria > Pseudomonadota > Alphaproteobacteria > Caulobacterales > Hyphomonadaceae > UBA7672. The sequence continues at coordinate 7,266 of DASYKO010000236.1, read as the reverse complement.
GGGGCGGCGCCGGCGATCCCAAGGCCACGCGCAACAAGGGCTTCTACGCCACGATCCAGGCCGATGCGAAAGCCGACAAGGCCGGCGGCCTGGCCAAGGACGAGGCTGACGCCGCCAGCAAGCCGACGGGCGCCACCTACATCACCGTAGGCGAGGGCTACATGGCCACGGGCGATTATGCCAAGGCGATCGACGCCTTCCAGAAGGGCCTTGCCAAGGGCGCGATGGAGCCGGGCGACACCGACTACGCCAAGCTCAAGCTCGGCATCGCCCAGCTCAAGGCCGGCAAGAAGGACGACGCCCGCAAGACCTGGGCCGACGTGAAAGGCGATAACGGCTCAGCCTGGCTCGCCCGCGTCTACACCAGCCTCTCCAAGGTCTGATCCTCGGACGAGAGCACGAACACGAAGGCCCGGCCCCAACAGGCCGGGCCTTTTGTTTTGGGCGCGCTCTTCCACCCATCCCTGTCATTCCGGAAACGCCGCAGGCGTTATCCGAAACCCAGGGGCCAAGAGCACGCCCGGCTCAACAGGCTCATCGCAACACCCACGAACACCGCCCCTGGCTTCCGGGTCTTAGTTTACCCTGAGGAGCCGCCGAAGGCGGCGTCTCGAAGGGCAGCTGCGCTGCTCCGCCCGGAATGACATCGGTTGAGGGGTCATAACGGTGGGGATTTGCCGAAAACTTTCTACGGGTATGGCGACTCCGGCCCGCCTCCGCGCAGCCGTTTCCTCAGCATTTTCCACAAAATGAAGAATCTTCGCGTTCTGGAACTGTCGGAGGAGAATCCTGATGGATAATCCTGCGCATGACACGGCACAACGCCACGCAAACTGGACTCGGAACCCCTTCGCCGCTTGATCGCTGGATCAATGCGATGCTGCGTGGCCTTGCGATGCTCGTGTCTTTCGTCGCGAGACAACTCGCCTCCCGCCATCCGATTTCAGCTGCCGAGTGTGACGGCAACTGCAATCGGCTGCCCGAAGCGAACATCGTCCTCGACCAACATCAGGAACCCGCACCGGCTGCCGCAAGCAGCCAGCCTACCGAAGCCCTCATGGTGAGCAGCGTGGCGATAGCCACGCGCCCGTCGAACCACGAGGGCGGGCTCACAGGCATCGCGCCGTGGGGAACTCCTCCCATTGGAATGGGGTGGTCGGAGCCAGCGAAGCTGGCGACGGGTGGGGATCACTTCGTCCCACACCCGCAAATCGCACTTCGCAGCCGGCATCCTAGCCACCCGCGCGAAGTGACCCCCACCCCGACTTCGCTTCGCGGAAGTCGGACCTCCCCCTTCCAGGGGGAGGAGAGCGCCGCGCCCGCCTAACCAGGCGCGGTCAATCGCAACCTTTGAAACGCTCCGAAGCCCAGCTTCCGGAGCCGTAGCCACGTCAGCCCCCGGTATCCTCCGGCTCGACCGCCGTGCGCGATGCAACCGCCGGCGCCTCCTGCTTCCGGAAGATCCGGTCGGGGCCGATGTCGACGCGCATGGGCAGCACGATCAGCGGGGCGTCATAGGCATGCAGCCTGCGCTGCAGCGAAAGGGCAGTGCCGCCGTGAAGCAGGGTAGAGGCCCAGCCATGCGGCCGCGTCATCGGTCTTGTCGCCACAAACACCACGTTGGGATGATCCTCCCGCGCCTTCAGGCAAAGCTCCTGCAGCGTCTCGACCGCATCGGTGGAGAACCCGGTATAGACCTTGGCCGGCATGCCATGGTCGCGGCTCCAGCTGACGATCTTGGCGCAGCGCTCGCCTACCTGGCGTTTCAGCTTCTCCAGCGCCTCATGGCCGCCATAGGCCTCGGCGTCGACCTCGCCGGCGGAGATGATGATCACGCTGTCGAACTGCCCGCGGAACAGCCTCTGCGCGTGCATCAGGGCATGCAGCCCAGCGCCGCCATGCGGCCCCGTCACGATGCCCACCGGCCGCTTCATCCGCGCATTCTTCGGAATCTCGATGGCGGCAGCCGGATCGCGCAGCAGCAGGTCTTCGAACGTATCGTCCATCGACTTGTCGAACCGGCGGTAATGGTCGCGCACCCACCAGCCGCACGCCGCCAGCATCAAGGCGACCACAACCGCGACCCATGCGCCCTGCGAGAACTTGGCGAGGAACAGCGTGATCAGGATCGCCACCGCCACGAGGAGCGCGATCAAGCCAATCGCCGTCTTCACCAGCCACGGCCCGAACTTCGATGCCCCGCGATGGGTGAGGTTGTACCGTGTAAGCCCCAGAAGAGAGAGACTGAACGTCAGGAACACGTTGATCGAATAGAGCACGACCAGCGCGTGCACCTGCCCCCCGGTGAAGAACAGCAGCACCCCCGCCGCGATCCCCATGGTCAGAACGCCGTTCTGCGCCACCAGCTTGTTCGACAGGTGCGCAAACGAATGCGGGGCCCATTTGTCCAGCGCCATCCACGCCAGGACCGCCGGGCCGCCGAGGAAGCCGGAAGACGCCGCCACCAGCAGCAGCGCCGCTGCAAACACCATCGCCACGCCCAGCACGATCTGCCGCGCAATCTCGTGGTTCGGGAACAGCTGCGCGAGCGTGCTTTCGAACACCACGGCGTTCAGGGTCTTGCCTTCCACCAGCTGCGGCAGCCATGCCGTATAGAGCAGCATGATCCCGCCGGCAGTCACGGCGAGGGATACAGCGATCAGCGCCATCGCCCGCGCCCCCGTCTTCGCCCGCGGCTGTTTCAGCGTATGCGCGTTCTCCGACAGCGCCTCGATGCCCGTGTACGTGCCCGCGCCTGCGGCATAGGCCGTCGCCATGAGGGCGATCAGGACCCACGTGCCTCCGTCGGATGTCACGGTATTGATGTGGTGCTCGGCATTCACCACGGCGCCCGCCAGTTCGTTTCTCTTGGCGTAGAGGCCGAAGCCGATCAGCACGAAATGGGTGAGCAGGAAGCCGAAGAAGATCGGCGCCAGCACGGTCACCGATTCCCGTATCCCGCGCAGGTTGATGAACAGGAGGAAGCCGAGCCCGCCGGTGATCGCCAGCGGCTTGTACTGTATCCAGTCGTGCGGAAAGAGGTTGAACATGGCGTCGGTCGCCGCCGCCACCGAGATCGCGATGGTCAGCGAATAATCGACAATCAGCGCGGAACCCGAGAGCAGGCCCGCATATGGGTGAACCAGCCTTGTGGCCGCCTTGTACCCGCCGCCCCCGTTCGGAAAGAGCGCGATGATCTGAACATAGGCCAGCGAGATGACGACGACCGTCAGCGCCGTGATCAGCGCCAGCCACAGAACCAGCGGCTCATGCCCGGAAACATGCAGCGCCTTGTAGGCTTCCTCAGGACCGTAGTTGGCCGACGACAGCGAATCCGCGCCCACGCCCGCCCAGGCCAGAACCGCGACCAGCGCCGCATGGCGCCAGGTCTCGAAGTTCATCGGATCCTTGATCTTGGCGGCCTTCTTCTCGGCCTTCGTCTTGGCAGCCTTAGCTTTTGCGGTTTCGTCCATCATCAGCCTGCCGGACAGGGCGTCCGGCCTCTACCCGCGGCGCGAGCAAAGGTTCCGGCGCATGCGATGCGGCCCAGCTGGCTCTTTCGAGCCCGGCGTTTCCCTGATGTCGCGATGTCCATGTCGGCGATGCGCGTACGCTTCTGTCCTGTGACGGGCCCTATCGAGAACAGCCCCTGCGACGGCGCGGACAATCCTCCCGCCCCCCCTTCGAAGCAAGGTGGGGAAAGGGGGTTAAGGACAGAAATATTGCTGGAAATCCATTTTGAACTGTGTCTAGCCCTCATGCCCCTGAGAGGCGAGTCCCTGCGGCCCTGCAGACGTTTGACGAAACAGGACGAAACCCGCATACGGGCGCGCAAATCGCTCCCCCAACCAGACCCTAAAAGGGCTTTGCCGCACCGATGCTGCAGATCATCGACCTTACCTTCCGGATCGATGGCCGGCCGTTGTTTGACGGCGCCTCGGCCCAGATCGCCGATGGCTGGAAAGTCGGCCTCGTCGGCCGCAACGGCACGGGCAAGTCGACGCTCCTGCGGATCATCCGGGAAGAGATCGGCCGCATTCAGGACAAGGGCGGTGACGGCAAGGGCGACGGCACCGTCCGCATCGGCCGGGGCGAGCGCATGGGCTTTGTCGCCCAGGAAGTGGCGCCCACGAACGAGACGCTCCTCGACGTCGTGCTGAAAGCGGATACCGAACGCCATGAGCTGATGATCGAGGCGGAGACGACCGAAGACCCGATGCGGATCGGCGACATCCATGCGCGCCTCGCCGATATCGACGCGTGGTCGGCGGAGGCGCGGGCAGCCGAAATTCTCGTCGGCCTTGGCTTCACCCAGAACGACCTGTCGCGCGCCACGAAGGAATTCTCCGGCGGCTGGCGAATGCGGGCGTCGCTCGGCGGCGTGCTGTTCTCGCGACCGGAACTTCTCCTGCTGGACGAGCCGACCAACTATCTCGATCTCGAAGGCGCCGCCTGGCTTGAAGTCTATCTGCGGAAGTATCCGCATACTGTTGTCGTCGTCAGCCACGACCGCGACCTGCTCAACCGATCCGTCACCCACATTCTCGCTGTCGAGAACACCAAGCTCGTCCTGACCGCCGGCGGTTACGACCTCTATCTCAAGCGTCGCGCCGAGCGCACGCAGCACCTGGCCGCGCAGAAGGAAAAGCAGGACGTCCAGCGCGCACACATGCAGAGCTTCATCGATCGCTTCAAGGCCAAGGCGTCAAAGGCTGCGCAGGCGCAGAGCCGCATGAAGATGCTCGAGAAGATGACAGTAATCACGGTGCCGCTGTCCGAGCGCACCATCCCGTTCAAGTTCTACGAGGCCGAGGAACTGCCATCCCCCATCCTCGAGATCGACAAGGCCGACATGGGCTATGCCGCCGGCAAGCCGGTGCTGGAGCGGGTCAGCCTGCGCCTCGACTTCGACGACCGCATCGCCATTGTCGGCGCCAACGGGCAGGGCAAGACGACGCTGGTCAAGTCGATCGCCCAGAAACTGCCTCTGCTGCAGGGCTTGCGCCGCGCCTCCAAGAACCTCCGCGTCGGCTATTTCAGCCAGGACCAGCTCGACGAGCTGCGCGCCGGCGAGAACGTGCTCGACCATGTGAAGGATCTGATCCCGACCGCCAACCAGGCGCAGGTGCGGGCGCTCGCGGCCCAGTTCGGTTTCGGCGCCGACAAGTGCGAGACCAAGGTCGACAAGCTTTCGGGCGGGGAAAAGGTCCGCCTCCTGATGGGCCTTACCACCTACAAGAAGCCCCACATCCTCATCCTGGACGAGCCGACATCCCACTTGGACATCGATAGCCGCGAGGCGCTGATCTACGCGCTCAACGAGTTCAACGGCTCGATCCTGATCATCACCCACGACACTTATCTGGCCGAAGCGACGGCCGACAAGCTCTGGCTGGTGAAGGACGGCAAGGCCAATCCGTATGACGGCGATCTTGCCGACTACAAAGCCCTCGTCCTCGCCGCCGACCGTCCCGGCGAAGACAAGCAGCACGCGATCGCCCGCGCTGAGATCGCGGCGGCCGCTGCAAAGGCCGAGGAGAAGACCGCCCAGAAATCAGGGGGCCAGAAGCCTGCATCCAAAGCTTCGTTCAAGCAGAAGCACCGCCTCGAACAGGCCGAACTCGCCGTCGAAAAGGCCCGCACCGCTCTCGAACTCGCCGACCGCGACCTCGCCGACCCCGACGCCTTCACTCACAAGGCCGACGCCGAGGGCAAGCTGAAATCTCGCGCCAGACTCCAGTCCCAGCTCGACACCGCCGAGACGGAATGGCTCGCGGCGTTGGAGGATATGGAAGGGAAGGGCTAGGGCGGCTTACGCAGCACCTCCACCCCCGCCCCCGCCGCCGCCTCCGCCCCCACCGCCGCCGCGGCTCTGGGTGCGGCGGATCATCTGGTTGCCGCCACCGCCGAAGTTCTTGGCGCCGCCCTTGAACTGCTTGGGATCGAAGCCTTTCTTGGCAGGCGCGCCGGGCGCGCCGCCGGGGTTCTTCTTGGCCTGCAGCTGTTCGTAGAGCTTGCGGGCGACTTCCGCTTGGGCGGAGTGCTCGGTCTCTGCGGGGCTGTCCCGGCCCGACGAGCCGGTCGCGCTGTCGGCGGACTTGGGCTTGGGCGCAGGCGCCGCCTTGGGCTGGGGCCTGGTCTCAGGCGTGTTGCCGGTCTTGGACTTGGCCGGGGCAGGGGTGTTCTTGGAGCTCACGGGCGTCTCGCTGCTGGATCTGGAGGAGGCGCTCGCCGCCTTGGGGGCGGGTTTCGGCGCGGGTTTCGGTGCGACTTTAGCCTGTACCTTGGGCGCGGGCTTGGCAGGGGCCTTGGCGCTGGATTTCTTGGGGTCGCCTTTCTTGGGATCACTGGGCTTGGCCATAGTCGTTCCTCCCGGTTCTGTCCCGCGCAGACAGGCGGGTCAGGGAGAAGTATAGTCAGGCCGGGAGGGACGGCCATGACATTCTATCGCCGCCCACGTGTCTTTCTTTCCTACCGCCATCAGGAAAGGCCGCCCGGCCTGTTCGGCGACGGCCATAACCGCAAGCATCGGGAATGGATCGACCGCTTCGCCCATGCCCTGGCGGCCTGGAATGTCGACGTCATCTGGGATGACCGCCTCCGGTCGCTGTTCCGGCCACATACCAGCGTGGATCCCGAAAAGCTGGAATTCCTCGCCGAGGCGTCGACCCTTTGCCTGCAGTCGGCGCAGGCCTTCCTGCCTGTCCTGACTGCTGGCTATGCCGAACGTGTTGCGGGCGGGGCCAAGAGCAAAGGCATCGTCACAGAGGAGTGGCAGCGCGCTCTGGCGGAGCAGGCGGCCGGCCGCGTCGAGATCACGCCCATCGTGCGCGAATGGCCGATCCCGGGTCTGAAGACGCCGCCTGCCGCAATGCATCCAGACCGTTCGTGGGATTTCCGTTTCGTTGAGCCGGACAAGGACGAGGTCGAGCTGCTGGCGGATTCCTTCCACCTTGCCTGGGATATCGAACGGCCGTCGATCGACATGTCGTTCAAGGACCTGATCTCGACCTATCTCAAATTCTGCGTGACCGAATACCGGCTGCCCTGGCCGGGCGTGGAGACATGGGGCTGCAATCTCGATCGTCCGCGCATCTGGATCGACCTGATGCACAACATGCAGAAGGCAGGAGCGCTGAAATCCGCCGGCGCCGACCGCGACTCGATGGAAGCCGGTTTGGGCCGCCTTGCGCAGGAACCGCGCGATGAAGGGCTCGAGAAGATGAAGGCCCTGATGGCCAGCGCAGCCAACACGGTTGCAGGCGA
>DASYKO010000235.1:0-3902 GCA_035995285.1 Hyphomonadaceae bacterium | reverse complement strand
GAGTGACGGGGCTCGAACCCGCGACCTCCGGCGTGACAGGCCGGCACTCTAACCAACTGAGCTACACCCGCATTGGCATTTTGGGAGGTCGAGGGTTTAGGCGCCGCCGCCGCTCCGGTCAAGCGCGTTCCACCGGGATTTGAGCCCTGTTTTCAAGCAGCCTTTCAGGAGCCTACCGCCTGATGGATCACCAGGGCCCCGCCCTGCTCGGTGAACCCGAGGCTTTTCAGCGACTCAACCGCCCCGCCCGTGGCGTTCGTGACGGTAGCCGTCATGGCCATGTCGAGCCGCCCGCCAATGTCCATCTGGGCGACCACGTCCTCGCCACTCGGCGCCTTGCCGGTCGCATGAACCACCAGCTTTCCGCCCTCACAGGAGACCGGCCCGGTCAGCTCCGGCCCCGTCCAGCCCTTGTGGGTCACCTTGGCCAGCGCGTCGGTCCACACCGTTCCCTTGGCGCTCTGGCACTTGTCGCCTGCGAACTTCAGCTCGCTCAGCTCCAGCCGGAACTTGCCGCCCCTGGACGCCACCGCCTCCGGCATGCCGCGAACCGTCGAAACCGCCCCCTTCAGCTTGAACTTCGACAGCGCCAGCTCCTTGCCGCCGAGCGGCCAGGCCATGTCAGCCGCGCCCGTCAGCCCATTGCGCGACAGCGCCACCATGCCCGCCGCCTTGCCGCTGAACAGCGCCCCGAAATCCCCGCTGACCGACACATCGCCGATCCGCTGCGCGCCATAGGTCACGCCCGTGAGCTTGCCCGACCAGACGCTTCCATCCGCCTTGGCGAACTTGAAATCCGGCGCCGCCTTGGCCGCGAAGTCCGCCGCCATCGACATGGGAAACATCGCGACCGCGCCGACGATCACGACCACCACTGCGATCACAATGAAAATAACGATCTTCATCGAGGTAAACCCCGCATTCTTCCTGAGCGCGCCAGCTCTGCACGCTTCAGGCCGTACCCCTCGCCGATAGTGAATCCTAGCTGTGGCGGCCCCAAGGCGCCAGTGCGGGCAATCAGCGGCCCAATCTTGACGAGACAAGTCTCTTACAGGAGGTCCTTGGCCTGTTTCGGCCCATCCTTGTCCGCGAAAATCAGCGTCCGGGTCTTCTGCGCCAACTTCACATTTACCAGGTTCGTCTGCTGGTCGAACACATCCCGCAGGATCTGGTTGTCGATGATCAGCTCCGCCGGCGGCGCCGGAAGCTTCGCCTCCTGATAAACCACGATCGCCTCAGCCTCGAGCTCAGCCCCCACCGGCTCCAGCGTGATCAACCCGCCCGGCGCCTTCAGCGAGAAATGCTTCTCGATGTAGAGCATCAGCTTCGCCTGGTTCTTCGCCTGCGTGATGTCGACATCCGGCGCCGCCGTAGCCCCGGTCGCCTGCGCGATCCCCACCTCGGCATCATGCGCATGCATGCGGTGGATCACTTCCAGCTTCGACGTCGAGGCATTCCAGTTCACCAGCGTAAGCACGGACTGCGAGCGGTGCGCGAAAGCGGCCGGCGCCACGGCCAGCGCGGCGCCGCCAGCAATCAGCAGCCTCCGCGTCAGCCTTGCACCAATCCCGCTCATACCTCTCCTATCGCGGCCCAATACTTACTGCCGGGATGGCGTAATCGGCGCCGCCCCACTGGCCGGCGCTTCCTTCGCCTTCAACTCGACCAGCGCATCCGCCATCTGGTTACGTCCCGCTCCCTGCTGCGCCCGGAACAGCTCCAGCCGGCTCGGCACGGTCTTCTGCGGGAAGGCGTTGTTGGACATGTCCGCATCCGCAATCTGGTGGCGCGCATCGAGTTCGATGGATGCCACCTTCTTCGCTTCCACGAACAGTTTTGTGACCTTCTCGTTGTTTCCCCGCCAGATCTCGGCCGGGATGATCATTTCTTTCGTCGTCCCGTCCGCATAGGTGAACTTCAGCGGCAGAGGCGTCACCAGCCCGCCAATGTTCGAGAAGTCCACGAAGTAGATGAAGGGGCTCTCCTTCATCGCCCGCTCGAACACGGATTTCTCAGGCTCTTTCAGCCCTTCCTGGAAGGACTGGTAGTCGTTGAGATCCTTGTTGTTGACCGCGAAGTCGTCAGTCTGGTTGTAGAAGTCCTTCGCGTCGGGGTGCTTGTCCACATAAGTCTGCAGTCCCTGCGCCCTGTTGCCCTGAACGGTCGGAGCATCCGGAACCGCTTCCCTGCGCTCACGCCGCAGTGGGTTCTCGACATTGGGATCGCGCGTCGACAGCCGGTATTCCCGCACGCTGTCCAGCGACACATCGACATGATCGGTCGTGTAGAACCAGCCGCGCCAGAACCAGTCGAGGTCCGTTCCCGAAGCATCCTCCATCGTGCGGAAGAAGTCCGCCGGCGTCGGCCGCTTGAAGCGCCAGCGATGCGCATATTCCTTGAACGCAAAATCAAACAGCTCTCGCCCCATCACCGTCTCGCGCAGGATCGTCAGCGCGGCAGTCGGTTTGGTGTAGGCGTTGGGCCCGAACTGCTTCACCGATTCCGAATTGGTCATCACCGGAACCTGTTCCTGGCTGGTCATGTAGCTGGTGATCGTATCCAACACGTTCGGCACGCCCGGCGATCCGACCGGGAACTCCTCTTCCCACAACAGCTCCGCCTGTGACTCGAGGAACGAGTTCAGCCCCTCATCCATCCACGTCCACTGCCGCTCGTCCGAGTTGACGACCATCGGGAAGTAGTTGTGCCCCACCTCGTGGATCACCACGCCGATCAGCCCGTACTTGGCATTGCGCGTATAGGTCTTCTGTCCCGTCTTCTCGTCCTTCACCGGCCGATAGCCGTTGAACGAGATCATCGGATACTCCATCCCGCCCGACGCCCAGGTGTTGACCGAGATCGCATTCGGATAGGGATACGGAAACGCAAACTGCGAATAGACGTCGATCGTGTGCGCCACGGCGCGCGTCGAATACAGCGACCACAGCGGATCGGCCTCGGTCGGGAAGAAGGACTGCGCCAGCACATCCCCGCCTTCCGGCTGCTTCACGCCCATCGCATCCCAGATGAACTTGCGTGACGACGCCCAGGCAAAGTCGCGCACATTCTGCGCCTTCCAGCGCCATGTCTTGGTGGCCGTCGTCCCTTCCTTCTCGTTCGCCAGCGCCTCGTCCGGCGAGACGATATACATCGGCTTGTCGAGCTTGCTCTTCGCCTGAGCCAGCCGCGAACGTTGCTCGGCGCTCAAGACCTCGTTCGGATTCTGCAAGACGCCCGTCGCGCCCATGATGTGATCCGCCGGCAGCGTCACCGACACATCGAAATTACCGAACTCGAGCGTGAACTCGCCGCGGCCGAGGAACTGCTTGTGCTGCCATCCCGTGTAGTCGGTGTAGGCGACCATGCGCGGGAACCACTGCGCCTGGAAGAAGATGTAAGTGTCGTTCTCCGGAAACCGCTCATAGCCCGAGCGCCCGCCGAACAGATTGTTGTCCACGATGTTGAACGCCCAGGCGATCTTGAACGCCTGCGTCTTGCCCGGAGCGAGTGCACTCGGCAGGTCCACCCGCATCATCGTGTCGTTGATGACGTAGTGCAGCGGCTTCCCCGCCCCATCCGTAACCGACTTGATCTCGTAGCCGTGCGGCTTGTCGGCATAAGACTGCAGCTGGCGCAGCGTCGAGTAGCCCACAGTGTCCGCCCCGCCCGCGCCCGGCGTGGTCGTCGCGGTAAGACGTGTGACCGAATCTTGCTTGAACTGGTTCTGGTCGAGCTGGAACCACGCGTACGTTAAGGTGTGGGGCGAGTTGTTCTTGTAGGTGACCGTCTCGCTCGCCGTGATCCGCTTGGCGTTCTCATCCAGAGTCGCGTTGATCACGTGATCAGCCTGCTGCTGCCAGTAGGCCTCTCCAGGAGCTCCCGAAGCCGTGCGGTAGGTGTTG
>DASYKO010000234.1:0-4629 GCA_035995285.1 Hyphomonadaceae bacterium | reverse complement strand
TTTGCTGGCGCGCTGGCGGTAGTCGAGATCGCAGCGCTGCTCTCGAAGTTCAAGTCGGCGCGGTTCGTTCGTTACTGCGGGCAGAATTCGATCGTCATCTACCTGACGTTCTTCTTCCCGATGACGGCGCTGGAGCGCTATCTCGCGAAGAGCCAGATGATTCCGGATGTGGGCTGGGCGAGTTTCGCGATCCTCGTGATCTCGGTAGTGCTGCCGCTAGGCTTCCACCTAGCGATCAAAAAGACGCCGCTGATCGCGCTCTATGTCCGCCCGCAAATGTTGCGGCTGGGGAACGAGCGCGCGAAACTGCAAGAGGCGGTTGCCTAGACTCTGATCCGAAGTCCACCGTCATGGTTTCGCCCTGCAAACGCTGCTAGAGGCGATTCTGTCAGGCAAGCTGACAGCTACTCATGACGTTTGGATCCCCAGCGATTTCGGAGTTTGCAATGATCGACCTCAGCAGTGTCGTCTCGAAGCTTGGCGAAACCACGATCACGGAAATCGGCGAGCCGCTCGGCCTCTCGAAGGAACAGTCGATGGCGGCGGCAAAAGCGCTGGCCGAGAATTTCACCGGCAACAAGGACCAGGCGATCACAGCTGCGGCGAAGGAAACCGGGCTCGGCAAGGAAGTGATCGAGTCGATGCTGGTGAAGCTGCTGGACCGCGCGAAGGACGCCGGCGTGGACTACGCCAAGGAACAGGCCACGCAGGCGGCGAAGGGCATGTTCAACAAGTTCTTCGGGCGGTAGCCGGAGCGCCGGGCCCCTGCCCGGCCAAGCGCTTCAAGGTGCGGCCCGTAAGATGGAAAGATACCGGCTTTCAGCCGGCTGCCAGGCAGGGGCGCTCCAGCTACTCCGCGCCTTTCTTCTCAACCGTCCACGCCGCGTCCTTGCAGTAGCCGCACGACTTGCCCTTGAACATGGCGGCGGCTGTCTCGTCGCCCGTCAGTTGCCAGAGGAACCACGCAGTGGTGGCGGGACGGAAGGGGCCGTTCTGCTCGGTGGCAGGAACGGAGTGAGTGGCGGCGATGACGGTGGCCCAGGTGACGGGCACGTTGGCGCCATCGAACACCGGCTTCTGGTTGAGCGCAGGCACGGCGGTGGTGTCTGCCCCGCCGGAGAGGAGCAGCATGGGGCCGTGCTGTTGCGCCTCTGCGCCTTTCTCGTAGCCCAAGCCGAGCGTGTAGGCTTGGATCGGCGCGGTGGCGGTGATGCGCAGATCGCGCGCCGCCATGATCGTGCCGCCGCCGCCCTGGCTGTGGCCTGACGCGCCGATGTGCTTGAGGTCGAGCTTGTCTTTTAGCGGCGAGCCCGCGCGGCTGTTCTCGGCGGCGAGGTAGTCGAGGCAATCCAGCAGCGGCTTGCCGGAGCCGGCGGAGTTGGTAAGCGCTGCGGCGACGACGAAGCCATAGCTCGCCCATTGCTTCAGCATCGGCGAATATGCCGGAACCTTGGAGCGCGTGCCATTGCCCCAGAGGATCACGGGATGCGGCTTCGCGCCGAGGTCCGTAGGGTGGAAGACCTGGCAATCCGGCCCGCCCTGGAATTCGCTGACGGCGCTGGGGCCAGGAGCTTCGTAGGGCGCCTGCGCGAAAGCTGGCGCGGAAACGGCGGCGAGTACGAGGAGGGCAGCGAGCGGCTTCATACGGATGATCCTGTGCTGGCCTCGTCTTATGCCGGAGACGCGCGCGCGTGAAGCGCCCTACTCCACGCCTCGTTTCTGCACCACCCACGCTTCGCTCGTGCAGTAGCCGCACGCAGCGCCCTTGAACATTGCGGCAGCTTTCGTCGCGTCGCCCTGCAGCTGCCAGAGGAACCAGGCGGTGGTTGCGGGCCGGTAGGGGCCGCTGTCCTGCACGACGGGCGCGTTGTGGCTCGCGGCTAGAAGCGTCGCCCAGACGATGGGGACGTTGGCGGTGTCGAAGACGGGTTTGTGGTTGCGGATGGGGTCGACGATGTTGTCGACGCCGCCGGAGAGCAGCAGCATCGGCCCGTGCTGTTTCGTCTCGGCGCCGGGCTCGTAGCGGCCGCCGCGGGTCGGGGGCTGGATGGGCGCGGTGGTTTTGATGCGCGGATTTCGCCCGGCCATGATGGCGCCCATTGCGCCTTGGCTGTGGCCGGATGCGCCGACGCGCGAGAGATCGGCCGCGCCCTTGAAGACGCTGCCCTCGCGCGCGTTTTCCTTCTCGAGAAAATCGAGGCAGGCGAGCATTTCATCGCCCGAGCCGGCGTTGCCTGTCATCGCCGCGGCGACGATGAAGCCATAGCTCGACCACTGCACGATCATCGGCGCATAGCGCGCCACCATCGTGTTCGTGCCATTGCCCCAGAGGATGACAGGGCTCGGACTGGGGGTGGGCTTGATCGGGCGGAAGATGTGGCAGCCGGGGCCCGCCTGGATTTGCTTCACCGCGTAGGGGCCGCGGGTGTCGAAGGGGGTTTCCTGCGCGAGGGCGGGGGCGGAGAAGAGTGCGAGGGTTAGGACGAGGCGTTTCATGATATGTAGCTTAGAGCCGCGCACACAAACCCGAAAGCGTCCCCTACGATGTCATTCCGGGCGGAGCGAAGCGGAGACCAGGAACCCAGGGCAGCGTTCGTGATGGTGCGGCAAGCGCTGTCGAGACAGTTGCGTTTGTGGCTACTGGGTTCCGGATAACGCCTGCGGCGTTTCCGGAATGACATGCGTGGGTTGGCTAAAACAAAAGGCCCGCCGGTTTCCCGGCGGGCCTTCCGTCTGTTCCTGTGCCTACATCAGTGCGGCAGTTGCACTTCGCCGGTCTTCGGGCCGCCGCCGCGGCCGAGTTCGGCGCGGTAGGCGGCGTCTTCGGCTTCGCTCCAGGTGATCGGCGTCAGCGGGCGGATGAGAGCCCGCGAGAGCACCTGTTCGATAGTGGAGACCGGCACGATCGTCAGTGCGTTCTTCACATTCTCCGGCAGTTCGGCGAGATCCTTCTCGTTCTCCTCCGGGATCAGCACCGTCTTGATGCCGCCACGCAGGGCCGCGAGCAGTTTCTCCTTGAGGCCGCCGATCGGCAGCACCTTGCCCCGCAGCGTGATCTCGCCGGTCATGGCGACATCCTTGCGGATCGGGTTGCCGGTCAGAAGCGAAGCGATCGCCGTGGTCATCGCGATACCTGCCGACGGGCCATCCTTGGGCGTTGCGCCATCTGGCACGTGCACGTGGATGTCCGTGTTGTCGAAGACAGGCGGGCGGATGCCCATCTGCACCGAGCGGGAGCGGACCAGAGACTGGGCCGCCTGGATCGACTCCTTCATCACGTCGCGCAGGCTGCCGGTGACCGTCATGCGGCCGCGGCCGGGCATCTGCACGGCTTCGATGGTAAGGAGATCGCCGCCGACTTCCGTCCAGGCAAGGCCCGTGACGACGCCGACCTGATCTTCCCGGTCAGCCACACCATAGCGGTGCTTACGCACGCCGGCGAACTTGCCGAGATTGTCTGCGTTGACGACCACCTGCTCGGTCTTCTTCAGCTCGATGTCGCGGACCGCCTTGCGGGCAAGACGCGCCATCTCACGCTCGAGCGAGCGCACGCCGGACTCCCGCGTGTAGTAGCGGATGAGATCGCGGATCGCGCTATCCTCGACGACGAGTTCACCTTCACGAAGCGAGTGGTTCTCGACGATCTTGGGCAGCAAGTGCCGCTTGGCGATCTCGACTTTCTCGTCTTCCGTGTAGCCTTCGATGCGGATGATCTCCATGCGGTCCAGCAGGGGCTGGGGCATGTTGAGCGAGTTGGCCGTGGTGATGAACATCACGTCCGACAGGTCGTAATCCACTTCGAGATAGTGATCGTTGAAGTTGACGTTCTGCTCGGGGTCGAGGACCTCCAGCAGGGCCGACGACGGATCGCCGCGATAGTCCTGGCCGAGCTTGTCGATTTCATCGAGCAGGAAGAGCGGGTTGCCCGTCTTCGCTTTCTTCATCGACTGGATAACGCGGCCCGGCATGGAGCCGATGTAGGTGCGGCGGTGACCGCGGATCTCGGCTTCATCGCGCACGCCGCCGAGCGACACGCGAACGAAGTCGCGGCCGGTGGCCTTGGCGATGGACTTGCCGAGCGACGTCTTACCAACGCCGGGAGGACCGACGAGGCAGAGGATGGGGCCGCGCACCTTGTCCGCCCTTGCCTGGACAGCAAGGTGCTCAAGGATGCGTTCCTTCACTTTCTCGAGGCCGTAGTGGTCGGCGTTGAGAACGTCTTCAGCGTGTTGCAGGTCGCGCACGACCTCTTTCTTCTTGCCCCAGGGGAGCGAGACCATCCAGTCGAGGTAGTTGCGCACGACCGTGGATTCCGCCGACATCGGCGACATCTGGCGAAGCTTCTTCACTTCACCCTCGGCCTTGGTGCGGGCTTCCTCGGACATCGGCGTCTTGGCGATCTTCTCCTCGAGCTCGGCGACTTCGTCGCGTTCGCCCGTGTCGCTATCGCCCAGCTCGCGCTGGATCGCCTTCATCTGTTCGTTGAGATAGTACTCGCGCTGCGTCTTCTCCATCTGCCGCTTCACGCGGTTGCGGATCTTACGCTCCATCTGAAGCATGCCGATCTCGCCTTCCATCAGCGAGAACACCTTTTCGAGGCGCTCGGTAACGTCGGTGAGTTCGAGCAGG
>DASYKO010000233.1:0-10202 GCA_035995285.1 Hyphomonadaceae bacterium | reverse complement strand
GCAGAGCGGTCTTGAAATCGGCGACGGTTGCCGCGCCCATGCCGCCCTGCTGAGTCGGCCCGGCGCCCGTCTGGGCTGTTCCAGCAGACGTCGAGGCGTCTTCCTTCGGCAAACATGCGGTTAGACAAAGCGCAGCGATTGTGACGCCCACGGAGGATCGGATCATATTTCTTCCCTGGCGATGCTGCACCGGCCTCTTATGGGCCTGTATGCAGGCGAGTTTGTATACAATCCTCCACCCGTCCAAAGGGTAACTCGCAGGCAAACCCTTTGGCGATGGCCTCGGTGTCGCACATCCATAGGTCTAACGCACCGGTTTTATTGCATCCGTCGCTGTTTGAAGTCCCCTTTCCGGAATGCCGGAAAAAGGCCTACACAAATGGAAACCGCCGGGTTTTGAACAGGCGGAATCGGACCCCAGGGAGAGACGACGTGGCATCCACGACACTGCTGATGAAGACACTGCAGGGAACAGCCCTTGCGCTGACCCTCGCCCTCGCGTCCTGCGCGAGCGGACCCAAAACCGTCGACCCTTCCGAGTCGTCCATCGTACAGGGCGATGCGGCGCAGCTGGGCTTCGATCCGGGTAAGCTCAACGACATTCGCGTGGCGTACAATGCCGATGTGATGAGCGGGAAGATCCCCGGCGCTTACCTCTTGATCGGCCGCCACGACAAGGTTGCGTTCCAGCAGGGCTTTGGCGTTCAGGGCCCGGGCCAGACGACGCCTGCATCGGACCAGACGATCTACCGCGTGTTCTCGATGACCAAGCCGATCGTCGCCGTGACGGCGATGACGCTGGTGCAGGAGGGCAAGCTCAACCTTGATGACCCGGTGTCGAAGTACATTCCGGAATTCGCCAATGTGAAGGTCCTGCAGAAGGACGGCACGCAGACCCCGGCGACCAAGCCGATCCTGATCCGCCAGCTGATGAGCCACACCTCGGGCCTCATCTACGGCTTCGTGACCGCAGGCCAGCCGATCTCGAAGATCTGGATCGATGGCGGCGAGATGCGCTCCGACCTCACGGCCAAGGATCTCTCCGCACAAGTGTTCGCCAAGCTCCCGCTCATCGCCGAGCCGGGCGCGGCCTGGAACTACAGCCACGGCCTCGACGTGCTGGGCGGCGTGATCGAAGTGATCACCAAGAAACCCCTCGACGTCGCCGTGAAGGAACGCGTGACCGGTCCGCTCGGCATGACCGACACGGCCTTCTACCAGCCGAAAGAAAAATCGAACCGCTTCGCTCAGCCGAAGGATGCGGGCTCGCTGATCGCCGGCGTGAGCCTCTACTACGACTACGCATCGCCGACCCCGTACATGCAGGGCGGCGGCGGCATCTCCTCGACAGCCGAAGACTATCTCCGCTTCGTGCTGATGCTGGCCCACAAGGGCACATACCAGGGCGTTCAGATCCTCAAGCCCGAGACCGTCGACCTGATGCTGGTCGACCAGACGACGGCGGAAATTCGCGGCAAGGGCCTGTTCTTCCCGGGCCAGGGCCTTGGCTTCGGCCTCGGCATGTCGCTGGTGATCGACGACACCAAGACCAAGACGACCGGCAACGGCACCTTCTCGTGGAACGGCGTCGCCGGCACGGAGTGGTGGTATGATCCGAAGAACGACCTGTTCATGATCTTCATGCAGCAGGACCGCGCGCTTCTCGCCGAATACCAGCGCAAGAACCGCACGATGATCTACGACGCGCTGAAGAAGTAAGCTGCCGGACTTGAACGGGAGAGGGCGGTCCGCTTGCGCGGGCCGCCCTTTTTCATTTTCAGGTCTCGAGCCTGTAGCCGTCGCCATCGCGCAGCACGCGGCCTGCGGTGGGGGCGGCAAAGTGCGTGCCGATCACGAGGGCGCCGCTGCCGGCGACTTTGCCGAGGAAGGCTTCGCGTGTCTTCCGTGCGGCCTGCTGGTCGCTGTCGAAGGCGGCGCACCAGTCCGTGTGCATCATCTGGCAGGGGTGATGCATGATGTCGCCGGTGATGAGCGCGCGCTCGCCGCGGGATTCGATGGCGACGGAGACATGGCCCGGCGTGTGTCCGGGCGTCGGCATCAGCCGGATCTCGTCGGACAGGCGGTGATCCATGTCGACAAGCTGAACCAGGCCTGCGTCGAAGATGGGCTGGATGGAATCGGCGAGGATCTCCTTCGTCTCGCCTTCGCCCTCGGCGTTCCAGTGCTCGAACTCCGTCTTGCCGAACAGGTAGCGGGCGTTCGGGAAGGTGGGCGTGAACTTGCCGCCCTCCAGCAGCGTGTTCCAGCCGACATGGTCCACATGAAGATGCGTGCAGATGACGGCGTTGACGTCAGTACGCTTCCAGCCTGCCGCTTCGAAGCGCTGCAGGAAGTCGGTCGAGAGCGGCTGCTTGCGGATGATCCGCCGCGGCCGGTCATTGCCGATGCAGGTGTCGACGACCAGCTTCAGCCCCGGCGCCTCGACCAGCAGGGCGTGGATGGACGTGGTCATGTTCCCGTCGGGCGTGACGAAATGCGGGTGCAGCCAGGAGGGCTCTCTCAGGCGCTCGGGCGTCGCATCCGGAATGAAGGGGTGTTTCGCGTTGTAGACGGTCTGCATCTCCATCTCGACGACGCGCTTGATCGTCACATCGCCAATCTGCCATTGCAGCATGTGCGGCCCTCCCTGATATGGGGGCAGTCTAGAGCGCCGGTTCCGGCAAAGTCACGGGTAAAGGATGGATGCTTACCTCGCCATCGTGATCGGCGGCGCAATCATCGCCGGCTTTGTGCAGGGCCTGTCGGGCTTTGCCTTCTCGCTGGCTGCCCTGTCGATCTGGGCCTGGGCGGTCGATCCGCAGACCGCCGCGCCCTTGGCCGTGTTCGGCTCGCTGGTGGGGCAGGTGGTCGCCCTGCCGCTGACGTGGAAGGGCGCGGAGTGGAAGCGCGTGACGCCGTTCATCATCGGCGGGGTGGTCGGCGTGCCGCTGGGCGTGTTCCTGCTCGGCATCCTCGAGCCCAAAGGGTTCAAGCTGGCGCTCGGGCTGTTCCTGCTGGCCTATTCGCCCGCCATGCTCTTCGTGCCGAAGACATGGGCGCTGCGATGGGGCGGTGGATGGGCCGATGGTGCAATAGGTTGGCTCGGTGGGGTGTTCGGCGGCATAGGCGGGATGGCCGGCGGCATCCCCACGCTCTGGTGCACGCTGCGCGGCTGGGACAAGGCGACCCAGCGCGGCGTGATGCAGACCTTCAACATCGCCATGCACGTGACGACGCTGATCGGCTATCTGCTGCACGGATCGATCATCACGGGCGAGACGCTGAAGCTGTTCGGCATCATCGCCCCGGCGCTGGCGATACCGGTGCTGCTGGGCGCGATGGTGTTCAATCGCCTCAACCAGACGGCGTTCCGGCGCGTGGTGCTGGGCCTGCTGTTCCTCTCAGGCGCCGTGCTGACGCTCTCCAGCCTCGGCTAGGCGCTGTCGGCGAAGGTGATGCAGTAGCGCGCGAACTCATGTGTCGCTTCTGCGTCGGCAGGATCGGCGGGCAGGGCGGCTGTCGCCTCGTCGCCCTTCTTCAGCGCCGCGGCGCGTGCGATCAGGCCTCGCCATCTCGGGTCCAGCGCCTCCTGCGCCCAGGCCATCGCCTTCTTCTTCGACGTGACCTCGCCCGTCGCGATGGTGTGGAGGATGCGGCAGTAGAGGCCCACATAGAAGACCTGCCAGGCGATCATTGGCATGGGCAGGCCGGTCGCCAGCGCCTTGTCCATCGTGCCGCGCACCTCGGCGCGCAGCATCGCTGGCGTTACGGGGTCGATCAGCTCTTTGGGATCGGGCCCGTAGAGAACGACGCCCCGCTCGCGCAGGCACCAGCGCACCACCTGCGTGTTGTCGTGCTCGGATCGAACGAGCGTCTTCGCGCCGTGGTCGAGATACCAGAACGGATAGGCGAGAGCCGGGCTGCCTACGAGCCCGGGGTCGGCCCAGTCATCTACGCGCGGTTCGCCTGGAGGATCGCGCGGTTCGGTCGTCCAGCGGCGCAGGATGGCGGCGGGGGCGTAGGAGCCTTCGAGACCGTTGCGCCAGTAGGGCGCCGGCAGTTCATGGATGCTGGGATGCAGGCGCCGCAGGGCGGCCAGGTGGTCCGGCGAGAGGTCCTCGCGCGTGACCACGATGAAGTCGCAGTCGCTCCAGGGCGTGAAATCACCGACGGCGAAGGAGCCTTGCAGATAGAGCCCCACCAGGTTCTCGCCCAGCGCCTGGCGCACGCCGTCGAGCAGCGCGGCGAGCACCATGTTGAGTTCGGGATAGGGCGTTGGCGAGGCGTCCGGCTGCATGGCGGCTTTATCCACCGATGCAGCCGATGCGTCGAGATACTACTCGGCAGCCGCGGGGTGAGCGACGGGCGAGTCCAGCTCTTCCTTCTCGAGCCGGCGCTGCACGGCAAGCGGAGAGCCGGTGCGGCGGGCCAGCAGCGAGTAGGCGGCGGGCACGAGCACAAGCGACACGACCACTGCGGCCACGACGCCGAACAGGATCACCACGCCGATGGCCGAGCGCGTCTCCGCGCCTGCGCCATGGCTGAAGATCAGCGGGATGGAGCCCGCAACAGCAGTCAGCGACGTCATCAGGATGGGCCGGAAGCGCGTCTGCGCCGCCTCTTTCAAGGCTGCATCGAACTTCATGCCCTTGTCGCGCAGCTGGTTGGCGAACTCGACGATGAGAATGCCGTTCTTGGCCGCAAGGCCGACCAGCATGATGAGGCCGATCTGGGTGTAGATGTTGAGCGTATTGCCGGTGAGCCAGATGCCCAGCAGTCCTCCGCCCACGGTGGCCGGCACGCAGAGCATGATGACCAGCGGGTGGATCCAGCTTTCGAACTGGGCCGCCAGCACCAGGAACACCACCAGGATGCCGAAGCCGAACACGAACATGATGGACGAGCCGGCCCGCTTGTAGTCGAGCGACTGGCCCTTGTAGTCGAACGCGGCCTCTTCCGGCAGGACCTTGCGGGCCATCGCCTCCATCTTGTCGAGCGCCGCGCCCAGCGAGACGCCCGGGTTGAGGTTGGCGTTGATGGTGATGGCGCGCACGCGGTTATAGCGCGAGAGCGAGCGCGAATCCGCCATGGACGAGACCTTCACCAGGTTCGACAGCGGGATCAGCTCATTGGTGCGGCCCGAGCGGACATAGATGTTCTGGAGGTCCGACGGCGTCGCCTGTTCGGTGCGCTCGCCTTCGAAGATCACGTAACGTTCTTCGCCGTTCTGCACGAAGGTGCCGACGCGCTTGGAGCCGAGCATGGTCTGCAGCGTCGAGCCGACTTCCTGCACCGTCACGCCGAGATCGGAGGCGCGGGCATAGTCGACTTCGATGCGGTATTGCTGCTGGGTTTCCTTGAAGTCCCAGTCGATCTGGTTGATGCCGGGATTGTCCTTGTTGAGCGCGTCAACGAAGGTGTTCCGCCATTCGACCAGCGTCGCGTAGGACGGTCCCTTGATCACGAAGTTGATCGGCTTGCCGCCGCCGCCGCGGCCGAAGGCTGAGGCCATGTTGGCGAAGGCGCGCACGCCGGGAATATCTTGCAGCTTGGCGTTGAGCTCGTTGAGGATGACGAAGCCGTTGCGGCGCTGGCCCCAGTCCGAGAGCACGACCTGGATGTTGGCCGAGTTGAAGTTGCTTCCGCCGCCGCCTGGTCCCATGCCGCCCGGTGCGCGTACGGAGATACGTGCGATCTCGCCGCGCTCGATCATCGGCAGCAGGCGCGCCTCGATCTCTTCGACGAAGGGCACCATGTATTCGAACGAGGCGCCTTCAGGGCCCTGGATCATGACTTGGAACTGGCCGCGGTCTTCCTGCGGGGTATATTCGCCCGGGATGGCGCGGAAGAGCAGGTAGCTGCCGCCGAGGATCGCGACAAACGCGATGCCGATGGCGATCGGGCGGCCCACGGTCTTGTCGTAGATCCAGCCATAGCCCTTGCGCATATGGCCGAACATGCGGTCCACGAAAGCGGCGAACCCGCCTCCCGACTTCTTGTCCTTGTGCTCCTCGTGCGGCTTGAGCAGCTTGGAGGCGAGCATCGGCGAGATGGTCAGCGCGACGATCATCGAGAAGGCGACCGCCGCAGCCATGGCGATGGCGAATTCCGAGAACAGCCGGCCCATCTGGCCCTGCATGAAGGTGATCGGAATGAACACGGCGATCAGCACCAACGTGGTCGCGACGACCGCAAAGCCCACCTGACGCGTTCCCCTGAACGCGGCGACAAGCGGCGTCTCGCCTTCTTCCTCGATGCGCCGGTGGATGTTCTCCAGCACGACGATGGCGTCGTCGACCACAAGGCCGATGGCCAGCACGAGGGCGAGCAGGGTCAGCAGGTTGATCGACAGGTTCATCGCATAGAGCACGGTGAATGCGGCGATCAGCGAGATCGGAACCGTCACAGCCGGAACGATGGTGGCGCGGAAGGTGCCGAGGAAGACGTAGATCACGCCCACGACCAGCAGCACGGCAATGCCGAGCGTCATGAACACTTCGTGGATCGAGGCGTCGACGAATACGGAGCCGTCGAAGTTGACCTGCAGGGTCATGCCCTGGGGCAGGGTTGAGGCCACGTCGGCGGCGCGCTCGCGGGCCACCTTGGCGACTTCCACCACGTTGGCGGTCGATTGCTTGACGATGCCGATGCCGATCGCGTCCTTGCCGTTGCCGCGGAAGATGTTGCGGTCTTCCTCGGCGCCAAATTCGACACGGGCCACATCGCCCAGGCGAACCAGCACGCCGTCTTCCTTGCCCTTGGCGACGACCAGATTGGCGAATTGCTCCGGCGTTGTGAACGGCCGGTCGATGCGCGCCGTGAAGACGAGATCCTGCGAGGTCAGCGACCCGGCGGGGGATTCGACGTTTTCGGTGCGCACGGCGCGCTCGATGTCGGTGACGGTAAGGCCGCGCGCGGCGATGGCGCGGCGGTCGAGCCACACGCGCATGGCCGGCGTGCGTTGGCCGCCGATCTGGATGCGGGCGACGCCGTCGATAGAGGAGAAGCGGTCGATGATGTAGCGCTCGGCGTAATCCGTCAGCTCCATCGCATTCTTGTTGTCGGAAGCGAGCTGCAGCCAGAGCACGACCTCTTCGGAGGCGTCGGCCTTCTGCACATCCGGCGGATCGGCATCGACAGGCAGCTGGCGGAGGATGCCGGACACGCGGTCGCGCACATCGTTGGCCGCCGAGTCCATGTCGCGGGAAATGTCGAATTCGATGTTGATGTTCGAACGGCCGTCCTGGCTGTTCGAGTTGATGTAGCGAATGCCTTCGACGCCGGCGATCCTGTCCTCGATCAGCTCGGTGATGCGGTTTTCGACGACGTTGGCCGATGCCCCCGGATAAGACGTCGAGATCGAGACGACCGGCGGGTCGATGTCGGGATATTCGCGCAGGGCTAGGCGGCTGAACGAGACCGCGCCAAGCGCAATCAGCAGGAAGCCGATAACGGAGGCAAACACCGGCCGCTTGATCGAGACATCAGACAGAAGCATGGCTTAGCGCCCTTAGGAGGGATTATTGCCCGAGCCGGCCGGCCCGGTCGGTCGGGCCTTCGGCAGCCCCTCCGCCCGCGACCCGCGGTTCACCTTCCCCCTCGATCGAGGGCGCCTTGACGCGAACCGGCAGGCCGGGCCGCAGTTTGAGGACGCCGTCCGTCACTACCATCTGGCCCGTCTCGAGGCCGCTCACGACCTCGACGATGCCGCGTTCACGCGTGCCGAGCTGAACCTCGGTCTTAGCAGCCACCGCCGGCTGGCGGGTATTGTCGACGACATAGACGAAATTCTTGGAGCCTTCGGCGATCACCGCGATCTCGGGAATGGAGAGCGAGGTGCGCGACTTGGATTTCAGCGCCACCTTCATCGAGGTGCCGGCGCGCAGCGCGCCGTCGCGGTTGGGCAGGGTCGCGCGAACCTTCACGGAGAGCGTCACGGGATCGACGGCGTTGTCGATGGAGGTAAGCGTGCCGGTGAAGGTGCGGCCGGGAATGTCCGCCGTCGTCGCTTCGACCGGCAGGCCGACTTTCAGGTTGTTGATCTCGATGGAGGGAACGCCGAATTCCATCCGCATCTGGCTGTCGTCGATCAGCGTCGCCACGGCCTGGCCGGGCGAGACATAGGCGCCGACGGAGACCTGACGGAAGCCGAGCACGCCCGTGAACGGTGCGACCAGCACGCGGTCACGCAGGCGGGCCTGGATCGCGGCGACGTTGGCGGCTGCCGCTTCATAGGTGGCCTTCGCGCGTTCCATCTCCAGCTCGGCGATGGCCTGGCCCGAGGAGAGGCGCTGGTTGCGCTCGTACACCAGCTTGGCGTTGGCGAGGGTGGCCTGGGAGGAGGCGAGTTCGGATTGTTCCTGCTCGGCGGCGAGGGTCATCAGCGTCTTGCCCTTGGCGACGCGCTGGCCGTCCTCGAAGAAGACGCCGGTCACGCGATCGGCGGCGTTGGCCGACAGGACCACGCGCTCGCGCGGCTCAAGCGTGCCGAGCGGCTCGATCCGGCTCGAGAATTCCTTGGATGTGGCCGGTACGGCGCCGACATCGGTCGGCTTGCCGCCGCCGCGGCCTCCGGGGCCGCCCGCTCCGCCTGGACCACCGGGTCCGCGCTGTCCGCCGCCGGGACCTGCACCCGGGCCGCCGGGACCACCTGCGCCGCGCTGGCCGGCGTCAGCCGACTGGGCGCCATCATGGGGCTTCTGGTTGGCGACAAACGCTGCGCCGCCGACGACCAGAACGGCCGCTGCAACGCCAGCGATGATCAGATTGCGTTTGCCCAGAACCATCTTCACGGCGACTCCACCACCAGACTACACGCCAGCTTGTTCAACAGCCATGCCCGGCCGCGGAAAGCTGGTTCTATTACGCGTCCCGCCCGGAAAACCGTCTGCGGCCCCCCGACGCGGCGGAGATCGCGTTTTGTGGCGATCGCTGCCTAAGGCAGGGCTGTTTCCGCCAAGAATTGCGACCAGCCCCTTGTCCTTTGCGGAAACCATAGACACTCCAGCTTGAAATTCGGTCAACGGACCCCCGCCAACTGCCGGAAAACAAAGGTTCAATTAGCCGTGAAGGCCTCGGGAACCTGCCTCTCAGGAGCTCCTTCGCAGGCGATCAATGCAAGGTGATGACGGCTGGCAAATGATCAGCCGGGCGCCGTCTGCTCGTGCAGGATGTGGCCGATGCGCCGCAAGCTCACCTTGGAAGCGAGCGCGCGGGGCGAATCCCATTGACTTGGAGAGGTCTCGGGAGGAAGTCGCGCCCCAGGAGTTCTGGACGGAATTCCCGGCCCATCTACGCATTTTTCGACGCCGGACGAGGAGGGGAGCCTCATGGCGAAAGTCAGGCTTACGGCTATTCGCGCGCTTCTGCTCGCATCGACCGCGCTCGCCTTTTCGGGCGCCGCTTTCGCGCAGGAGGCGGCCCAGTCGCAGGCTGACCAAGCCGCTGATCAGGCCGCAGATCGCGTCGTGGTCGTCGGCAGCCAGATCAGGGGCGCAGAGGTTACCGATGCGTTGCCGGTAACGGTCGTGACCGCTGAGGAAATCTCGACGGTGAGCGCGGCCTCGGGGGACGAACTCTTCCGCTCGATCCCGCAGCTGGGCGATGTGGCGTTCAACTCCTCGCGCACGGTCGGCAGCGTCAACGACGCCAGGGGGGACACGGCCTCGATCAACCTGCGCGCGCTCGGCACGGGCAACACGCTGGTGCTGCTCAACGGCCGGCGGATGGTGAACCACCCTGGCACACAGGCCGAGAACTCGGTGCCGGTGGTCAGCGCCAACACCAATTCGATCCCGGTGCTCGGCGTCGAGCGTGTCGAAGTGCTGCTGGACGGGGCCTCCGCCATCTATGGCGCGGATGCGGTGGCGGGCGTCGTCAACACTGTCCTGAGGGACGACTTCGAAGGGTTCACCACCGAACTCAATGTCGGCCAGGAGGAGGGGATTTCCGGGCTGGAGATTTCGGCGGCCATGCAGGGCGGCTGGAACCTCAACGACGGCCGGACGAACATCTCGCTCTTCGGCTCCTACTTTACCCGCGATCCGATCGTAGCACGCGACCGGGATTTCACCGCGAACGCTGACCTCACATCGAGGGGCGGCACGAACGGCGCCTCGACGACATCGGCGTGGGCGGGGTTGGACCGGTTCACGGCGGGGAACATCACGATCAATGGCACGGCGGTCACCAACGCCAACGGC
>DASYKO010000232.1:0-7476 GCA_035995285.1 Hyphomonadaceae bacterium | reverse complement strand
GACGCCGACCAGCACGGCGAAGTAGTGCGTGTCCGCGCATTCGGCGGAGCGCACGGTGATAGAGCAGAATGTGCGCAGGCCATGGTTCACCAGCCACGAATGCACGGCGCCCGCTGCGAGAATCATCGGGATCGCGGCTTTTTCGGCGTCCTGTCCCTCATCGGTCAGCACGATGTGGCTGCGGCCAGAGGAGACGGCGATGCGCGCTTCCTCGCGAATGCGGTCGATCGCTTCCTTCAGCGACAGGCCAGGCGACTTGCGCGAGATGGTGAAGGTGCAGTCGATCACCGCGACCTGTTCGCCGATGGTCTCCTGCATGCGGGCATACACGCCGTTGGTCAGCACGGGGCTTTCCAGCACGAACACATTCGTCTGGGTCTGGTCTTCCGCGAGGATGTTGCCGAGGTTCTTGAACCGCGTGCGCAGGCTCATCACGCGCTCTTCGCGCAGCGGGTCGATCGGCGGGTTGGTCACCTGCGCGAAGTTCTGCCGGAAGAAGTGCGACAGAGGACGATAGTGGTCCGACAGGACGGCGAGGGGGCTGTCGTCGCCCATCGAGCCCACGGCTTCCTTGCCGTCTTCCGCCATCGGCGAAAGGATCAGCTCGACGTCCTCCATCGTCATGCCTGCGGCATGCTGGCGGCGCTGGAATTCCTGGCGGTCGTTGTAGAGGCGCGCTTCCGGCCCGGGGCCGATGAGGGGCTCCAGCTCGACGACGTTCGAGAGCCACTCTTCGTATGGGTGCGCGCTCGCCAGCTGGTCGAGCATCGCGGCGTGGTCGTAGAATTTGCCGTCCTTCACATCGACCGCGATCATGCCCCCTGGGCCGACGCGGCCCTTGCGGATGATCTGCTCCTCATCGATGGCGCACATGCCGGCTTCGGAGCCGACAGCCAGCACGCCGTCCTCGGTGAGAGCATAGCGCATGGGGCGCAGGCCGTTGCGGTCCATGCCCGCGATCGCCCAGCGGCCGTCGAACATGGCGAGCGCCGCCGGCCCATCCCACGGCTCCATCACCGAGTTGGCGTAGGCATAGAGCGCCAGATGCTTGCGCGAGGTGATCTTCTCGTCGCGCGAGACCGGCTCGGGAACGAGCAGCGTCTTTGCCATCGGGCCGGAGCGGCCGGCGCGCACGAGAAGTTCGAACACGTTGTCGAGTGCGGCCGAGTCCGATCCGCCGGGCTGCACCACGGGTTTCACGTCATCGCCATGCTCGCCAAAGTTGTTCGAGACCATCTTGATCTCGTGGCTGCGCATCCAGTTGATGTTGCCCGAGATGGTGTTGATCTCCCCATTGTGCGCCAGCATCCGGAAGGGCTGGGCCAGGCGCCATTGCGGGAACGTGTTGGTGGAATAGCGCTGGTGATAGATCGCCACCGCTGAGACAAAGCGCTCGTCCTTCAAGTCGAGATAGAACGCATCGATATCGGCTGCGAGGAACATGCCCTTGTAGATCAGGGCGCGGCTCGAGAACGAGCAGACATAGAGGTCGAGGTTGCTCTCGCGTGCCCGGCGCTCGATGCGGCGGCGGCAGATATAGAGCTGGCGCTCCAGCTCCGCTTCGTCGCGGCCCAGGCGATCGGTGAACAGGATCTGCTCGATTTCCGGCCGCGTGGCGTTGGCCTTCATGCCGATGACGGATGTGTCGATCGGCGGCTGGCGCCAGCCATAGATGTAGAAGCCGAAGCGGACGACTTCGGTCTCGATGATCGACCGCGCGCGTTCCTGCGCGGCAAGATCGGTGCGCGGCAGGAAGATCTGGCCGACGCAGACCTGCACGTTGTTGGTGATCGAATGGCCCATGCCGCGCACGGCGTCGCGGAAGAAATCCTGCGGCACGTCGATGCGGATGCCCGCGCCATCGCCGGTTTTGCCGTCGGCATCGACGGCGCCGCGGTGCCAGACGTTCTTGAGCGCCTTGATCGCCATCTCGACGATAGAGCGCTTGGGCGTGCCGTCGATGTTCGCGACGAGGCCGACGCCGCACGAATCCTTCTCGTCGGCGGGGTTGTAGGCGTTGGCTTCGATCAGCCGGTCTCGTTGCTCGGTGTAGCGCGCGAGCCAAGCTTGTCCTTCGGTTTCGTTCGCCATTGTCTTTACTCCGCCGCCTGGAGGGCAGGGGTCTTTGCTTTCAGGTATTGTTCGATGCTCGCCGCTGCATCGCGGCCTTCCTTGATGGCCCAAACGACCAGCGACGCGCCGCGCACGATGTCGCCGGCGGCGAAGACGCCATCCATGGTCGTCATCATGCTGCGGTAGTCGACTTTCACGCCGCCCCAGCGGTTCACGTTGAGATTGGGTTCGGAGAAGTGGCCAGGCAGGTCTTCGGGATCGAAGCCCAGTGCCTTGATCACCATGTCGGCCTTGAGTTCGTAGTCGGAGCCCGTGATTTCTTCCGGCGCCTGACGGCCGGATGCGTCGGCGACGCCTAGCTTCATGCGGAACGCCTTCACACTTTTTGCGCCGCCGCCTTTCTTCTCGGCGACGCCGCGCGGGCCGGCGAGCCAGTCGAACTTGACGCCTTCTTCCTCGGCGTTGGTGACTTCGCGCTGCGAGCCTGGCATGTTGGCGCGGTCGCGGCGGTAGAGGCAGGTAACGGATTTTGCGCCCTGGCGGATCGCGGTGCGTACGCAATCCATCGCCGTGTCGCCGCCGCCGATGACGACGACGCTCTTGCCTTCGGCGTTGAGCATGCCGCTTTCGAATTCCGCAACCTTGGCGCCGAGGCCGACGCGGTTGGCGGCGATAAGGTAGTCGAGCGCCCTGAGCACGCCTTTCGCTTCCCGGCCCGGCAGGCCAAGTTCCTTCGACTTGTAGACGCCGGTCGCGACCAGGACCGCGTCGTGCTTGGAGCGGAGTTCTGCGAAGGAGATGTCCTTCCCGATATCAACGCCGAGCTTGAATTTCACACCGCCCTTTTTCAGGCGCTCCGTGCGGCGCTCGACGATCTCTTTCTCCAGCTTGAAGTTGGGGATGCCGTAGATCAGCAGGCCGCCGGCGCGGTCGTGGCGGTCGTAAACGGTGACCTTGTAGCCGGCGGAGCGGAGCTGGTCGGCGGCGGAAAGGCCTGCGGGGCCGGCTCCGATGATGCCGACGCTCTGGCCGAGTTCGCGAACCGGTTTTAGCGGCGCGACCCAGCCGCGCTCCCACGCCGTATCCGTGATGTAGCGTTCGACGGCGCCGATGGTGACTGTACCGTGGCCGGATTGTTCGATCACGCAGCCGCCTTCGCAGAGGCGGTCCTGCGGACAGATGCGGCCGCAGACTTCGGGCATGTTCGAGGTCGCCGCCGAAATCTCGTAGGCTTCCTGCAGCCGGCCCGTGGCCGTGAGCATCAGCCAGTCCGGGATATTGTTCTGGAGCGGGCAGTGGGTCTGGCAGAAGGGCACGCCGCACTGGGAACAGCGCGAGGATTGTTCGGCCGCCTTTGCCTCGATGTAGTCGGCATAGATCTCGTGGAAGTCGCCGCGGCGCTCGTCGGGTTCACGCTTTTCGGGCGTCTCCTGACCGATAGATACGAAATTGAGCATCTTTTGCTGGGCCATGAGGACCGTCCAACTCCCGAAGAGCGGTCTCATTACGGTCGGCGAACCCTCAAAACAACGGGAAACTGCGAGATAGGAACCGGGGGGTTCCTATTAGATATGTCTATGACTGCTCATCGATCAGTGCGGGCAAATCTCAGGCGTGCATGAGTACCAAACGGTCTATGTATGCCGGACTCGCCATGTTTAACGCCTCCTCCACCCTGACCGGCGAGACATTGCTAAGCAAAAAGACCGTGGGGACGGTTATCCGGGAGCCTTCATGGACGGGCAGACAATCCTGCAGGCGATCATCCTCGGCCTTGTCGAGGGTCTGACGGAATTCATTCCTGTTTCCTCGACCGGGCATCTGCTGCTCACCGAGATCGCGATGGGCATCGCGGAAGATCCGCTGTGGAAGACCTTCACGGTGGTCATCCAACTCGGAGCGATCCTTGCGGTGGTGGCTCTCTACTTCTCGCGGCTATGGAATGTGCTGATCACGCTGCCGACGCAGGCCGGGTCTCGCCGCTTTGCGCTGTCGGTGATCATTGCGTGCATACCAGCCTTTGCGGTGGGGTTTCTGCTGCATGATTTCATCAAGACCTATCTGTTTGACGCGCCGGCGCTGATCTGCTGGTCGCTGGTGATCGGGGGCGTGATCCTTCTCGTCATCGACCGCCTGGCGCCCAAGCCGGTGGATCTTGATGCGATGAACCTGCCGCTGTGGAAGAGCATCGTGATCGGGCTGTTCCAGTGCCTTTCGGTGATCCCGGGTGTTTCTCGGTCCGGTTCGACAATCGTGGGATCGATGCTGCTCAAGATCGACAAGCGGGCGGCGGCTGAGTTCTCGTTCTTCCTGGCGATCCCGATCATGGTCGGCGCCTTCGTGCTCGATATCTGGGAGAGCAAGGATTCGCTGACCTCGAACAATCTCGGTATCATCGCGATAGGCTTCGTTGCGTCCTTCGTCTTCGGGCTGATCGTGATCCGCGTGATGCTCGATTTCATCCAGAAGCGAGGATTTGCGCCGTTCGGCTGGTGGCGCATACTCGTCGGCGGCGCCGGGCTGGTCGGCATCTACTTCTTCAATTTCGGCGCGCATGTGGTTCCGATCTAGCAACGAGCTACTAGGGAACATTCTCCGAAGGAGAAGCCGATGGACGCTCAGCTTCTTGTCCTCTGCGCGCTGACTTTTGTGATCAACCTGATCGGCGCGCTCGGTTACGCGGCGCGGATTGCGGGCGTGAGAACGCGGCGGATCGCGGTTTCGTTCGCGCTGTTCAACATCCTCGTCCTGGTCTCGCGGACATCGAACTCGTTCCAGCAGCCTTTTCTTGCCAACCGGATCGAGGAGAATCTCAAGGCGGGCGGGGGCAACCTGTTCGTCGATTTCCAGATTCTGATGGGCTCGGCGACGTTGGCGGCGATCGTCGGAACGCTGGCTGTGCCGACGGTGCAGCGGATGTTCACCCGAGCCGTTCAGCATTTTCACGAGCACCGCTCGATGCCCAAGCTGCTTCTGCATGTGTTTGCGAAGGGTGGGATCGGTTATCTGAAAACGGCTGCAGCGGCGCCTTCGATGGCGAATGTGAAGGGGCTGGCGAAGAAGGCTGCCATTCCTGTCGGCACGATTATCATGAACGTGGCGGCGCAGGCTTTCCTGACGGTCGGCGTGTTCGCCTCGCTCTATGCCGGCTATCTCAATCCGGATTTCCGCCTCACGGCGCAGGGGTTGTCGGCGGTGATCAATGGCGTGGCGACGATCCTGCTGTTCGTGTTCATCGATCCGTACCTTTCGGTACTGACGGACGATGTGATGGATGGGCGAACCACGGATGCCAGTTTTCGGCGCGCCGTGGTGTGGCTGGCGGGGAGCCGGATTCTCGGCACGCTGCTCGCGCAGCTGATGCTGATACCGGCGGCGATGCTGATCGCGTGGATTGCGTCAGCGATCTGAGCTCTATCTCGACATGTCAAACAGCGGCCGCGCGCATCGCGTGCGGCTCCACTGATATGGGGATGAGAGGCCTAGCTTCGAAGGCGCTACACGAAGTTGGGATCAGCCCCCGCCGGTGAACGGACGGAGGATCGCGCGCAGCACGATGGCGCCGACGAGGGCGCAGAGGCCGATGTCGAGCCAGAAGACGTAGGGGGCGATCGTGTCTGGGACCGTTTCGGTGAGCCAGCCCGTCAGCGAGAACTTGAAGGCGCGCAGGAGCGTGCCGATCAGGAGGACGCCGAGGAGGCCGATGAAGGCGTCGCCCCAGAGGCCGAAGAAGTTCTTGCCCTTCACCAGGACCCGGCCGAGGAAGCCGGCCGCCGTCACGATCAGAATCCAGATCGCGATCTCAAGGACGTTTGCGCCATCATAATCGATCAGCATTGTCCGCTCCCCTGATCCACCACTAAGCGCAGGCTAGCTCGGGATGGGGCGGATGCAAGCTCCGCCTGCTTCGCAGTCGGCCCCTTCCGTCTCGGCGCTGCGCGCCGATCCACCTTCCCCAGCCTTCGACTGGGGAAGGACTTCATGCGTCTGCCCGCGAGATTTCCTCGACGTGAGGGGGTTGGAACTGGCCGTGGGGGCGGTGGCGCCAGAGATAGGTGGGGGTGATGGATTCCACCGTCTCGAGACTGGTGATCCCGAGGTCGGCGATGGTCTTCGCGCCGGCAGCAACGATGTTGTCGCTCTGCAGGAGCTGAACCTGATCGCCCGTGAGAGGCGGGCCGAAGAACGGGTTGAGTTTCGAGATGGCGCCGATGGTGTAGCCGAGCGGCGCTGCGAACAGCATCGGGATGGGCAGCATCATGCGCGGGCGGTCGATCTCGCGCGTGATGTATTTGAGGAGTTCCGTCATCGTGTAGGTGCGCGGGCCGCCGAGTTCGTAGGTCTGGCCGCGGGCTTCTGGCTTGGCGAGCGCGGCTGCAACTGCGGAGGCAACATCGCCGGCGTAGATGGGCTGGAACTTCGAGCCGCCGCCGATCACCGGCATGATGGGCAGGAGGCGGGCGATGCGCGCGAAGCCCGCGAAGAACCCGTCCTCGGGCCCGAACATGATCGACGGGCGCAGGATGGTGGCCGTGGGGATGGCCTCGAGGGTGGCCGCTTCTGCTTCCGACTTGGTGCGGGCGTAGGAGGAGTGGCTTTCGAGCGAGGCGCCGATGGCGCTCATGTAGACGTAGGTCTTGATCCCCAGTTCGGCTGCGACCTGGGCCACGTTGGCGCCGCCGAGGGATTGCGTGCCGTTGAAGGTCTGGTTGCCGCGCTCGTAGAGGATGGAGACGAGGTTCACGACGGCGTCCGATCTCTCGATCGCCCGGCGGATCGAAGCGCGGTTGCGGACATTGGCCTGGATCAGCTGGACCTGGCCGACATCGCCGGCAAGGCGTGCGTCTCCCGCCAGGTGCGGCCGGCGGGTGGCGACGCGCACGCGCCAGCCCTGGCGGCAGAGGGTGCGGGTCAGGTGCCGGCCGAGGAAGCCGGCGCCGCCGAACACGGTGACGATCTTGGCGGGCATGAGCGGCTCCTGGGGCAGGCGGTCGTTCGCAGGCGAGGTGGGGCGGATAGAGCAAAATCGAGGGGGGAAGTCCATGCGGCTTGGGGTTTTGGGCGGGCAGGGGCGGTTTGGGCGCAGATTCGCGGTCTCAGAAGCGCGCCTCTGAGGCAGCGGGCAGTCGGCAATGGGCAGTCAGGGCGCCAGGGCGGCGCGCGGACGCGCATGCCGGCGCGAGCGGGCTTGAGATACACAATGAGAATTGGGAAAGCGCAGCTGACGTCCTCACCCGAGCGGGGAAGGGACGCGAGCGCTGATGGCGCCGCGTGTGTGATCTGGTGGGGGACGGGTGTCGCCTCGAAGGGCGCGGCGATGAGATGGGCCGGCCCCCCGCCTGAGTTCGCACGTTGCTCGTTCAATGCGCGTGGCGCCTCCCCCGCTCGGGCGAGGAAGGCGTT
>DASYKO010000231.1:0-17582 GCA_035995285.1 Hyphomonadaceae bacterium | reverse complement strand
GCTGCGAATCCCCCGCAAAACCGGGGAATTTCCTTGATTGATCGGGCGGACAAGCGCATGTCGCCGTTGAGCTTGTCAATATCAGGCTGGCCGCCGATTCTGGAGCCTATGGTTTTGAACGACGACGAAGACGGCGAGATCCGGCTGATTACTGAAACCGACGCGCTGGTCGAGGCCTGCGAGATACTGTCCCGCGGCGACTTCCTCGCGGTCGATACCGAATTCCACCGTGAAACAACCTACTGGCCGCAGGTCTGCCTGATCCAGGTGGCCAGCGCCGACTATGATGTGCTGGTCGACCCGATCGCCAAGGACATCGATCTTTCGCCCCTGATGAAACTGCTGGCCGACAAGAGCCGCGTGAAGGTGTTCCACGCCGCCCGGCAGGATCTCGAAATCTTCACCCGCATTATTGGCGAGACGCCCTCCCCGATCTTCGACAGCCAGATCGCCGCGATGGCAGCGGGGCTGGGCGATTCCATCTCCTACGAGAACCTGGTGAGCAGGGTGCTCAAGGCGCAGGTCGACAAGTCCTCACAGTTCACCGACTGGGCGCGCCGGCCGCTCTCTGAAAAGCAGCTGCGCTATGCCCGCGGCGACGTCGTCTATCTCCGCAAGATCTACAAGATCCTCAAAGAGAAGCTGGAGAAGCAGAAGCGCACCGACTGGATCGAGGACGAGCACGCCGACCTGCTGGATCCCGAAATCTACGCCTTCAATCCGGAGAGCGCGTGGAAGCGGCTGAAGGTCCGCAAGTACCGCAGCGACTATCTCGCCGTGCTCGCCAACGTGGCGGCGTGGCGCGAGCGCACGGCGCAGGAGCTCGACAAGCCGCGCGGCCGTATCCTGAAGGACGACGCCATCCAGGAGATCGCCCAGCAGAAGCCGCGCACCGCCGAGGCTCTGGAGCGCATGCGCGCCGTGCCGAGCGGCTTCGGACGCTCCAAGCACGGCCAGGGCCTGATCCACGCCATCAACCAGGCGCTGGACGAGCCGGAGAAATACGCGCCGGATATCGAGCGGCCGGAGAATGCCGGTCCGCCTCCGGGTGCAGTGAGCGATCTGCTCAAGGTGCTGCTCAAGCAGGTGTCGGACGATGCGGGCGTGGCGACGCGCTTGATCGCGAATGCGGCCGATCTGGAACAGCTGGCGCGCGAAGACAATCCGGATATCCCGGCGCTCAAAGGCTGGCGGCGGGAAGTGTTCGGGGAAAAAGCGCTGCGGCTGAAGAGCGGCAAGGTCGCGCTGGCGGCTTCGCCCAAGGGCGTGAAGATCGTCGAGGTCTAGGAGCGCCGGGCCCCTGCCCGGCACTGCCGGCGTAGCCGGCAATTCTGACTGCGAGCACATAGGCCGCTTTGCGGCCTCTGCCGGGCGGGGGGCCCGGCGCTCCAACTCAGCTCGTCAGCGCGTAGTCCATCCCCAGCTCATCTGCCGCCTGCTCCAGCCTGCGCTCGACGGACTCAGACACCAGCGCCCGATAAGGCGCGGCCACCTTCAGCTCCAGCGTATCCCCGTCGCAGGTCAGCCGCGACTGCTTCAGCAGACCCGCGGAACGGCCCGAGAAATCGGCGGCCAGGCGCATCAGGGCCCCGAGCGCTCGGGCCTTGGCGGCGATGTCGCCATCCAGGAGCTTTTCGCTGACATCGTTCTTTACGCCCTTCTTGAAGCGCGAGGCGACGGCCAGGGCTAGGGCCGCCCTATCCTTGTGGCTCAACCCCGGAAGAGGCGCGCGGGCGACGAGGTCGAAGGCGAGGTCGGCGCGATGATCCGGGTGTAGTAGCGCGCCGATGTCCACCAGCCGGCAGGCGGCGGCGGAGAGGCGGTCGTTGAGGGTGTAGGAGGCGGTCTCTGCCGCCCAGTCGGCCAGCGCGCGGCCGAATTCTGCGCCCTGCTCGTCCACCACCAGCGCCTCGATCCCGGCGTCCAGCGGGTCTTCCAGCCGCTCATGCTCTTCGAGATTGTCGAAGATGATGCCCTCGCGCACGCCGTAGGATGAGATCATCACCGTCTTGAACTTGCCCTGCTCGACCACCGTCTTCAGCACGGCGGCAGCATAGGGAATGGTAGAGGCGCGCTTCTTGGCGACTTCCTGCAGCAAGTCCGCGTGCTTCTTGCCGCCCATCAGATCGTCGAGCAGGTCGGGCAGTTTCGAAGCGTCCATCTCGTAGTTCTGCAGCATGTGCAGCGGCGCGCGCGCGAGCTCCATGTGCAGCGTGCCGATGGCGCGCCAGGCGCCGCCGACAGCGAAGAACACGTCGCCTGCCTTCTTCAGTTCGGGCGCGCCGGACAGCACGTCCTTCACCTTCGCGATGATCTTGTCCTGGTTGAACGAGCCGCCATTGTCGAGCGCCAGCGGGCCGAGCGGATAGGTCGATCCGCTCTCGAATTTTCCGCCAGCCAGCCGGGCGAGTTCGAGACTGGAGCCGCCGAGATCGCCTGCCGTGCCATCGACCCCGGGGCTGCCGACCAGCACGCCTTGCGCAGCATACCGCGCTTCATCCCCACCGGAGAGGATGCGCAGCTGGATGCCGGTTTCCTTCTTTATCTTCTCAACGAACTCCTTGCCGTCGCTGGCCTCGCGCACGGCAGCTGTCGCAAAGGCAAAGAGATTGTCGACCTTCTGGGCGCGCGTGATCGAGGCAAAGCGCGCGAGGGCCGCCAGCGTCATCTCCACGCCGTCCTTGGAAAGCTTGCCGGTGTCGCCGAGGTTCTTGCCCAGTGCGGCCAGCACCTTTTCGTTGAAGCGCGGCTGCATGGCCCGGCCGCGGACATCATAGACGACAAGGCGGACGGAGTTGGAGCCGACGTCGATCACGCCGAGCCTGCGCCAGCGGATCGGCTTTCCGCTCTTGGTGCGCGATCCTGAAGCAGCTGAACTCATTACCGGCCTTCTGATCACAAGAGGCCGATTCTCCCAAGACGTTCGTGACGTCCCGGATATCAGCCCCCCCGAGTCAGCCCCGGGGCTTGAGTTGCGGCGGCTGGGCCATCCGCAGTGCTGCACCCCTGCCAGACAGGCTGGGGTTCTCAAGGAAATACTCGTGCGCCGAGAAAGGCTGGCGTCCCTTGCCCGTCGCATTACGGACATATCGTCCGTCCGCCTGCAACGTCCAGCTTTGGGCGCGGT
This sequence comes from Hyphomonadaceae bacterium, assembly GCA_035995285.1. Lineage (GTDB taxonomy): Bacteria > Pseudomonadota > Alphaproteobacteria > Caulobacterales > Hyphomonadaceae > UBA7672. Next base: position 14,455 of record DASYKO010000231.1, on the reverse strand, counting down.
CATTGAGGTTGGCCAGCATCACCTGGTCCATGACCTGGTTGTGGACCGTGGGGTTGCGGATCGGAACCAGCGTCTCGACCCGGCGGTCGAGGTTGCGCTGCATCCAGTCAGCGGAGGCGATGAACACCTTGGCGCTGTCCGACGGCAGGCCGTGGCCGGCGCCGAAGCAGACGATACGTGAATGCTCCAGGAACCGCCCGACGATGGAGCGGACCTCGATATTGTCCGACAGGCCCGGCACGCCGGGGCGCAGGCAGCAGATGCCGCGCACGATCAGGGTGATCTGCACGCCGGCCTGGCTGGCCTTGTAGAGCTCGTCGATCACCGCTTCGTCCACAAGCGCGTTCAGCTTGGCCCAGATGACCGCCGGCTTGCCGGCCTTGGCAAAGCCGATCTCCTCGTCGATCAGTTTCAGCAGCGTCTGCTTCATGTTGACTGGCGAAAGCGCAATGGCCTCGATGTCCCTCGGCTCGGAATAGCCGGTGACGAAGTTGAACAGGCGCCCGGCATCGCGGCCAAGCTGTTCATCCGCCGTGAACAGCGACAGGTCGTCATAGATGCGCGCGGTGATCGGGTGGTAGTTGCCCGTGCCGAAGTGGCAATAGGTGCGCAGCCCGCCACCCTCGCGCCGGATCACCAGCGAGACCTTGGCGTGAGTCTTGAGTTCGATGAAGCCGTAGACCACCTGCACGCCGGCGCGTTCGAGATCGCGGGCAAGGCGCAGGTTGGCCTCTTCGTCAAAGCGCGCCTTGAGTTCGACCAGCGCGGTCACGGCCTTGCCTGCCTCGGCCGCCTCGATCAGCGCCGCGACGATGGGGGAGTTCTTGGAGGTGCGGTAGAGCGTCTGCTTGATCGCCACCACGTCCGGATCGCGCGCCGCCTGCCGCAGGAACTGGGCCACGACGTCGAAGCTTTCATAGGGGTGGTGGACAAGGATATCCTTCACCCGCGTCGCCGCGAATATATCGCCATTGTGCTCGCGCACGCGCTCGGGGAAGCGCGGCTCGAACGGTTTGAACAGAAGATCGGGCCGGCTGTCGGTGATGAGCTGTTTGAGATCGCCCATGCCCATGACGCCGTCGACCGATACGAGGTCAGCCGGCTCGGCGCCGATTTCCTCGACGAAGAAGGATTTCAGCAGCTCCGGCGCATCACGCTCGATTTCCATGCGCACGATGCGGCCGCGGCGGCGTTGCTTCAGCAGGATCTCGAACTCGCGGACAAGGTCTTCCGCCTCTTCCTCGATCTCGATGTCGCTGTCCCGCAGGATCCTCAGCATGCAGCGCCCCTTGGAGATGTAGCCGGGGAACAGCATGTCGAGGAACATCGTGATGACGTCCTCGAGCGAGATGAAGCGCTTGCACTGCCCCTCGGTCGGCAGCTCGAAGAACCGTTCCACCTGGTTGGGGATAGGCACCAGCGCGTTGAGCTTCTCGCCGTCCTGGACACGCTTCAGCGCAAAGCCTGCGGCAAAGCCCTGGTTCGGCAGGAACGGGAACGGGTGCGAGGGATCGATAGCCAGCGGCGTCAGGACCGGGAAGACACGCTCGCGGAACCTCGCGCGCAGCCAGTCGACGTCGGACGGTGAAAGATCATCCGGATCGCAGACGGCGAGGCCGGCCGTCTTCATCTCGTTGCGGATGTGCGACCAGATCCGCTGCTGCTCGGCCATCAGCGCGCCTGCGTCGATCGCGATGCGGTCAAGCTGCTGCTGCGGCGTCAGGCCGTCGGAGGATACGCGCGTGATGCCCGTGCGCGCCTGCTGGCGCAGGCCGGCCACGCGCACCGAATAGAATTCATCGAGGTTGTTCGCCGAAATCGACAGGAAGCGCAGCTTCTCGAGCAGCGGATGGCGGCGGTTCTCCGCCTCTTCCAGCACGCGCGAATTGAACTTCAGCCAGGAGAGCTCGCGGTTGAAAAAGCGCTCGGGCGAGGCCTGCAGTTGCGCCAGCGCAGCCGCGGTTGCAGCGGCGGCTTCTTTCCCCTTCGGGGAGATCTCGCGTACACGATCGCTGCGGTCGGCCATATCCGCGTTATCCATCACACCGGTTCCACCGTCCCGGCCATTCTTCCTTGACGGAGAGCCGGGTACGAAAAACCCTATAGCAAGAATATATTACCGATGTTTCTGAGCGCAGCCGGAAAAGTCTCAACCGGGGTCCATTCCCAGCGCCACGAGCACGGCCCGGGCTGAAGGAATGGTTTCCGCCCGGCCCTTGGTTCGCTCGATCTGGTCGGCCACCACGCCGATGGCATGCCAGGAGTGTTCCATCCGTTTGATGAGGTAAGCCACGGATTCATCCGGCAAAATCAGGCGCCGCAGGGCGCATTCCTCCCGCAGGCGTAAAGAAAGGCTTTCATCGTCCGGCGCATCCAGGTGGGCCACAGGCATGGCCCTGAGGCGCGATACCAGGTCCGGCGGCGCCTTTTGCCAGCTTACAGGTTCCCCAGCCCCGGCCAGCAGCACCGGCAGCCCACGGTCCCGGCAGAGGTTCAGGGCGGCCAGCAACCCCATCCCGCCCGTATCCTTGGGCGCAGGGGCATCCGCATCGTCCACGGCGAGAGCCGAAAAGCTGAGGCTGGAAATCTCATCGATCGGCGCTCGGGCCAGAGCCGCTCCACTGACCACCGCCGCGCCCGCCTCCCCGGCCCACCAGCGCAGGAGACGCGTACGGCCTGAGAAAGCCTCGCCAGAAACCGCCAGCTGCCCGCCCGGCCATTCCCGCCAGCGCCTGAGGGCCGCCACCACGGTGCGGTAGGGCCCCGCCTCGATCAGCGGGCGCTGGTCAGCATCGATACGTGGAAAGTCCAGCAGCAACTGGCCCCGGTCTCCCGAGGTCATGGCCGGCCTGCTGTCACTGGAGGACCTGGAGCATCCAGCCGCCGTCCGCGCCCGTGAAGCTCACCCCGCGCGAACGCAGGTCAGCATTCAGCTGATCCGGCCGCCCGGCATAGTTGAAGCTCACATCAGCCCCAGCCTGCGAGAGCGCGTCGATCTTGAGGCCGCTGATGAGGCGTGAGCCGTCGAGACCCTTGCGGATCTTCACCCATTCGCCGAGGTCGCGGAACGTCGCCACGGCCTGCACGCTGCTGGAGCCCGACGTGCGGACGATGGACTGCGTCTTCCACGCGCGTTCCAGTTCCTCGATCACCTTGTCCTTCGCAACAGCAAGGCCCGAGAACGGGCCGATGGCGTTGCCAGAGGTATCCGCCGCGCCGGTGCGCAGGTCGATGATGCGCACATAGATCTGCCCGCCCTGACTGTAGGCTTCGGCGACGATCGCATGGTTGGCGCCGGATGAACCAATCTCGCCCTGCACATCCGTGAATGTCGGACGGCGCGTCCACACCTGCATCGAGGCGACGTAGGGCGTGAGAGCCGTCTGGTCTTCCTTGCCCTTCACTGTGGCTGGCTGACCAGGGGCGGCGGCGCTCTCCGTCCACTGCGCACCCCAGTCATTCGGGTTGATGCCGCTTCCCACGGCAGGAATCAGAAGCGCCTTGCCTGCCTGCGAGTCGACATACGCCACGCGGCGCGATTCCAGATACTGGCGCACTTTGTCGGCGGCATAGCTTTGCGCGATGACGGACTGCAGGCGAAAGCCGCCAGGAACGGTGGACCGCTTATCCTGAACCTGCGTGCGTATGTTCCCGCCGAACGCCGCCACATCGGCCGCGTTGAGCGGAGGGTTCGCCGCGTTGCGATCCTCGGGCAGGGTGAGCCGCTCGATCAACCGCCGCGCGCCCTCCTGTTTCGCGTCAGCCCTGCCCTGGGTGATGGCGTCCTGCGGGCTCACAGGCGAGGTCTTGTCGATGACGAGATCCTTCACCCAGTACGGCCCGGCGATCTCCTGCGCGAACGCGGCGCCTGAAAGCGTGGCAGCCAGCGTCAGGGCGGCGGCAAAAACGGTGGCGAATCTGATGGTTCTGCTCATGGGCGCGGAAACTAGCAGCGGCGCTCGGCCTTTGTAAGGCAGGTTCTACATGACTTGTTTCTAACGAAGCCTGTGGGCTGCTTTCACAGGTTGGTTTGTGAGGCTGGAACCATGGTTTCTCGCATGTTACGTGGCCCCTCATGAGCACCCCGGACAAGCCCCTCACCTACAAGGACGCCGGCGTCGATATCGATGCCGGAGAGGCGCTGGTCGAGGCCATCAAGCCCATGACGGCGTCAACCAAACGGCCGGGCGCGGATGGCGCACTCGGTGGTTTCGGCGGGCTGTTCGATCTCAAGGCGGCCGGCTTCAAGGATCCGATTCTCGTTTCGGGGACGGACGGAGTGGGCACCAAGCTGATGCTCGCCTTCGCGACCGGCCGGCACGAGACGATCGGCATCGACCTCGTGGCCATGTGCGCCAACGACGTACTGGCCCAGGGCGCCGAGCCGCTCTTCTTTCTCGACTATTTCGCCACGGGCAAACTCGAAACCGGCGTCGCCGCCAAAGTCGTCTCCGGCATCGCCGAAGGCTGCCGCCAGGCAGGCTGCACGCTGGTGGGCGGAGAGACAGCCGAGATGCCGGGCATGTATGCGCCGGGGCATTATGATCTCGCGGGCTTCGTCGTCGGCGCCGTGGAGCGCGCCGAAGTCCTACCAAGAACCGATGAGATGAAAGCCGGCGACGTACTCGTCGCCCTGCCCTCATCCGGCCCGCACTCGAATGGCTATTCGCTGGTCCGCAAGATCGTGGAACGCACGGGGCTGGACTGGGACGACTGCGCGCCGTTCGACAGCACAAAGAAGCTGGGCGAAGCGCTGCTGGCGCCGACACGGATCTACGTGAAGCCCCTGCTGCAGCTCATCCGCAACAAGCGCATCAAAGGCCTCGCCCACATCACCGGCGGCGGCCTCACCGAGAATGCGCCCCGCATGTGCCCGGATCACCTCACGCCGAAGATCGACTATTCGGCATGGCAGCTGCCGCCCGTGTTCGACTGGCTGCAGCGCGCAGGCTCGATCACCGACGACGAAATGCACCGCGCCTTCAACTGCGGCGTCGGCATCGTCTGCGCGGTCGCCCCTGACGTGGCCGAGCCGCTGATGGAGCGGCTGGTCAACGAGGGCGAGGCGCCCTTCATCATCGGCGAACTGGCAAACGCATGAGCCGCAAACGGCTCGGCATCCTTATCTCGGGGCGCGGCTCCAATATGGAAGCCCTGCTCAAGGCCGGGCAGGACGATAGCTGGCCCGCTGAGCCGGTGATCGTGATCTCCAACAAGCCGGAAGCCCTCGGGTTGGAAAAGGCCCGCAGCTTCGGCGTTCCCGCACTGTCGGTGGATCACAAGCCCTTCGGCAAGGACCGCGAGGCGTTCGAGCGCGCCGTCGATACCGAGCTGAAAAAAGCCAACGTCCAGCTTATCGCCCTCGCCGGCTTCATGCGCGTTCTGACGCCGTGGTTCGTCAACGAATGGGCCGGGCGTCTCCTCAACATCCACCCGTCTCTCCTGCCCAAATACCCCGGGGTGGACACGCATAAGCGCTGCCTTGAAGCCGGCGATCTCGTCCACGGCTGTACCGTGCATCAGGTAACCGCTGGCGTGGACGAAGGCCCCGTGATCGGAAACGCCGAGATCGATGTCCACCCCGACGACACCGAAGACGCCCTCTCCGCCCGCCTCCTCAAGGCCGAACACCTGCTCTATCCGCGTTGCGTAGCTGCAGTCGCTCGCGGCGGCGGAACGCGCGTGCGCGAGGATGTCGTGGTGGGCGGCGACACGATCCGGCTGTTCGCGCCAAAATAGTGGAGCGCCGGGCCCCTGCTCGGCTCTTTCTCGAAACAACAATGTTACGCGCTTTCGCGCGTCTGCCGGGCGGGGGCCCGGCGCTCCAACTACGTCTTCGAAAAATCCGGCGCACGTTTCTGCGCAAAGGCCATGAACGCCTCCGCAGCCTCCGGTGATTTCAGCTGACGGCCGAACAGCTCCGCCTCGCGGTTCATCTGCTGCAGCAGCATCTCGCCATCGCGCATCAGCTTCTTCGTCGCCATCAGCGCGCCGAGGGGCCGTTGCGCCAGCTTGCGAGCCGCATCTCGCGCCGCGCCAAGAACCTCTTCCTTGGCCAACGCCGCATTTGCAATGCCCATGGCGACCGCCTGTTCTCCGGTGATCGGCTCGCCCAGGGCAAACAGCTGGAAAGCCCGAGCATGGCCCACGCGCGCCGGCAGGGTGATCGAGGAGGCCGCCTCCGGCACAAGCGCCAGGTTCACGAACGGCACCGAGAGCTTTGCGTCCTTGGCGACAAAGACCATATCGCAATGGAGCAGCATGGTCATGCCCACGCCAACGGCCACGCCCCGCACGCCGGCCACCAGCGGCTTGTCGAACTTGGCGAGGTTGTGGATCAGGCGATGCCCCTGCGGCGCCTCGGCAGCCGCGCCCGAATTGGCAGCGGCGAACACCGAAAGATCATTCCCCGCCGTGAACGCGTCGCCCTCGGAGGTGAACAGCGCCACACGGATCGACTTGTCGGCGGAAGCCTTCTCCAGCGCATCGCCCGCCGCCGCGTACATCGCATTGGTGATGGCGTTCTTCTTCTCCGGCCGGTTCCAGGTGATTTCCATCACGCCGTTGTCGACGGTGACGCGCACATGTTCGGTCATGGTGATCTTCCCTCAATACCGCAAGTTACTTGATGCGCTCGTAGGCCAGATGATTGCCGCGCGCCGTATAGAACATGTCGAATCCGTTCTCATCGACGCCGGCCATTTCGTAGTAAAACGCGCCCGACGGCTCCTTCACTTCGAGATAGTAGGACGCCGGCGTGAAATTAACCCCGGCATTTGCAGGCCCGTCCGATCCCTTGAACAGGCGCCACGTCATTGTCGAGTGAATGGGCGAGGTGGTTTCGTAGTCCTCCACCCAGACCCCGTCCGCGCTGATCGTCAGCATCGCCTTCGGATCGTCGACCGAACGGAACTTGCCAACCATTTTTGCGGCGACGTCAGCAATCGGCATCGTCTCGATCGCAGGTGGCGGAACGGGCTCAGCCGGCGCTGCAGCCGCCGCGGGCGGCTCGGGTTGGGCTGCCGGCGCCGCCGGCGACTTCTCCCCGCAGGCCGTGAGCATGACCAGACAAATGGCAGCGAATGAAACCCGCATGGACGATCCTCCCCGGCCGGGAAGCTCTACGAAATCGGGGACGCTGGATAGGCCCCTCGGCGTAAGGGCCAAGCGACAAGCCTAGAACAGCAGCCGCCGTTCCATCACGGCGACCGGCCCCTGCGGCGTGCTCGCCGTGCTCGATGCCCTGAAGCCGCACTTGGTGTAGAAAGGCTGCGCCCGGGGCGAGGCGACCGCCACCAGCATGTTGGCTTCCAGCACGGTCGCAAAATGCGCCGCCTCTTCCACCAGCTTCCGCCCGAAGCCGCCGCGCCAGAGATCGGGCTCCACGAACGGCCCGTCGAGATCGGCCGTCCCATCATCGCGCGGCACAACCACGGCAAAGCCGGCCGGCGCGCCCCAATGCTCGATCACCAGCACCAGCCCTGCCGCCACATGCTCGGCCGGAAGCTCCATCGGGTACCCCGCCGATTCCGGCAGGTCGGCATCCCACTTGAGCGCTGCGCGGCGCTGGAGCTCTTCCAGCGCCTTTCGCTCGGTCGCACGTGCGGGACGGATGGCAGTCGTAATGGCTCAGCCCACGATTTCGTCGAGACGGAAGAAGAAATTGATTTCGCGTTCGGCCGAGGCTTCCGAGTCCGAACCGTGGACCGAATTCTCGCCGATCGATTGTGCGTAAAGCTTGCGGACGGTGCCGTCGGCGGCCTTGGCCGGGTCGGTCGCGCCCATGACTTCGCGGTGCTTGGCGACCGCGTTCTCGCCCTCGAGGACCTGGATGACGACCGGGGCGGACGTCATGAAGTCCACCAGCTCGCCGAAGAAGCCGCGCGCCTTGTGCTCGCCGTAGAAGCCCTCGGCTTGCGCCTTGGTCAGGCGGACGCGTTTCTGGGCGACGATGCGCAGGCCGGCCTTCTCGAACACGGCGTTGACGGCGCCGGTGAGGTTCCGGTTCGTGGCGTCCGGCTTGATGATCGAGAGCGTACGTTGAACGGCCATAAGTAGGTCCTGAAAAGGCTGTGAATCGCTGATTGGTTGGGCCTGCCTATAGCCTCTGGCCCTTATATCGCCAACAGTCCGACAGCATTTCTTCAGCAGCGTGCGACGGTATGGTGAACGCTCCCGGAGAAAGCCAATGGCAGCCGACAATTCCCCCCAGATCGCTGAATGGAACGGGCCTTTGGGCGCCCGCTGGGCCACCCAGCAGGAAGAAATGGACGCCCTTACCGCGCCTTACGGCCAGGACGCGCTGAACGCCGCCGCAGCCCAGCCGGGCGAGCGGGTTCTGGATGTGGGCTGCGGATGCGGCGCAAGCACACTGGCGCTGGGCCGGGCCGTTGGCGCCAGCGGCGCCGTGGTCGGGGCCGATATCGCCAGGGCGATGCTGGAAGTCGCCCGGCGCAGGGCGGCGGAGGCCGGGCTGAGCCACATAACCTTCACAGAGGCTGACGCATCCAGCGCCAGCCTGCCGCAAGACCTGGACCTGATCTGTTCGCGCTTCGGCGTGATGTTCTTCGCCGATCCCGTTGCCGCCTTTGCCCACATGCGGAGCGCCATGAAGGGCGTGGGCCGTCTCGCCTTCGTCTGCTGGCGAGCAGCCAGAGATAATCCGTGGGCCTCCGTGCCCGTCGCCGCGGCCCGCCAGGCCCTGAAGCTGGAAGCCCCTGCAGGCGATCCCCACGCGCCCGGCCCCTTCGCCTTTGCCGACCATGCCCGGGTGAGCGGCATTCTCACGGACGCAGGCTTCCGGGAGATCGAGATAGAGCCGTTCGAACACCTGATGCCTCTGGGATCCAATCCGCGCGCTGCAGCCGAATACGCCACCCGCAGCGGCCCGGTCGCTCGCCTCGTCCGCGAGGCCGGCCCGGAAAACACGCCGAGAATCATCGAGGCTGTGGAGAAGGCGATCACGCCACTCGCCGGACGAGATGGCAGCATCTCCCTGCCCGGCCGCACCTGGGTCGTGACGGCAAAAGCGGACTGAGCATCAGGAACACTGATGTAACTACGGCACATCCTGCTTGGTGTTGCTCAGAAAACGCAGGGTAAAGTCGAAGAGAAAAATTGTGGCGGCCCGCCTTGTTTGTGGCGCCTGCCATAGGCATCTCACGCCCATCAGAAGACTGGGCAATAGAGCCTGGCCATAAGAAAAAAGAGAACGAGCCACTCCCATGCTCGCCAAACGCATCATCGTCGCGGCCTTTGCCGCGGTCGCACTCCTGGGCCTCTACCCGCTGGCTTTCCCCACCGGCCAAGGCCTTTTCCGCGACACCCCGCCCGCCCTTCTCACCAGCGCCGCCGCACACGCTTCCCTTAACTAGGCTGGGCTGAACTAAGAGGGTGTCTCCTCCCCGCAACACCAACACCCGCCCTGCGAAAGCAGAGGCGGGCGTTGGCGTTTGTCCGAGAGCTGGCGGCTACTTCTTCAGATGGCCCTGCATCCAGGCGGCCATCGCATTCATGGCCTCGACGCAATAGGCGTCGGTCTTGGCCGGATCGCCCTTGATGTAGAAATCATGGTCCGCGCCCGGGAACACCTTGAGGCTGTTTTCCACCCCAGCCTTGTCGAACGCCGCATGCATCGCCTGCCCCTGTGACAGCGGCACCGTCTTGTCCGCATCCCCATGCAGGATGAGCGTCGGCGGATCCTTCGCATCGACCGCCAGGATCGGTGACACCGAAGGAATGAGCGCATCATCGAAATCGATTGCGCCCGACTTGGCCCTGCCCTGCATCAGCGCGCCCATGTCCGCCGGCGGATAATAGGCCACGATCGCGCGCACGCGATTGCCCGACCGCTCCAGCGGATTCGTCGCCGCCGGATTGCCGTCATCCCCCATCGCGCCCGCAACCAGCGCCAGATGCCCGCCCGCACTCGCGCCCCACACGCCGATCCGCGCGGGATCAGCCCCGTAGTCGGCCGCGTGCAGCTTGATATGGCGCAGCCCCAGCCGCACATCCGCCACCGCATCCGGCACTTTGAACCGCGGCGCCGAGGAGTGGTACAGCGCCACCACCGTAAAGCCCTTGTCCAGCAACACCTGATACCGCGCCTGCCGCTCCTCCGGCGCACCCCACGACGACCGCCATCCCGCCGACACCATGTTCACCACCAGCGCCCCGTTGGCGCCCTTGGTCGGCTTGAACACGTCGTAGGTGAGCGCCATCCCGTCGCGATGCCCGTAGATCACATCGCGAACGTAGGTCGCGGTCTTCAGCTCTGCTGGCGTGGGCGCGCGCAGAGCACTGCGGGGATAACCGCTGAGCGGCGGGCCGGGATCGGTTGGCGGTGTTTGGGCAAGCGACGGCGCCATGAGCAGGGCGGCTAACACGGCAAGAGCAAGTGTTTTCAGGACCATCTTAGTCCTTCCGCTCGAACATGATCTCGAGGAAATGCTCCTCCGTACGCCGCTCAACTGGTGGAATGAAATAGGTGAGTTTTGCGGCTACGCCTTCAGCGAGTTGGGTGTGCCAGAAGGTCATCTCACCCTGCCACGCAATGACGCCGGTGTTTCCAATGCTCCCTCGAATCCTTTGCCCCTGCAGGCAAGCGACGGCCTGGTTGATGTTCGCCTCCATGAATTCGGCTGAGCCGTTCTCTGAAAGCCACTCGCAGAACGCAACAGATGCGGGATCGTCAATACTGCGCGCGCACGACTTGTAGTGATCGACGTACATACGACCACCGCGTGCCAGCCTGACGGATCTCTGCTGACCGCGCGGCACAGAATGAGCGAATGTCGCCATCTGGTCGCAGAAGGCATTGTCCATTTCGTATTCGCGGCTCGCTGACGACGCGCAGCCGGTGAGTAGAGCCACTAGAGCTGATTGCACCATCAGGCGCATCATCTTCTCCAATCGATGGAACTACGCCGTCTCCTCAAACAACTCCCGCCCGATCAGCCAGCGCCGGATCTCGCTCGTCCCCGCGCCGATCTCGTAGAGCTTTGCATCTCTCAACAAACGCCCGGTCGGGTAGTCGTTGATGTAGCCATTGCCGCCGAGGATCTGGATCGCGTCCAGTGCGAGTTGCGTCGCGGTCTCCGCCGCAAACAGGATCGCCCCGGCCGCATCCTTGCGCGCCGTGCGGCCCGCATCGCAGGCCTTCGCCACCGCGTACACATACGCCTTGGCCGCATTCATCTTCACATACATGTCGGCGACCTTGCCCTGGATGAGCTGGAACTCGCCGATGGATTTGCCGAACTGCTTGCGGTCGCGGATGTAGGGCAGCACGACATCGAGGCAGGCCTGCGCGATGCCGGTCGAGCCAGCCGCCAGCACCGAGCGCTCATAGTCGAGCCCCGACATCAGGATCTGCACCCCGCCATCCAGCGGACCCATCAAATTCTCTTCCGGCACTTCGCAATCCTGGAAGACCAGCTCGCCGGTCTCGCTCCCGCGCATGCCCAGCTTGTCCAGCTTCTGCGCCACCGAGAACCCCTTGAAGCCCTTCTCGACGATGAACGCCGAGATCCCCTTCGATCCCTTATCGGCAGACGTCTTGGCGTAGATGATCAGCGTGTCCGCGCTCGGCCCGTTGGTGATCCACATCTTGGAGCCGTTGAGAACGTACTTGTCGCCCTTCTTCACCGCCGTCAGCTTCATCGAGACGACATCCGAGCCCGCATTCGGCTCCGACATGGCGAGCGATCCCAGATGCTCGCCGGATACCAGCTTGCTCAGATATTTCTTCTTCTGCGCCTCCGTCCCCCAGCGCCGCATCTGGTTGACGCAGAGATTGGAGTGCGCACCATAGCTCAGCCCCACCGAGGCCGAGGCGCGGCTGATCTCCTCCATCGCCACGACATGCTCGAGATAGCCGAGCCCTGCCCCGCCCCATTCCTCTTCCACCGTGATGCCGAGCAGGCCGAGCTCGCCCATCCTGGGCCACAGGTCGCGGGGGAATTCATCGGTGCGGTCTATCTCCGCCGCGCGCGGGGCGATCTCCGCCTGCGCAAAGCCGGATACCTGGTCGCGGATCATGTCCGCGGTTTCGCCAAGGTCGAAGTCGAGGGAGCGTGAATTGGAAATCATGGGCGGGAACATACCCGCCGCGGGACGGATTACCAGTTCTCGAAATTGGCCTGATCCGGTGCTGACTTAGGGTCAGTCGTTCTCGTTGGCGCGTGTGATGATGAAATAGAGGCTGGTCAGCATCAGCATGCCGAAAACCGCCAGGACGATGTTGGCGCCGCGCAGCGCGCTGCCGGACCTGAAATTCCCGAACGTATCGACAAGGCCAATGCTGAAGCCGACCACAGCCAGCACGAGGATAAACGCAAATGGCCACAGCGAGGCCCAGCGGCCGTTGATCAGCCCGAGGTTCTTGGAACGCCCGTTGACGACCTTCGCCTTCTGCTCGGCTTCGACGAACAGCTGCGCCGGGTCGCGGCCCGGATCGAACGTCTCGGTGTCGTCGATCAGCTTGCGGCCGTTGGACGAGGCTGCGGGCTTGATGCGCGGCTCGGCCGGTTTGTCGAAATCGGGCAGGTCTTCGGGAATGTCGCCGAAGATCTTCGCAGGCTTCGGCGCCTGAGCTGCCTTGGTGACGGGCTTCACCGGCTCAGCAGGCTTCTCGGCGCGCGGCTGAGGGGTCGGTTCGGGACGTTGTTCTTCGATGGCGCGCTCGGTGCGCTCCAGAATTTTCGCTACACGCTCTGCGACCGCGCGGCGAGCTGCGTCGATATCGCTGGCCGTGCGCTGCGGCGCCTGCGGCCTGGGTTCGGGCTCGGGTTCCGGTTCGGGAAGAACCTCTTCCGGCTCGACAGTCTCTACAGGCTCGGCGGCGCGGGAAGGCTCGATAGCCTCAAACTCGGCGTCGAACTCGGCGTCCTCGATCGGCGGCGGCACAGGGCGGCCTCCGGCGATGATCTCGTTGGTGCGTTCGGCCAGGCGGCGGACAGCCTCGGCGATGTCCACGGGCGGCTCGCGCTGCGGCTGCGCCTGGGGCGGAATGATGGGCTCTTCGGCTGCTTGCGGCTCGGTATAGCGGGCGGCGGGGCGCGGCTTGGCTTCGGCCCGCGCGAAGGTGTCCTCCGTATCCCGCGTGGGCGGAACGAGAGGCGTCGGCGCCGTGGGTCTGCCGTCGGGATGCTCCAAGAACATCGCCTTCTCTGCTGCCCGGCGACGCACGAGGGCGTCGACCACCATGACGCGGCCATGGATGCGAGCTTTGCGCCAAACGTCGAAAGCATTGGCGGCGCTGAGAAAATCTCCGGCGTTAAGGTAAGCAAGGATCTCGCTGTCCCTGAACTGACCGGGCGAGATGTTGTATGTTAAGCTAACGAGCGCATCGAACTGGTTCTGGTTGAGCGGGGCGAACACCATCGAATTGAGCGCCGTCTCGATCGTGTGGAGGTCGTAGACGAGGAGGTCTTCGGCATCCTTCTCGGAAATGGTCAGCCCTTCACGGGCCGTACGCATGTGCCCGTAGCCGATCGTGTGACGACCGTCCGGCAGCCTGACTGCCGTGTCCCTGAAACCTTCAAAGCTCTTGATGAGCTCAAGGCCGGCGCGAGAGGTACGCAAGCGTCCTGTCATGGCACGTAGTGCTACATTCCCCGGTTAACTCGCCTGACCGGTGCAAACCGGACGCCAGTTTACTCCTGCGCTAGAGCAGGATGATGCTCGCGAGGCCGAGGAATACGAAAAAGCTCATCATATCAATGCTGGTGAGCACAAACACGGATGAGGCGACGGCCGGGTCGGCGCCCAGGCGTTTCAGAGTTAACGGCGCAAGCAGGCCGATGAGTCCCGCCCAGGTGAAGGTGATCATCATCGCCAGCCCGACGATCAGGCTGATCATCGGGTGCTGGAAGAGCACCAGGGCGATGAAAGCGGCGCCCCAGGCGATCAGCACGCCATTGATCAGGGCCGTCGCCGCCTCCCTGCGGATGGCGCGGACGACGAGCGGCCCCTCCATGTCGCGCTCGGCGATGGCGCGCACGGCGACGGCAAGCGATTGCGATCCGCAATTGCCGCTGAGGCCCGCGACCACCGGCATCAGGAAGGCCAGCGTAACATACTTGTCGAGCACGCCCGCGAAGGCGGACACAACCGTCGAGGCGACGAACGCCGTGACAAGGTTGATCCCGAGCCACGGAATGCGCGCGCGCACGGCGGAGAAGATCGACTGGTTGACGCCCGCCTCGCTCACGCCCGACAGCGCAAGGATGTCCTCCTCGGCCTCTTCCTGGATGACGTCGACCACGTCGTCGATGGTGATCATGCCGGTGAGACGGCCGCCTGCGTCCACCACGGGGGCGGAGGCAAGGTTGTACTGGCGGAAGATGTAGGCGACCTCTTCCTGGTCGGTCTCGGCCCTCACCGGGGCCGGCACTTCCTTCATGATGTCCTTGAGAGGCGTCTCCCGCGTCGATCGCAGCAGCATCGAGACCGG
>DASYKO010000230.1:0-6383 GCA_035995285.1 Hyphomonadaceae bacterium | reverse complement strand
CGTTGATCAAACGATCAAGAGGCGAAGGGCTTGCGAGGCCAGTGTGCAGGGCTTTGTGCCGTGTCATGGGCAGCATTATCGCTCAGGTTTTTCGACACACAGTTTGAAAACCGGAAGATTCTTCATTTTGTGGAATTTGCTGAGGAAACGGTGGGGTGGACCCGCCATAACGGTGGTGGGTTTTCGGAAAGTCACCACCATTATGGGCTTGGCGCGCTGACTTGGTGTGCTTGGTGAAACCCTTGGTGGTCTTGGTGAGAACCGCCTGGGCCGGTGGGCGGGGTTGGACAAGTTTTCAATACGAAGACACCAAGGAGACACGAAGACACGAAGTTCCCCTCAGTCGCGCGAGGCGCTGTGCGCGGCGTTGGAAAGATTCAAACACCAAGGTCACCAAGGATGCACCAAGGACACCAAGTTCCCCGCAGTCTCGATGGTTGAGGTTGTGCGCCGGAGGTGCGGGCGGGAGCGCCGGGCGCCTGCTCGGCTCTTTGTTGCGACGAGTGGTAGTGTGTGTGTTGAAGCGCTGGGCCGGGCATCCGCCTACGCCAAGGCTTCGGCGGGACAAGGGCGTCCGGCGCTACCTTTGCGCGGGCGGTGGTTGGGTCCCGAGAACGGCGGCGGATGGTCAATGGCGGCTAACCATGCCGGCGGCGACGACGTCCGAAGTATCGGTCGAAGGGGCTGGTCCTTGTTGGCGCCAAGCGGGTGTCGGGGTTTTTGGCTGGAAGCGGCGGGTCGAATCCTCGGATGCATGTTGGCGCCAACGTGGATTCGCGCATTTGACTGATCGGCGGGAGGTGGTCTTGTGCGATCACAGGTTGGCGCCAGTGTGGGTCGGCGCGTTTGGCGGAGCTGAGGTCGGGGCATGGCGAAGAGAGTTGTGGCGAAGGCGCCGGTGAAGAAGACGGGGAAGCCGGCTGGGAAGGCCGCCAAGGCCGCGCCGAAGGTCGCGAAGGCTTCTGGCGCCACCATCGACGTGCTCAACGTCAATGCGCCGGGGAAGACGTACAAGCGGAATGCGGAGAAGTATGCGCGGGCGCGGAAGGCCTATCTGGCGTTCATGCCGGCGAAGGCGCCGGGGCTTACCCAAACCGAGATGTTTGCGGGGATGAGACAAGCCCTGCCGGAGTTCGGCTCGACGTCAGGGTGGTGGATGAAGACGGTGCAGCTGGATGCGGAGGCGCGGGGGGAAGTGGTGCGCGATGGCGGGAAGCCGCTGCGCTGGCGCCGGGTCAAATAGCTGAATTAGCCCGTATTACTGCTGCAGCGGCCTACTGCTGAAGCGGGGAGGGGGCCGAGGCGGGGGCCGGGGCGACTGCTGCCGGGTCGACCGGGGTGGCGACAACCGGGGCCGGGGGCGTGGCGGCGGCGACGGGCTGGGCGGTCTGGTCGGCGGCGGGCGCCTGGCCAAAGGCGGCGGCGAGAGCGGCTTCCGGGGCGGCGGACACCAGGGCGGCAATCGAGCTCGAGCTCGGGACGGTCTTGGCAACGGCAGCGATGGAGGCCGCGGGCAGCGCGTTGGCAGGGGCCGGAGCAGCGGCCGGCTCGTCGGCGTCATCGTCGCCTTCGGCCTGGATGTCGCCTGGATCTTCGCCTTCGGCGACGGCGACGCCATCGTCATCACCTTCTTCGGTCGAGCCTTCGTCTTCGACGTCGGCGCCTTCGGAGGTGGTCAGGGAGGCCAGGAGAGCGGTCTCGGCGGGGGCTTTCTCGCCATCGGGCGTGAGGCGGCGGAGCTGGGCGAGGGCCAGGTCGTCAGCCGAAGAGTTGCCGCGCTCGCCAAAGTTGATGCGCTCACGGATGTCGGCCATCTGCGAGGCCGGGGCGCCGTTGATTTCCATGAACGCGGCTTCGAGCAGGTCAGCCACGTGCTGGTCGCGCGAGCGGCCGGAGGTGCCGCCGAGCATCACGGCAATGACGCGGTGGCCATCACGAATGGCGGAGGCCATCAGATTGTAGCCGGATGCGTTGGTGTAGCCGGTCTTGATGCCGTCGACGCCGTCGACCTTGCGCAGAAGCTCGTTGTGGTTGGCGTATTTGCGCTTGTTCCAGGTGAACGAGGGCAGGGAGAAGTAATTGTACCGGGCCTTGTGATCCATGAACATGGCTTCGGCGAGCTTGGCCATGTCGCGGGCGGTGGTGACCTGGCGCTTGTCCGGCAGGCCGGAAGCATTGCGGAAATTGGTGCCTTCGAGGCCGAGTTCCTTGGCCTTCGCGTTCATCTTGACGGCGAACTTGGCTTCCGAGCCGCCGAGGCGCTCAGCGAACACAACCGCAACGTCGTTGGCGGACTTGGTTACCAGGGCCCGAATCGCATCCTCGACCTTGATGGTCGCGCCCTTCTTCAGGCCGAGCTTGGAGGGCTGCTGTTTGGAGGCGAACTTGGAGACGGTCATCCGCTCGTTGAGCTTCAGTTTTCCCGAATCGAGTGCATCGAACACCAGGTAAAGCGTCATCACCTTGGTGAGCGAGGCGGGGTGGCGCTCCTCATCCGCTTCGCGCGAATGCAGGACCTTGTGGCTGTCCATGTCGATGACGATGGCGGCGTATTTACCGGCCCAGGCGGGCGAAATGGCCAAAACGCCGAGCGCAGCAGTGACTGCGACCTTCCTGAGGAAGGAGGAGACGGGGGAGAACGTCCTCATACGGAACCGGAATCCTCTTAGAGAAGCACATACAAAGACAGATTGAGGGTCCAGCACCGAACTTACCCAATCTTTAATCTACGTCACCCCTCAAATTACAGGACGGTACGATTTGACGCCGCCGCCCTGTCAATTGATCGTCCAGTCTATCGGCCAGTCCCTTCCAGCTAGTCTCTTACGGGAACAGTAGAAGGCCGGTTCGCTTAACTGTGCATGAACCATGCAAGTCTGTCGCAGTGGTCTGGCAGTGGACCCGCAGCAGGCCCGGCAAGGCGCCCGCAGGCCCTCGGCCGGCGCTCACAATTCGGCTGCTCGCCGCCGGAATGGCCGTAAAACTGTGTGGGAATGGCCTGTAAACACGCTGAAAAGCGGTGCGCCCTTTCACTGACGCGCAAACTCAATATCTAATAGGGACGCCGCGGCAGTTTACCTTTTGCGAACCAGCGACTTTGCCGCGGCAGATTCGGCCCTAACCCGTAACTCCACCTAACCCCACCCCTAGCCCAAGCAGCCCACTTCGAGATGCCGGACAAGCGTTCATCACCCCCGGGGACCAAGCCCCCCGGAACAGACCGGGAGCTCGGCGTCGCCACCAAGGCGAAGCCGAAGACGAAGAAGCCGTCGATGTACCGGGTTCTGCTGCTGAACGACGATTACACCCCGATGGAGTTCGTCGTGCTCGTGCTTGAGCATATCTTCCAGAAGTCACGGGAAGAGGCGACGCGGATCATGCTCCATGTGCACAATTACGGTGTCGGGGTGTGCGGCGTGTACCCATATGATGTGGCTGAGACAAAGGTCGCGCAGGTCATGGACCTGGCCCAGCGCGGAGAACACCCCCTTCAATGCACCATGGAACGTGAGGACTAGAGAGACCTGAATGCCATCCCTGACGCCAAGTCTGGAACGAGCCCTTGAACGTGCGCTGATGCTCGCATCCGAGCGCAAGCACGAATACGCAACGCTGGAGCACCTGTTGCTCGCCCTCACCGAAGATGAGGACGCAGCCGAGGTGATGACGGCGTGCAAGCTGGATATCGAGAAGCTGCGCCGAGACCTTGCCAATTACCTCGACAATGACTGCGCGTCGTTCGTCGTGGAGGATGGCGGGCAGGTGCATCCGACGGCGGCCTTCCAGCGCGTTGTGCAACGCGCGGTGCTGCACGTGGAAAGCTCCTCCAAGGACGAAGTGACCGGCGCGAACGTGCTGGTCTCGATCTTTGCCGAGCGCGACAGC
This sequence comes from Hyphomonadaceae bacterium, assembly GCA_035995285.1. Classification (GTDB taxonomy): domain Bacteria; phylum Pseudomonadota; class Alphaproteobacteria; order Caulobacterales; family Hyphomonadaceae; genus UBA7672. Next base: position 2,498 of record DASYKO010000230.1, on the reverse strand, counting down.
CATGCCGCGTACTTCCTGCAGGAGCAGGACATGACGCGGTATGACGCGGTGAACTACATTTCCCATGGCGTGGCGAAGAAGCCGGGCATGTCCAAGCCGAAGCCTGTCGAAGGCCAGGGCGAGAAGGAGGAGGAAGGTACCAAGCCGGTGGGGGAGGCGCTGAGCGCATACTGCGTCGACCTCAACGAAAAGGCGCGGCAGGGCAAGACCGATCCGCTGATCGGGCGTCATGCCGAAGTCGAGCGTGCGATCCAGGTTCTGTGCCGCAGGCGGAAGAACAACCCGCTGCTGGTCGGCGATCCGGGCGTTGGTAAAACTGCCATTGCGGAAGGCCTCGCCAAGAAGATTGTCGATGGAGAGGCGCCGGCCATCCTGGCTGACGCCGTGATCTTCTCGCTCGACATGGGCGCATTGCTTGCGGGCACGCGATATCGCGGCGACTTCGAAGAGCGTCTGAAGGCTGTCGTGAAAGAGCTGGAAGAGCAGCCGAAGGCTGTGCTGTTCATCGACGAGATCCACACGGTGATCGGCGCGGGCGCGACGTCGGGCGGTGCGATGGATGCGTCCAACCTGCTGAAGCCGGCGCTGCAATCGGGCCAGCTGCGCTGCATGGGCTCGACGACCTACAAGGAATACCGCCAGCACTTCGAGAAGGACCGCGCGCTCGCGCGGCGCTTCCAGAAGATCGACGTGGTGGAGCCGACGGTCGAGGACTCCATCAAGATCGTCATGGGGCTCAAGCCCTACTTCGAGGAGTTCCACGGTCTCAAATACACGACCGAGGCCATCCGCACGGCGGTGGAGCTGTCCTCGCGCTACATCACGGACCGCAAGCTGCCGGACAAGGCGATCGACGTGATCGACGAGGCAGGCGCTTCGCAATGGCTGCTGCCGGAAGGCAAGCGCCGCAAGCAGATCGGCGCCAAGGAGATCGAACTCGTCATCTCGAAGATGGCGCGCATTCCCTCCAAGCAGGTCAACAAGTCGGACGCCGAGCAGCTCAAATCGCTCGAGAACGATCTCAAGCGCGTGGTCTACGGCCAGGATGCAGCGATCGGCGCTCTAGCGACGGCCATAAAAATGGCGCGGGCGGGTCTACGTGAGCCGAACAAGCCGATCGGCAGCTATCTGTTCTCGGGGCCTACGGGCGTCGGCAAGACGGAAGTGGCCAAGCAGCTGGCGAACCTGCAGGGCGTCGAACTCCTGCGCTTCGACATGTCGGAGTACATGGAGCGTCACACGGTGAGCCGCCTCATCGGCGCGCCTCCGGGTTATGTCGGCTATGACCAGGGCGGCCTGTTGACCGATGGCGTGGACCAGCATCCGCACTGCGTGCTGCTGCTGGACGAAATCGAGAAGGCGCACCAGGACCTGTTCAACATCCTCCTGCAGGTGATGGACAATGGCGCGCTGACCGACGCCAACGGCAAGAAGGTCGACTTCCGGAACGTGATCCTGATCATGACCACGAACGCGGGCGCATCGGATGCGGCCAAGGAATCCATCGGCTTCGGCCGCGGCAAGCGCGAAGGCGAGGACGAAGAGGCAATCAAGCGCCTGTTCACCCCCGAATTCCGCAACCGCCTCGACGCCACGATCACCTTCGGCGCTCTCACGCCGGCGATCATCGAGCAGGTGGTGGACAAGTTCATCCTGCAGCTGGAAACCCAGCTGGCGGACCGCAACGTGACCATCGCGCTCACGACGAAGGCCCGCAAATGGCTGGCCGTGCGCGGCTATGACGAAGCGTTCGGCGCAAGGCCGCTGGGCCGTCTGATCCAGGAGCACATCAAGAAGCCGATGGCGGACGAACTGCTGTTCGGCTCGCTCGCCAAGGGCGGCGGCGTGCAGATCGACGTGGACAAGAAGGACCCGGAGAAACTGTCCTTCAAGTTCATCGCCGATCCCAAGCCGACCTCGAAGGAGAAGGCCGAGGAGACGGCGGAGTAGGCGTCTGGCTAAACGCTGGGCGTACATATTGTGCGGTAGCAAGCAAAGCGGTATGATCCGGCATGCCTGATCGTGCGACATTCATGACGCCAGTTCGGCTCCGCGTGAGCCGGCGTGATCCGCGCGACCGTGAGTACTGGATCGACCGGCTGAAATCGGCCGGCGCCAACATCGTTTCCGAAGGGCTCACCGGAATCGACGTCGAGATGACCCCTGACATGATCAGGGAGGTGCTCGACATTGATGTCGATGCTTCTGGGCCAGATTTGAAAATCGTTCAGCAGACACGGATCAAGTCCCATGCCGGGGCTGATCCGCCGTCCGCTTATATTCCAAGAAAGCCTCAGCTGTTCTGAGCACGTACTAAGGGGGGAAGTATGGCAGACGTAACGGTGCGGCTCGTGCCGCGCAGCCGCGTTCAATTGAGCCCACTGGCGTTTTCCAACGCGCCAGCCAAGTCGCTGGCTCAAACGGTTCAACCCACAACCGGCAATCTCGACAAGGCGCGGCAGACCTTGCTTGAGCGAGGCGTCAACGTGAAGGCGTCG
>DASYKO010000229.1:0-8507 GCA_035995285.1 Hyphomonadaceae bacterium | reverse complement strand
GAGGTCGAGGCCCTGAACGGCGTCCAGCTTCCCGAATGTCTTTCGCAATCCCTGAGTGCTGATCATATGCGTGTGGATCATGACGCGTCCCCGTTGCCATCGAGCGCGTTCCAGCGCGTCTCGATCGCCGCTTGCAATCCGTCCAGGTCGAGCCCGACCCGCTTGGCCTCCACCACCAGCTGCTCGACTTCGTCCTTGAGCAGCCGCTGCCTGTCGCCGGGCCGCGCCTGCGGCTTGTCGGCGACGATGGTCCCAATGCCAGGATGGTTCTCGAGCAGCCCCTCGCGAATGAGGTGCTGCACCACCTTGTGCGCCGTGTTGGGATGGATCTTGAGATCGGCGGCCAGGGTCCGCACCGATGGAAACGTCTCCCCGGCCTTCAGCTCCCCGCTCACAAGCGCCCGGGTCGCCGCGTAGACGACCTGATCAACGATGGGCCTTCCGGCCGCGAGAGAGAGCTTGAAGAGTGTCACAAGGCCTATGTGACACACGTGACGCCTTAATCCAAGCGGATTCTTACGAGAATCTCATAACGCTCTGGAACTACAGAATATTTTTGCCCTTCAGTGTCCTGCAAGCCGTGTGACACCTACTCCTGCCAGCCGCCGCCTCCACACACTCCTGCTTTGAAGCTAGAGTGTGGGTCGGGTCGATATGGGAGGGGGAAGACATGTTCTCGAGCATCAGCCGCGGCTGGGCCATCGCCGGCGCAAGCTGGGCGGTGCTGAAGCAGCACCCCAAACTCCTCCTCCTGCCGCTGATCTCAGGCCTCGCCTTCCTCGCCCTTCTGTCGGCGATCATCGTGCCCATCGCACTTTTCGCGATCGCCAATGGTGTCGAGACGCTGGAGGACAGGGCCAGCGGCGGAGACCCGCTGCTCTATCTCTACGGCTTCGGCTTCTATCTCGCCTGCACCTTCATCATCGTCTTCTTCAACGCAGCGCTGGTCTTCTGCGCGCTTGAAGCCCATGCCGGCAAAGAGCCCTCAGTGCTCCGGGGACTTGGCGCCGCCGTCGGCCGCCTGCCGCAGATCCTGATGTGGAGCCTGGTGGCAGCCACGGTCGGCATGATCCTCAACGCGATCCAGAGCTTCCTGCGCGACAAGCTCGGCTTCCTCGGCTCGCTGATCGGCGGGCTCGGCGAACTGGCGTGGAGCGCGATGACCTATTTCGTCGTGCCTGTCCTGGTGGTCGAAGGCGTCGATCCGGTCACCGCCGTAAAGCGCTCGCTTGAAAACCTCCGCCGCACCTGGGGAGAGGCCATGGGAGGGCGGGGCGGCCTTGCCATCATCTGCATGCTTCTCCTGCTGCCCGTACTCTTCTTCCTCGGTGTAGCTGCGGCTGTCAGCTCGAGCTCAGGCGCCGGGCCTGCCATTATCATCGGCCTTTGCGTGCTGGCTGCCGTCTATCTCGTCGCGATCAGCATCGTCTTTTCGGCGCTGGGCACGATCTTTTCCTCGGGCGTCTATGTCTACGCCACCACCGGCAAGGCCCCGGGCGCGATGAACCCGCAACTCCTGCAGGAGACTTTCCGCCGGAAGAAATAAGGCTGGCCGTCGGAAGCGGGATCCGGAAATCCGGCTACGCGGCCAGGCCTTCGAGGGTTGGCGGCGCCGCGCCCAGCGGAAAGCGTATGATGACGGTCGTGCCGGAAGCTGAGGCCTCGGGCGCCACGATGACCCCACCGAGTTGCCGGACGAAGATCGCCACATAGTCGCTGCCGCGTTTTTCCGGCGCCTTCGCCCCTTCGGCTGTCTTCATGCCAATGCCGTCGTCGGCAACCGAGAGCTCGATCTGGTCTTCCACCTGTCTGGCGCTAAGGACGACGCGTCCCGTCCCCTCCGGAAAGGCATGCTTGATGGCGTTGGTCGCCAGCTCGTTGACCAGCAGGCCGAACGGCACGGCGCGTTCCGGGTCGATTTCCAGCGGCTCGGCCGTCACGTCGATCCGGATCTTTGCATTCCCCAGCAGGCTTGCCGACACCGACTTGGCGATCTCCTTGAGATAGCCGTCCAGGGCCACCGCTCCGCCGCGGCTGGAGTGCGAGATCAGGTCGTAGAGCTGCGCGATGGCGCCGATGCGCGTCTGCATGGACTGATAGCCCTGCACGCAGGCCTTGGGCGTGGAGCGAACTTCATAGGAGATCAGGCCGACGATGATCTGCAGGTTGTTCTTGATCCGGTGCGAGATCTCGTTGGTCAGCGCCAGCGCATCGCGCTCGCGCTGCTTGCGGTCGGTGATGTCCTCGAACACCAGCAGCATGCGGTGGGCGTGGTTGCCCGGCTGCGAGATCTTCCGCGCGTTGAGGTTGAACACGCGCTGGCCGAGCACGGGAAACACATCCTCGATCTCGAAGTTCTCGAACGGCTTGTTCTCCGGCAGCACCTTGTCCATCAGGTGGCGCAGCGCCGGCACGTCCCATTGGTGCTGGCCCAGCTCCGATACGCGCCGCCCGCGTGCTTCGGCCTGAGTGATGCCGAACATCTTGAGGAAAGCCTCGCTCGCCGTCACCACGGTCATGTCGCTTTCCAGCACGACCAGCGGATCGCGGATGGTGTCGACGATGCTCTGTGTCAGCTGCCAGGCGCGCTTGCTCTCCTTGCGGGCTGCGCGCTCCTCGCTGACATCCTCGATGGCGAGCAGGATGGAATCATTGTTGTCGGGGCTGAAGATCTTGCGCGCGTTGACCAGCATCGTGCGCTGGCCGATCGTCGGGAAATCATGCTCGACCTCGAAGCCTTCGACTGAGGCGCGGTGCGGGATCACGCTTTCCAGCAGCGTGCGCAATGCCGGAATGTCCCACTGGCGATTGCCGAGATCGTAGATCATGCACCCTTCCGTCGCGCTGCGGCTGGTGCGGAACGTCTGGTAGAAGGCCCGGTTGGCCGAGGTGATGATCAGGTCCTTGTCGAGCACGATCAGGGCGCTCGGCACCGTCTCGACAATGTCGCTGGCGGCAATTTCGGGCAGGGGGTGTTGCTCTCCTTGGTTGGGCAGGACCCCAGCGCGCCATTTGCAGATCAGTTGGCGAGCATGCCGTCGACAGAGGCGTGCAGCTGCATGGGCGTGTAGGGCTTGCCGAGAAAATGCGAGCCCGTGACGAACCTGGATTTGAGCTGGTCGGTCGCGGAGTTGCCGGTGGTGTATAGCACGCGAAGGCCGGGCCGTATCGCCATTGCTAGGCGCGCAAGATCGCAACCCCCGAACACCGCCGTCTTGAGGTAGATGTCGGTGAACAGCGCATCAATGCGCAGGTTCGATTTCAGGACGAGCAGGGCGCTTTCGACGCTGTCGGCGAACAGGACGTTGTGGCCCCCGTCCTCAAGCGACATTCCCGCCAGTTCGCGGGTGAACAGTTCGTCTTCGACAATCAGGATAACGGCCATCTGAACACTACTCCCGACGCTGCCTCCGGGCGGCGATAGCTCCCTTTCAGCGCAAATTGCGGCTGCCGGAAGCGTTCCAGTTTCTATGGAGGCAGGATCACAACTCGGGCCGGGGACGTCTGTTCCCGCAAAACCCATATTTTCAAAGGTGTTAACGCATTCCGGGGCCACCTTAACACAGTCGGCGCCTGTGCTGCGCACTATGGCGGACTCGCGGTGACGGTCTGGTGACACCACATGCTCCCAAACCGGGCAAAACGCCCCAGAACCCTGGGGCAAAAACCCGCCTTTTCACTCTCCCCAAGCGCCCTCAACGGGTCTAAACCCACCGCCAAACCGACGGCTCGCCTGTCACGCGATCAAGTGCAGGCGGCCAAACCACCGATCTGGAGACGTCATGGACATCAAAGTCCCCGCTATGGGCGAGAGCGTTACCGAAGGCACGCTCGCCAACTGGCTCGTGAAACCCGGCCAGGCGGTGAAGCAGGACGATCCGATCGCGGAAATCGAAACCGACAAGGTCGCCGTCGAAATCCCGGCCCCGGCCAGCGGCGTCATCACCGAACAGCTGGTGAAAGAGGGCGAGACCGTCCAGATCGGCAAGATCATCGCCCGCCTCCAGGAAGGCGCGACCGCCACGGCCTCCGCCGCTCCGGCCGCCGCTGCTGCAAAACCCGCCGCTTCCGCCAAGCCTGCCGCCTCCGCAGCGCCCGCCGCCACGACGCAGCGCGCCACCGAGAAAGTCGCCCCCTCCGTCACCCGCATCGCCGCCGAAGCCGGCGTCGATCCCGCAGGCATCCCCGGCACCGGCCGCGGCGGCCGCGCCACCAAGGGCGATGCGCTGAGCTATGTCGCCTCCAACCCCGCCCCGGCCGCAGCCCGCGCTCCGGCAGCCGAAGCCCCGCACACCCCGCGCGAACTCGGTCCCCGCGAAGAACGCGTGAAGATGACGCGCCTGCGCCAGACCATCGCGCGCCGCCTCAAGGAAGCCCAGAACACCGCCGCCATGCTCACGACGTTCAACGACGTCGACATGTCGGAGGTGATGGAACTCCGCAAACGCCACAAGGACGCCTTCGAGAAGAAGCACGGCGTCAAGCTCGGCTTTATGGGCTTCTTCGTCCGCGCCGTCGTCGCGGCTCTCAAAGAGATCCCCTCCGTCAACGGCGAGATCGACGGCGGCGACATCATCTACAAGAATTTCTACAACATCTCGGTGGCCGTCGGCACCGACAAAGGCCTTGTCGTTCCCGTCGTGCGCGATGCCGACACGATGACCCTCGCCGAAATCGAAGCCGAGATCGGCCGCCTCGGCGCGCTCGCCCGCGACGGCAAGCTGTCGATGGACGACCTTCAGGGCGGCACCTTCACGATCTCCAACGGCGGCGTCTACGGCTCGCTGATGTCGACCCCGATCCTCAACCCGCCGCAGGCCGGCGTGCTCGGCATGCACCGCATCGAGGAGCGCCCGGTTGTGGTGGAAGGCAAGATCATCGCCCGCCCGATGATGTACCTCGCCCTCAGCTACGACCACCGCCTCGTCGACGGCAAGGAAGCGGTGACGTTCCTCGTCCGCGTGAAAGAAGCGCTGGAAGATCCCGAGCGCCTGCTGCTCGATCTCTAATCAGACATCTGTGCGCTCGCCCTTGTGGTTCGACGGGCGGCCGCTGTCGCGGCCTGCTCACCATGAGGGCTACGTGAGACTGTCGGATAGAAGAGACCTCATGGTGAGCAGCTTGCGTTGCGAAGCAATGCAAGCGCCCGTCGAACCACGAGGTCTCGAGCTCACCAGCGTCGACGCGCACACCCCCACGCCATGACGTTTGAATCTTTCTCCAACGCCCTTCTGCAATGGATCATCCGCGGCGCAGGGCTCCTGTGGCTCGTCGGCGCCTTCGCGCTCTTCCGCCAGATCCGCGCCGAAATGGCGCTCGACCGCCTGACCTCCGACCTCGCGAAAATCGCCGACGAACTCGACGCCGAGCTCTCGCCGGATGCGCCACCCGGGCATCACCAGAAATCGCAAGCCGAACGCGCCGAAGACAAATGGATCGACCGCGACGACGCCGCCCGCCGCGGCTGGATCGCGGCGCAGGCCGTCGTGCTCGCCGCCACCGCGCTCGCCATGCTGATGCTGCATCCCTTCGCCTCATGGATGGTGGCGCTGCTCGTGCTGGGGCAGGGCGTCTATTTCTTCTGGCGCGAACACACCGCCCGCCATGCGCCATTGCCGACCGCCGCCGAACACGCCCGCCCCACCCATTCCACCATCAACGCCGGCTGGGTCTCGCTCGCTCTCGCAGTCCTCGTCTGGGCGGCCGCCTGGCGCGGACTTCTGGCCTAAAGACACACAACGCCTGATTCCGCAGCGTTCGCCCGCCCGCCCTTGCTCGTGGCCTCCCTATCGGCTTAACCTAAAGCAGGGACGCGAACGACAATCAGCCAAAGTCTGCGTGAGCGCAGGCCGGGGGACTCACCATGAGACGCATCGCTGCCGTCCTACTTATCGCGACCTCCGCCTGGCTGCTCTACCAGTCGCGCGAGCCGCTTCTCGGCCCAGGCGATGGCGACATCATCGCGCGCTTCATGGAGCATATCGGCGACATCAACTTCATCCTGCCCGTCGTCGGCGGCGTGCTAGGACTGCTCGGCGGCTTGCTCGTCCTCTTCGGCGGACCAGCAGGCGCCGCCATTGCGATGGTCGGCGGCATGGTCGCGGCGGGCTTCGCCGTTTACGCCGGCAGGCCGTTCTGGACCGCCGATTCCGCCATCTGGTATTCCGAAGCCGCCATCGGCGTCGTCATGCTGGCGCTCGCCGGCACAGCGGCAATCCTCGGTCGCAAATAGCCCGGCGCATTGCGTTCAGCCCATCCGACCTGCATGCTCGGCCCAAGCGGGTGGGCGCTGACACTGGGACGAGAATCGCCATGAACCGCCTAGCCGCTATTGCGCTGCTCTCCCTCACGTGCGGGATCGCCTCCGCGCAGGACGCTGGCGACAAATCCATCGACGTCACCTGGCGCGCCTTCACCACCTCCAGTGGCTGCATCTTCTACGAAGGCGACCTGCTCAACATGGTCCCCGAGGCGCCCAAGGCGACAGCCACCTTTTCAGGCGCCTGCAAATCCGGCGAGGCCATCACCGGCACGGGCACGATCACCCTCAAGCGCGTGGTCAACGACATCAACACCACCCGCACCTACAAGGGCACAGTCAAAGGCGGCTATCTCGATGGCCGGATCACCATCGTCGACAGCTATGTCGGCATCGCCGACAAGGCCGACAAAGGCTCAAGCCCTGCGAACACCTTCACCTATCGCATGGGCTGCATGGTGCTGAGCGATAGCGGCGGCCAGCTCGCATCCGGAAGCATCGGCAACCAGATCATCCAATGCCGCGCCAAGACTGCAAACGTGCCCCCGGAGAACGCCCTCTAGGGCGCTTCCCATAAGGTGTCATTCCCGAAGCGTGTCCCGCTGTCCGGAATGACATCGGTGTTTAGAAAAACGCCAATAAAACCGCGGCCTCTCACTCCCCATATTCCGTTTGTTGACCGGCCCCCGCGCGGCTATAGGGTCGCGCAAACGTAAGGCGGAACACGCATGAGCGAACAATTCGACGTCGTCATCATCGGCGCCGGCCCCGGCGGCTACAACTGCGCCACGCGCTGCGGACAGCTGGGCCTGAAAGTCGCGCTCATTGAGAAGCGAGATAAACTGGGCGGCACCTGCCTCAATGTCGGCTGCATCCCCTCCAAGGCGCTGCTCCACGCCTCCGAACTCTACGAGACCGCGGGCAAGGATTTCGCCGGCCTCGGCATCGAGGTCACCGGCCTCAAGCTCAACCTCGAGAACATGCTGAAGCAGAAAGCCGACGCCGTGAGCGGCCTCACCGCCGGCGTCGCCTTCATCATGAAGAAGAACAAGGTCACCGTGTTCTCGGGCGAGGGCAAGATCGTCGGCCCCGGCCGCGTCGCCGTCGCCGACCAGATCCTCACCGCCAAGAACATCGTCATCGCCACCGGCTCCGAGCCGACCCCGCTCCCCGGCGTCGAGATCGACGAAGAGCGCATCGTATCGTCGACAGGCGCGCTGTCGCTGAAGGCCGTCCCGAAGAAGATGATCGTCATCGGCGCCGGCATCATCGGCCTCGAGCTCGGCTCGGTCTGGAGACGCCTCGGCGCTGAAGTCACCGTCGTCGAATACCTCGACCGCATCCTCCCCGGCGCAGACGGAGAGATCGCCAAGCAGGCCCAGCGCCTGTTCACCAAGCAGGGCATCGAATTCAAGCTCGGCATGAAGGTCACCGGCGTCGAGAAAACGAAATCCAAGCTCAAGCTCTCCGCCCAGCCCGCAGCCGGCGGCGATGCCGAAACCATCGAGGCGGACATCGTCCTCGTCGCCATCGGCCGCCGCCCCTACACCAAAGGCCTCGGCCTTGAGACCGTCGGCATCACGCCCGACAAACGCGGCCAGATCGCCAACGACCACTACAAGACCGGCGTCGATGGCGTCTGGGTCATCGGCGATGTCACCACCGGCCCCATGCTCGCCCACAAGGCCGAAGATGAAGCCGTAGCCACAGCCGAACTCATTGCAGGCAAGGCGGGCCATGTGAACTACAACGTCATTCCAGGCGTCGTTTACACCAAGCCCGAAATCGCCTGGGTGGGGAAAACCGAGGAGGAACTCAAAGCCGAAGGCACGCCCTACAAGGTCGGCAAATTCCCGTTCTCGGCCAACTCCCGCGCCAAGACGAACCACGAGACCGACGGCCTGGTGAAAATCCTCGCCCACGCCGAGACCGACGAAGTCCTCGGCGCGCATCTCATGGGCGTCGGCGTCGGCGAGATGGTCGCCGAGATCTGCGTCGCCATGGAATTTGGCGCCGCTTCCGAAGACATCGCCCGCACCTGCCACGCCCACCCGACGCTCACCGAAGCCGTCCGCCAGGCCGCCATGGGCGTCGAAGGCTGGACGACGCAGATGTAGCTCTGAGCCAAGCCCACAAGGCTTGGAGCTCCGAACACGAAGCGCGAGACCTGAACAGGGACCCGCACCCCCCACCTGTCCGCCCCCCTTCGGGCGGGCGGGACCCTGTTGGCCGAGCTTACCTAAGTCGA
>DASYKO010000228.1:0-15899 GCA_035995285.1 Hyphomonadaceae bacterium | reverse complement strand
GCAGCCAGAAGCCGGTGGGCTACATGATGATTGCCGGGCGCATGGCGAAAGCGACGGCTGACGATACGGCTAAGCTCAACGCGTTCCTTTACTCGTTCCATTTGGACAAATGACGCCAGCCGAAGCCCTCGCACGCGAACTGAAGCAGGCTTCGCGCATCGTGGTGTTCACGGGCGCGGGGATTTCGACCGAGAGCGGTATTCCGGATTTCAGATCGCCTGGCGGCGTCTGGTCGAAGATGAAGCCGATATATTTCCAGGAGTTCGTCGGCTCGGAAGCCAAGCGCCGCGAGGCGTGGACGCGCGTGTTCTCCGGCGCAGCGGGTTGGGTCGGCAAGCAGCCGAACGCCGGGCATCATGCGGTGGCGCGGCTCATCCATGCAGGGAAAGCCTCCTCGATCATCACCCAGAATGTCGATAACCTACACCAGGCATCCGGCGTGCCGGATGCCAAGGTGATCGAGCTGCATGGCAATGCCAGCTATGCGACATGCCTTGAGTGCGGGCTGCGCCATGAGCTGGAGGAACTGCGACCGGTGTTCGTCGACCGCGGCGAGATCCCGGTGTGCCGGGCGTGCGGCGGGTTGGTGAAGACGGCCACCATCTCCTTCGGCCAGCAGATGCCCGAAGAGCCGATGATGCGGGCGGAAGAGGAGACGCATCTGTGCGATCTCTTACTGGTACTGGGCTCGTCACTGGTGGTGACGCCGGCGGCGCTCTTCCCCGTGAAGGCCAAGCGGGCGGGGGCGAGGCTGGTGATCCTCAACCGGGAAGAGACCCAGCTGGACGAGATTGCCGATCTGGTGATCAACGAGGAAATCGGCCCCACCATGACGGCGGCAATGCGGGATCTGAACTAGAGTCTCAGGGCCAGAATTCAGAGACGGGGAACGGGGCGGGGTATGTCGGCTTTCGAACACGTGATGACGCTGTCATCGTTCATCTTCGCGCTTGCGATAGGAACGATCCTGCTCTCGGTCGCAACGCTGGTGCACAGGCGGGAGCAGGTGAAGCTGGCGCTGGCGCCGATGCTCTGGATGGGCGTGGTCTTCGTGATCCAGATCAATGGCTGGCTCGTCATGTACACTTTCCACGACGTGACGCGCTGGTCGTATGTGTCGATTGCCACTCTCGTTATCGTGCCCGTGCTGTTGTTCATGCAAGCTGCTCTGGTCGTGCCGGACCAGAGCGGATCGCTGGACCTTGCCGAGCACCATCGCCGCAATTTCCGTTACTATGCGGGCCTGGAGATCTGCGCCGCCGCACTGGCCCTTGCATCCATCGGATCGGGGCTACTCTTCGACCTTCGGGACGGGAAGGCGCCGAATTTTCTTTTCGTGGCGATGCCGCTGAGGATGGTGACTGCGATCGCGGCGGTGATCTGGACGCACCGATGGGTGCAGATCGCGGCGCCCGCGCTCCTGCTCATGATAGGCTTGGTCGGCTTCTTCAACTCTTCGCTGCCGCTGGTCCGGGGCGGGTAGGGAAACATCGAAGCGCCCAGACGTGGCCTCGCGCGACCTGAACTAGTAGCGCCAAGGCGACAGCGCCTGATTTTGACGCGGATTTGAACGCGGGGATCGCCGTCACGCCTTGAGAAATCAGCGATTCCGGCCTGCGACCGAAAAGCCGGTACCTCACACGCGGCATTGCTAGACGGAACTCTTCGCCTTAGGCGTTTTACCCACGCCGCAGACATCGCGGCCAGAACGCTCCCCGGAGGCCACCCTTTGCGTCACGCAGTCCTTCTTGCCCTTGGAACCGCTCTCTGCCTGGCGACGCCCGCCATGGCGCAGGAGCAGACCACAAAAGCCCTCGGCGGCGATCGCATCGCGCCGGTGAAAGCCAAGACCTACGATCACACAAAGCCATATCCGGCCTACACCGCGCCGCGCCTCAAGATCGGCCAGCCTGACCTGGAAGGCGTGTGGTCCAACGCGTCGCTGACGCCCCAGGGCCGCCCGGCCAATCTGAAAGACAAGAAAGCCTACAGCGAAGAAGAAGTGACCAAGATGGAGGCCGCAGTCGTCGCCGAAGTCGAGGAAGGCAACGCGCGCACCGACCCCAACGCCGGCACGGATTTCAAGAACTCGGCCAGCACCCGTCCGGAGTTCGCTGCGGCCGGCGGCGCGGTCGGCGGCTACAACCGCGGCTGGCTCGACCCCGGCAACAGCGTGATGCGCGTCAACGGAGAGCCGCGCACCGGTCTCTACACGACGCCGAACGGCCAGGCGCCTGCCCGCAAGCAGGGCGCCGTGAGCGCGCAGCCCGCGCCTGCCAAGTTCGTCGAGCTTCTGGGCCCGAGCCCGATCGCGCGCGGCGGTTCGTTCGACAACATGGAATCCCGCGGCGCGGGCGAGCGTTGCATCGTCTCGTTCGGCCGCAATGGGGGGCCGCCGATGTTCGCCAACGGCTTCTACAACAACAACTACCAGATCACGCAGTCGCCCAACGCGATCGCCATCTCGGTCGAGATGAACCACGACACGCGGATCATCCGGCTCAACTCCAAGCACCGCAATGACGATGTCCGCCCGTATTTCGGCGACTCGATCGGTTGGTGGGAAGGCGACACGCTGGTCGTGGAAACAACCAATATCCCGCAGAGCCAGGCCATGCAGCCGGGCCCCTCGTGGAAGAACCTGAAGGTCACCGAGAAGTTCAAGCGCGTGGCCGACGACCGGCTCTATTATTCCTTCGCGCTCGAGGATCCGGACACCTGGGATGCGCCGTGGGGCGGGGAGTACGAATTCCACCCGCTCGAAGTGCAGCGCCTCTATGAATACGCTTGCCATGAAGGCAATTACGCCCTCCACGGCATCATGTCCGGCGCCCGCGTGCAGGAGAAGAACGCCGCCGAGAAAGCCGCCGCTGCAGAGGCTGCCAAGCCGAAGCCCGTGGCTGCGAAGCCGACTGCCGCCAAGCCAGCGACGCCGGCCGCCAAGCCGCAGTAAGGCTGGTATAATCCAAAACGCGAAAGAGCCGGGCCAGCGCCCGGCTCTTTTGTTTTGGCCCCGCGTTTTTGAGAACAAGCGGGCGCCGCTGCATGACAATTTGCGGCTGCGCCTGATCGATCCGTTAAGGATGGCGGGCTAGATTCTTCGGCGGGATCTGGGGGGACATATGCGGCTGTCCGCGACCATCGCCTTGCTGTTGCTCTGCGCCTGCGGCGCTCGGGAGGAGAAGGCCGCACCGGCCGCGCCCCCGAATGCGCCGGCCGCCCCTGCCGAAATACAGCCGCCGCCTGCACAGCCGCCACAATCCCCACCGGCCCCGGCGCCCTTGCCGCGAACGCTGGTGAAGGAGCTTCACGCCGTCGGCGTCTATGAAGGGCACAACTTCGCCATGTCTGCACACCTTACCTGTGCGCAGCAGTGCATGCCGATCAAATACGCCAAGCCGTTCAGTGAATGCATGGCGAAGTGTCCACCGCGTCCGGCCTGGCCAGGGCCGCCTTCCTCAAACGTCATTCCGGTAACGGTCGACCGGCCGGGCGCAGACGTTGCGCTGGTGCTGGGCGCCTATGATGCGATCAACTGGAAGGTCACCGCGCGCGCTGGCACGAAGATCAGTACGGTCGCGCTCATCGGCTATGGCGCGGAAAAGGCCTCGGTTGAGGTCAACGGATCGCCGCCGGACAAGCTCCTGGTCGAGAAGGAAGTTGAGGCAACTTACGACACGGAGGGAGAAGGTTTCCGCTTCCTCGTCGAGGCGTTGTCTCCCAAACTCGGCTTCGAGAAACTCGACAGCTTCCAGGGAAACTATCACGCGCCTGCCGGCGGCTATTTCATCAACGATGTGGATGCGGGCCTGCCGCAGCTTGCGCCGGACTATCTGAGGCTGCGGCGTATTGCTTTGCCCGCGAGCGAGACGCTGCGGATCGAGACGGAAATCGGGGGCAAGGCCGGGATTTTCCGCCCCGATGGCTCGCTGGTGGAAGAGCGCAAGAGAACGTCATACCCGGGCCTCGCCGCCTCGGACGCCGCGGTGTTCCGCTGGTATCGGCGGGACGACATCATCGAAATGACGTCGCCGGACGATGTCTATCTCAAGCGGTTGCCGACGCCGGAGGAGCAATCGATCAAGGTCGGCAATTTTGCGGCGATGACCTATGACAGCTCGGCGGAGCGGCTGATTGCCGTGTTCCAGTCCGGCGGCGCGGCGGGCGATATCATGGCCTTCACGCTCTCCACCGGGCAGTGGACGAAGCTGGCCTCGACTGGGCGCAACCATCCGGCGAGCGTCTTCCACGACGTTGCGGGCAAGCGCCTCCTGGTGGCGGGCGGGGATTTCAGTAAGACTGCATTCATCGCAGAGCTGGACGCCAATGGCGGCTTCAGGCTGCTTCAGACCATCAGATGGGAAAAGCTGCCCGGCATGGGCGATCTGTTCGACCCGGAAAACGAGATGCTGCCGAATGTGCTCGTGCTCGGAGCAGACGGCGATCGCGTGGTGCTCGGCGCGGACGGGCTGACCCTGTTCGATGGCGCCAGCGCACATGGCCCGCTGCGCCGCGTCTGGGTGGTGAATACGAAAACCGGCGCCGTCGACCTGACCTATTACGACCGCTAGGCCGCTACCACGCCAGCTCCTTGCCGTTCCAGGCCAGGAAGCGGCCGGTGGAGGAGATGTCGAGCTTGTCGATCAGCTTGAGAAGCTGGGTAGCGCTATCTTCCGGCGAGAGCGTGGCGCCTTCGCCTCCCATCTCGGTCTTCACCCAGCCCGGGTGGACGATGAGCACGGGGATGCCCTGCGGCTTCAGCTCGGCGGCAAGGCCGCGCATCAGACGGTTGAGAGCTGCTTTCGAGACGCGGTAGGCCAGCGAATCCGAGGACGCGCTCTGCATCGAGCCCATCTGGGACGAGAGCGCGATGATCTTGCCCTTGGCGGCCTTCACGTTCGGCAGGAAGGCGTTGGCGATACGCAGCGGCGCGACGGAGTTCACCGCGAGGGCGTCCATCAGGCCGTCATAATCCATGTCGGTGGCGGATTGCCGGTCTGGGCCCATGACGCCGGCATTGTTGACCAGCACGTCGATCGGCTCGGCCTCGAGCCTGCGGCGCGCCTTGCCGATGGTGGCGGGATCGTTGACGTCGATCTCGATCACCTCGACCCATTTGCGCTGGGTCTCGACGAAGGCATCAAGCTCGGCGCGGTCGGATGTGCGGCGGACGGCGGCGAAGACCTTGTCGCGCCGCCCGGCATACGCTTTCACCAGCGCAAGGCCGATGCCGCGGTTGGCGCCTGTGATCAGTGCGACGGCCATGTCTATCCAGCCCCGGTTTCCCGGGCCCCAGTGCTCATAGTGTCAGCGAGTAGGTACCGGCTTCTCGCCGCGATAGTCGTAGAAGCCGCGGCCCACTTTCTTGCCGACCCAGCCTGCTTCCACGTATTTCACGAGCAAGGGGCAGGGGCGGTATTTGCTGTCGGCCAAGCCATCGTGCAGCACCTGCATGATGGAGAGGCACGTATCGAGGCCGATGAAGTCGGCGAGTTCCAGCGGGCCCATCGGATGGTGCGCGCCCAGCTTCATCGAGGTGTCGATCCCTTCAACGGAGCCGACGCCCTCATAGAGCGTATAGACCGCCTCGTTGATCATCGGCATCAGCACGCGGTTGACGATGAAGGCCGGGAAGTCTTCGGCATTGGTGACGTGTTTGCCCAGCCGCTCGACGATGTGGACGGCCGCCTCATAGGTCTGCTGGTCGGTGGCGAGGCCGCGGATCACTTCGACCAGCTCCATCATCGGAACCGGGTTCATGAAGTGCAGGCCGATGAAGCGCTCGGGCCGGTCCGTGGACGTACCCAGCCGCGTGATCGAGATCGACGAGGTGTTGGTCGCCACCATCGCGTCTTTCGCCAGCTTGGGGCAGAGCTCGTCGAAGATCTGCTTCTTGACGGCTTCCTTCTCGGTCGCCGCCTCGATGGCGAACTCGACGCTGGTGAAATCCGAGAGCGATTTGACAGGCCTGAGCCGCTTCATCGCGGCGTCGCGTGCATCCTTGGTAATGAGCTGGCGGATGACCTGGCGGTCCATGTTCCGCTGGATGGTCTTGATCCCGGCCTCGAGACGTTCGGGCGACACGTCGGTCAGCAGGACGTCGAAGCCTGCGAGCGCACATACGTGCGCGATGCCGTTGCCCATCTGTCCGGCGCCGATGACGCCGATGGTCTGAATGCCGGTCATGCAGTCCGTCTCACGCCTGAACTGAAGCTAGGTGTACTGGAAGCGCCCCGAGAATGGCGGGAAGCTAGCACGCGATCCTCAGACCGCGAGTCCAGAGTGTTCGCACATGCACAAGAGAAGGTGAAGAAGGCCCCGGCTGTGACTTTTTGGGCCGTTTTGGCGGTTTCTCCCGGGCCGTGCTCACGCGGGCGTGAGGGATTGGCCCCCAACCAAGGCAGTCCGGGCGCCTTTTCCCTCTTCGATCAAGGCGCGGGACCGGTGTAATGTTCCGGCCAATCTTGAGGCCGGGTGGACAGGATGGCTGCCCGGCGCCCCATACAATCCCCGGGAGGACAACATGAAACTTATGGTTTGTGCGCTCGCTCTGGCAGCGTTCGTAGGCGCGCCCGCCTTTGCGCAGAATACGAAGACCACCCTGGCCGACCGGCCGATGAAGCAGATCAAGCCCTTCGATGCCGAGCCGATCAAGGAAGGCATCAAGGTGACCGGCCAGTCCGGCCTGTGCACCGCCACCTACATCGTCGGTGAAAACGGCAAGGCCAAGAACATCGCTGTCGACTGCCCCTCGCCGGATTTCATTCCCTACGTGGTGCGCGCCGTTGAAGGCGCCGAGTGGGAAGCCGAAGTCGTGGGCGGCTATTTCTTCTCCTCGCGCCCGCGCAAGCAGCCCTTCCAGTTCGGCACTGTGGCTACCGCCGCCGTCGATCCGCGCGGAGAGAAGCCGCCGAGCATGATCCGCGGCGTGCAGGAAAGCGACCTCACGAAGGTGATCCAGCGCCTCAAGCAGCAAGACAAGTGCGACCTCAAATTCACCGTCGGCGCCGATGGCGTGCCGAAGGACATCCAGCCCAACTGCACCGTCGAAGCCGCCAACCCGCCGCTGATCGAAGCCGTCGCCAAGATGAAATACACGCCGGCTGAAAAAGGCGGCGTCGCCACCGACTGGCCCGGCATCTCGATGCCCGTGAGCATCGCGCCGACAGTGCCCAAGCCCTAGTCTTCGCTGACGGACATGACGGCCGGGCCGACGCTTGTCGGCCCGGCCAAATTGTTTGGATGGTGCTGCCGGCGCGGCGTTGCGCCGGTTTTCAGGCGGCGGTGTTCGATCCGGTGGCAGGTCGGGCAAAGCAGGGCGAAATCGTTGACCGTAGTGTTGCGACGGCCTTGCTCCAAGGGCGTCTTGTGATGCGCATCGAGTAGAGAGCGTGGTGAGACGGCCTCTGAAGCGAAGACCACCGCCGGATCAAAGCCGCAGTGTTCGCATAGCAGGGTCCCTTCGTTTTCGCGGAGATTCACGAACCGCTCGGCGATCCTGCGCGCGCGTTTCAACAGCTTGCGCACCTGCTCCTCGGACAGGCCTTCGATCGCGCCGTAATAGTCCTCGCGCATGTTGCGGAGCGGCGTGCGCTCGGCCCGGATGTGGGCCCAGGGTTTGCGCAGGGTGATCGGCTCGATCTCGAGATCGGCTATTCGCGCGCGGACATCGTCTCCGAGTATTCGAAGGTAGCCATTCTTGGTTGCAAATGTCTTTTTGTAGAGTGGTTTGCCGAGCAGCGTCTTTGCGTCGGGCATGTCGACGATGGCGTACCGCTCGAGGATGGGAAACGCCATAGCCCAGCGATCATTGACGCCTGTACCGTTCGCCCATTTCTGCTGCACGTGCTGGAACTCTCTGGGCCCGATCAGCTCGGCAAGCGGCATGCCTCGACCGAGGCGCGCAACAGCCAGTAGGCTGCCGGCCTCATCCTTGTGCCGCTGCTTCATGCTCAGGAAGTCCGGATCTTTCTCGAAGCCCGGATTCGGTTTGACCTCGGTCAGCGAAACGTACTCAAGCACGTAACCGTCGCCCATCTGGCCACGAATGGCGCTTTCGCATTGCTTGGGGGCGCCCGGGCCTCTTCCGATCGGAGTAAATCCGATCCATTCGCCATTGGGCGTGGAATCCGATTTGGCGGCCGTCACCGGCCGGGGAAGGTCGCGGATTTTCATGCTCGAAGCACAAGCACAATTCGCGCCAGTCCCCGGTCGGCCTTAACCAATCAGACCTAGTTCATTCCCGCCTTCTTGCCGATCAGTCCCGTCGGCACGCCATTGAGCGCCAGTGCGCCGCCTTCGACCGTCACCTTCACCGCGTCGCCGTCCTTGATGCGGCCTTCGAGGATCATGCGGGCGAGGGGGTCTTGCACTTCCTTCTGGATCGCGCGCTTGAGCGGGCGCGCGCCGTAGACGGGGTCATAGCCGCGTTCGGCGAGCCAGTGCATCGACTTGTCGTCCACCGCGATGGTGATGCGGCGGTCGGCGAGGATCTTCTCCAGGCGCTTGAGCTGCACGCCCACGATCCGGTCGATCTCGGCCCGGCCGAGGCGTTTGAAGAAGACGATCTCGTCGATGCGGTTGAGGAATTCCGGGCGGAAATGGCCGCGGATCGCCTCCATCACTGAATCGCGCGTGTGGCCCGAGATGTCGCCTTCGGATTTGTCTTCCGCGATCGCATGCGCGCCGAGGTTGGACGTCATCACGATCAGCGTGTTGTTGAAGTTCACGGTGCGGCCCTGGCCATCCGTGAGGCGGCCATCATCGAGCACCTGCAGCAGCGTGTTGAACACGTCCGGGTGCGCTTTCTCGATCTCGTCGAACAGGATCACCTGATACGGGCGCCGGCGCACGGCTTCGGTCAGCGCGCCGCCCTCTTCATATCCGACATAGCCCGGAGGCGCGCCGATCATGCGGCTGACGGCGTGCTTTTCCATGTACTCCGACATGTCGAGCCGCAGCACGGCGTGCTCATCATCAAACAGGAATTCGGCGAGCGCCTTGGTCAGCTCGGTCTTACCCACGCCCGTGGGGCCGACGAAGATGAAGCTGCCGATCGGCTTGTTCGGATCCTGCAGGCCCGCTCTCGCGCGACGCACCGCGTTGGCGACGATCTCAAGCGCCTCGTCCTGTCCGACGACGCGCTTGCGCAGCCCGTCTTCCATCTGCAGCAGCTTCTCGCGCTCGCCTTCGAGCATCTTGTCGACCGGAATGCCGGTCCAGCGCGACACCACCGCCGCGATGGCGTCGGCGTCCACGACTTCCTTCACCAGCGGCGCCTTGGCGTTCTTGTCGGCAGAGTCGGTCCGGCCTTCCGCTTCCGAGATCAGCTTTTCGAGCGCAGGAATACGGCCATACTTGATCTCGCCCGCTGCCGAGAAATCCCCCCGGCGTTCGGCGTCGGCAAGCTCGGCGCGGGCCTTGTCCAGCTGGTCCTTGGCGTTGGTTGCGCCGGCGAGGCGGCCTTTCTCGGCTTTCCAGGCCGCTGAAATCTCGTCCGACTTCGCCTGCAATTCCTTGATCTCGATCTCGCGGCGTTTCAGCCGGTCGCGAGAGGCCTCGTCCTTTTCCTTCTTCAGCGCTTCGGCCTCGATGCGGATCTGCATCAGGCGGCGGTCGATCTCGTCCAGCTCCTCGGGCTTGGATTCAACCGCCATGCGCAGGCGCGCGGCTGCCTCGTCCATCAGGTCGATGGCCTTGTCCGGAAGAAAGCGGTCGGTGATGTAGCGGTTGGACAGCGTCGCGGCGGCGACGATGGCGGCGTCCGAGATCCGGATGCCATGGTGGACTTCGTATTTCTCCTTGAGTCCGCGCAGGATGGAGATCGTATCTTCCACGCTCGGCTCGCCCACGAACACCGGCTGGAAGCGGCGAGCCAGCGCCGCATCCTTCTCGATATTCTTGCGGTATTCATCCAGCGTGGTCGCGCCCACGCAATGCAGCTCGCCGCGGGCGAGGGCGGGCTTGAGCATGTTGGAAGCGTCCATCGCGCCCTCGGCCTTGCCGGCGCCGACCAGCGTGTGCATCTCGTCGATGAACAGGATGATCTCGCCCTGCGCCTGCGTCACTTCCTGCAGGACGGCTTTCAGCCGCTCTTCGAACTCGCCGCGGAATTTCGCGCCGGCGATGAGCGAGCCCATGTCGAGCGCGAGCAGCTTCTTCTCTTTCAGCGATTCCGGCACATCGCCATTGACGATGCGCAGCGCCAGCCCCTCGGCGATCGCGGTCTTGCCGACACCGGGCTCACCGATCAGTACAGGGTTGTTCTTGGTGCGGCGGCTCAGCACCTGGATACAGCGCCGGATCTCTTCATCGCGCCCGATCACGGGATCAAGCTTGCCCTTGCGCGCCGCCTCGGTGAGGTCGCGCGAATACTTCTTCAGGGCTTCGTATTTCTCTTCCGATGTCGACGTATCCGCCGTGCGCCCTTTGCGAAGTTCGGCGATGGCCTTCACCAGCGCGTTGGTGGTTGCGCCTGCGGCTTTCAGCGCATCGGCCGCCTTGCCCTTGGTGGCGGAGAGCAGCAAGCGCTCCACGGTGACGTAGTCGTCGCCTGCGTCCGTGGCTTCCTTCTCGGCGAGTTGGAACAGCTGGGCGAGGTCCTGGCTGAGCTGGGGCTGGCCGCCCTGCGCGCGCGGCTGGCTGGCGAGCAGCTTGTCGATGTTTTGCGCGGCAAGATCGGCGTCGCCGCCTGCGGCGCGGATGAGATTGGGGACGAGGCGGTCGCGGTCCGCGAACATCGCCTTCAGCAGATGCTCGGGCAGCATTTGCGGGTGCCCGGAGGCGAGCGCGTTGGTCTGGGCGCTCTGCACGGCGGCGCGGGCACGCTCGGTATAGCGTTCAAAATCCATGTGTGACCCTTCGAGAAGCAGTCAGATTTGAAGTCGGATGGGACCCGAAGTCGGCATCCCGGAATATGGACCGGTCCGGGGAATCCGGACACGGTTGTCTTGCCAAGAGTTAGGAAGCCTGTCCTTCGGCACAAGGCCTCGGATCACGCAAATGCCAAGCCCTGCCAGCCCGGTTCGGACGAAGAATCATCCGGTTTTCGCGGTTTGCGGCTGGCCGGGCGCTTGCGGTCCCGTGCGCGCTGGCGGCGAACGATGCGCAGGGCGTTGGTTGCCACGGACCCGGCCGCGTCCATCGCCCTGCGAATGACACGCCACAGCGGCTTGAACGCGTTCCCCACAAGCCAGACCGCCATGAGGATTTCCAGCATCACCGATCCATCGAGCAGCGCCATGATGATGGGAACGCCGTCCATGCCGCTGGCAAACAGCGCGGCAAAGCCCCGCGCCATATCGGGGGCCCAAATGCAAAGAGTGATGAACGCTGCGAAGAGTATCCAGAGCGCGATCTGCTCGCGCTTGCGGCGGCCCAGCCATTCGAAGGGGCGTTCCACGAGCAGGCGCTTCAGCCAACGCGAGACAGGCGCATCCGGCGCCAGCAGCATCGCTGCGAGCGCCATGACGAACGCGCAGACCAGATATGTCATCGGAAGCCCCGTCCCGTTGGTCCATGAAAGCTGGGATGCCGGACGGCGCGCCGCAAGGGCTATTCGTCCAGCTGAGTGACCGGCGTCTTCGGCGCGGCATGGCGGCTGGCAACCGGTATGGATGCAGAGAGCCGGGCATTGGCGCCGCAATAGATGTAGCAGGCTTTCGAAACCTCGCGGTTCTCCCAGATCGCAAGAACGTCTTGGCCATCGCGGTTCTTCTCGCGCGTCACGAAAAGCTGGCAAGGGCCGTCCTCGCTGTTGGCGTCGAGCACCAGCTTGCCATCCTTCAGGTCCGCATCCGCCGTTACGCCGCACTGATGGCCGCGGGGGTAGTACAGCCTTATGTCGACGCGCGCCCGCGTCGGGCCTGTCGGCCTGATCTCGAGGACATTCTCGACCACTCCGTAGAATGTCGGGATAGCAAGCTTGCGGCTGTCATTGGGAACTGCCTCCCGGACAATCGGCGCTTCATTACCATAAGCGCCGGCCCACTCCGCGATCGGCGTGCCTTCGAAGCTCGCCGTAGCGCAGGCGAGGAGAGCGAGGCTTGCGATTGCCAGCGTCCAGCGCATCGCCATTGGCGTCCCCTCGGTTTGCGAAGAGCCGATCCTAGCGGCTGCCGGAGGCGCTGCAATCCGAAGACGCACTAGCCCCCATAGACCGTACCCGCTTCCACAAAGCAGAACGTGTTGCCCCACGGATCGCCGGCGTAGAAGGAGCGCTCGCCCCAGGGCTGGACGCGGATGTCGCCGCCGCGGGCGCCGTGCACCATGCCGCCGGAGTCGACGCCCAGCGCCTTCGCGCGGGCGTGCACGGCGTCGAGGTCGTTGACCGTGAAGTAGAGCGCCTTCGGCGCGGCGTGCGGCTGGGAGACGCCGACCACCTGCAGCGTGACGGGCCCACAGTTCAGGTAGACGCGGTTGCCGGGCTGCGGGCGCGCAGGCTGGACGAAGAGGTCGCCATAGAGCTTGGCTGCGGCGGCGACATCGCCCACCTCGAGATTCATGCGGAACATTTGCGGGATTTCGGCGGGCATGTCGTCTCTCAGCTAGTGGGTTTGAAGAACCAGTCGAGCCAGTCGCGCGCCAGCGCCAGCTTCTTGCGGTCGAGGATGTAGACGCGCTCGCGGCCTTGCTTTTCGTGCTTCACCAGGCCCGCATCCTCCAGCACCTTGAGGTGCCGCGTGGTTGTTGGCCACGCGTGGGCAAAGAGAGCAGCGATGTCGCCCGCGATCATGTCTCCGCCCTCGAAATTGAGCGTCATCAGGATGTGCCGCCGCGCCGGGTGCGCCAGTGCGGTGAACAGCGTCTCGTATGCGTCAGACTTCGGCATACCAAAAACATTTAGCCTAATTGCTAAATGTTGGCAACAGGAAATTGCGAGGGCGCGCCAGACCGGTCGTCAGTCATCGATCGAATTCGCGCATCCGGCGTTCACGGCGCTTGTCGCCGAACACGCTCACGGCGAACGCGTGGACGATGGCAATGATGATGGCGAGGCCGATGCCGCTCATCAGGCTGCGCACCTCGAAGCCAGGCAGCATCCAGCTGACGAGCCCGAGCATCATGGCGTTGATGACGAAGGTGAAGAGGCCGAGCGTGATCAGAGTGATCGGCAAAGTCAGAATGAACAGGATCGGCTTGATCGTCATATTGACGAAGCCGAGCAGGGCGGCCGCCATGAGGGCGGACAGGACGCCGCCGACGAACACGCCGCCGGGCAGCAGCCAGGCCCCCAGGAGGAGGGCGGCGGCGGTGGCAAACCAGGAAAGCAACATCTGAAACCCTCCCGTACCCCTGATCCCCCAAAATGGGGGTCACTGTAAATGTAGGAAGGGCCACGGAAATGTTGAGTGGCATCCTGCTGCCGGGATGTGCTTAAAGGCGCGTCTAAACGTGGGAGGTCGGAATGCGTTCGTCTTTCGTAATGATGGCTGTTGCTGGCCTGGCGCTTGCCGCCTGTACGCCTAAGAAGGAAGCGGATCCGGTCGCTGCAACGCCTGCCACCCCAACGGCATCAGCCCCAGCTCCCGCCGATCCCAACGCGCCTGCGAAGGATGGCGAGGCCTCGATCACGTCTCCGCCCTCCGCCGTTGCCGGCGCCAGCATCAACGTGACATGGACCGGCCCGGGCAATCAGGGCGACTATATCGACCTCGTGCCGCGCGGCTTCACCAACACCAGCGGCGAGATCACCTACGCCTATGTCCGCCAGACCAACGGGACAGTCTCCCTGCGCGCGCCGACCGCGCCGGGCGACTATGACGTACGCTACGTTCTCGACATGGGCAACGCCACCCCGCGCGCCGTGAAGACCGTCGCGCCGCTGACGATCACCGCCGCCACGGCCACGCTGCAGGCGCCGGCGACAGCAGAAGCCGGGCAGGCTCTTGAGGTGCAGTGGACCGGATCCAACGGCAAGGGCGACTATGTCGACCTCGTCAAGGCAGGCGTGACCGCAACAAGTGGCGAGATCACCTACGCCTACACCAGCGCCGGCAATCCCGCGAAGATCGAGGCGCCGTCGACGGCGGGCGATTACGAGATCCGCTACGTACTCGAAGGGCCGGGCGGCCGCATCCTCTCCGCCAAGTCGGCTCTCAAGGTCACGACGCCCAAGGCCACGCTCAACGCACCGGACACTGCCGCCAAGGGCAAGGCGTTCAAGGTCGAATGGACGGGCCCCAAATCGAGCGGCGACTATGTCGACCTCGTGCACAAGGGAAACACCGCCACGTCAGGCGAGAGCGACTATTTCTACAC
The DNA here is from genome assembly GCA_035995285.1 of Hyphomonadaceae bacterium. Taxonomy (GTDB): domain Bacteria; phylum Pseudomonadota; class Alphaproteobacteria; order Caulobacterales; family Hyphomonadaceae; genus UBA7672. The sequence goes on along the minus strand of DASYKO010000228.1, from coordinate 1,640 downwards.
CACGACGACGAGCCCCGGCGAACTCACCGCGCCCGAGGCCGGCGAGTGGGAGATCCGCTACATCCTCGAAGCGCCGGGCGGTCGGGCCATCCTCGCCTCGCGCGCCCTTAGCGTGCGATAGCGACAAGGCCTGTGGATAGCTTTAATGTCCGCATGTCGCGAAGGTGAACAGGGTTCTTTCCCCCAGTCTTTCGTAGGGGCGCTCCTCGTGACGACAGATGCCGTTGCTGCTGATGAACCTTCTCGCAGCAGCGAATACGTGATGCTTGCCAAGCTCTCATGATTTTTTAAGGGAACTAACAAGGGTAAAGTCGCGTTGCGTTGATCTGGGATAGTCGGGGCGGACGACACTAACGAAGGTGGTCCATGCCTCGCACAACGCCTATTTGTGCTTGTTCCCAATCCGATTTTCTCCCCTCCGTTTGCTTCTCCCGTGAAGTCGTCACGCACAAGGCCGCCGCGGTTCGCCGCGGTTGGACGAGCGTTTGACGGACCTGTCGAGCATGGCCCGCACGGACTCCTCACTGGAGAGAGCTGCTGACCTTCTCCGCCGCAAGCTGGCGAGCCTGGGGCCGCTTGCCGACACCGTCGTTCGCGACATCAAGACGTTGGCGCGCGACCGCGTGGAAATCGGCGCCGGCCGTCCGATCGTGAAGGAGCGGGAGCGTTGTCCTTCGCTCTACCTGATCGAAAGCGGCTGGGTGTTCCGCTCCCGGGGCCTTGCGTCCGGGCGCAGGCAGATCGTCAACTATGCCCTGCCGGGCGATATCCTCTGCGCTGACTCGGTTTTGTTCAAGGCGTCGAGCTTCGACCTCACGGCGCGTACCGCTGTCAGCGTCATCCGCATCGAGCCGCCGGCTAACGAGATTTTCGAGCGCTATCCGGGTCTCTCGGCAGCTCTCGCGTGGACTGCCGCACAAGAAGAATCGATCCTCGCCGAGCGTGTGGTCTCCCTCGGCCGCCGCGACAGCCTCGAGAAGCTGGCGCATGCGCTGTGCGAACTGGAGGCGCGGCTGTCGGCCATCGGCCAGATGAAGGGCCGCACGATCGAACTGCCGCTCAACCAGGAAGACTTCGCCGACATCCTCGGCATCAGCGTCATCCACGTGAACCGGACGTTCCGCCGCCTGTCGGAAGACAAGACCGCAGAATACCGCAAGGGCTCGATCGAACTCATCGACCGCGACCGCCTCGCCGAGATCTCATCCTTCGACCCGGCGTATCTGCATCTGGAGTAGGGCGCGGCTTTGTCCGTTGAGAGTTTCGCGCTTCCATTTCAAACATCACAGTCGTCGTAGGGTGCATTAGGCCGAAGGCCGGAAGGCGCCATCGCGCCACGCCCACCGAAGGTGCGTCGAGACAGTGCTCTCAACGCATTATCGCGCCACGCCGACGAAGATGGTGCATTACGGGCTTCGCCCTAATGCACCGTACGGGTATGCGCGCGTCCGCTTTCGCACGGGCTCGCTCGCCCCGCGGGTCGCTGCAGTTCTCTCCCCTCAAACGAGGGAGCGGGGCGCGTGATTGGCGCCGTGGGTAGTCCTGTGCTGGCTATGGTGGGCCAGCGATGCGCGTCTTCACGCGCCCCGATTGGTCGTTCTTTCCCGGCCGTGGGGCGGTGGAGTTGTAGCGGTCACCCT
>DASYKO010000227.1:0-5482 GCA_035995285.1 Hyphomonadaceae bacterium | reverse complement strand
GGCGAGCCGCTGCGCACGGTGGCCGTGCCCTATACAAACTTCGGCGTGAAATCGACGAACTTCTACGGCTACGAAGCCGACGTCGATCACACCAAGGTCCTCACCGTCACGGCCAAGCTGCGCCACGAGGTGAAGGACTGGCTCACGCTCACCAGCGACACCAAGTTCGGAGATTACTGGCGCTATTTCCGCCAGACCGTTCCCAACGCCTGCAACGCGGCGTGCTCGACGGCGTTCACCGACAATAATCCCGCGACCATCCCCCTGGTCGCGATCGGCGGGCCCGGGCCCTACGACCAGACCACGCTTGGCGTGCAGAACGTCTCGATCGCCAGCGTCACTGCGCCGATCGCCGGCTTCAAGAACGAGGCGATGGCCGGCTGGGACGTCTCCTGGCAGACCAATGACCGCGACCAGTTCAACTACTACCCTGCAGGGGACGCCCGCACGCGCGCGCCCAAGAACGTCTTCGATCCGATCCATTCGCCGAGCCCGGCGCTCACCGCGGTCAAGAACAACACCCGCAAGTCATCCGCCAAGGACGTATCGCTCTTCCTGTCGGACCGGTTCTGGTTCAACGACCAATGGTCGGTGAAGGCAGGCGTGCGCGCCCAGTGGTACGAGTTCGACCAGGACCAGACCAACTTCGTCGCCTCGACCACCAACCCGGACGTGCTGGCCTCCACCAACTTCGCCCCACTGTCTTCCAACAGCGACTTCGTCTCGCCGAGCATTTCGGTGATCTGGGAGCCGTCCGACGCCTACACGGTCTATGCGAGCTACGCGACGTCGGCGACGCCGCCGGGCATCACCGTCTCCAACGGCTCGACCATCTCCGGGCCGGGCGCGGGCGCCTCGATCAGCACGAAGGATCTCGATCCGGAAAAGAACGAAAGCTACGAACTGGGCATCCGCGCGCAGATCCTCCCGCAGATGATGCTGCAGGCGGCAATCTTCGACGTGAAGAAGAACAACGCCAAGGAAACCGATCCGCTCAGCAACCTGATCATCACCTCGGGCGACAGCCAGGAAGCCAAGGGCGTCGAGATCGGCCTTGCCGGCAACATCACGCAGACCTGGGGCTATAATTTCACCTACGCCTACACCGACGCGCAGACGACGGAATCAACCAACCCGGGCAATATCGGCAAGCAGGTGGTCTATACGCCCAAGAACGCCGCGAGCCTCTGGACGACCTACAATTTCGACGAGGGCATTCTTGCGGGCCTGCAGACGGGCCTCGGCGTCACCTACCAGGACCGCGTGCTGCTTGCGAACACCGGTTACAATCCCGGTGCACCGTTGGCCACGCCTGCCGTGGCGCCAACCGCCGCCGCGTTCAGCCAGGCGCCGTCCTACATCACCTTCGACGCCATGGCGTCCTACGGGTGGGACCGCTTCCGGCTTTCAATCAACGCCTACAACCTGGCGGACGAACTCTTCTTCAGCCAGGTCAACTCCAACCGCGTAGTGCCCGCACCCGGGCGCTACTTCATCGCGACCCTCGGCGTGGTCTACTGATCCTCCCCGATCACGCCACTGCAACTGGGCCGGGCACTCAAGTGTCCGGCCCTTTTTGTAGAGGGACAAAAGTCCCCAAAAGAACACGACCAACGAACAACGCCCACGAGGGTAGGCGGACATGCTGGTGAAGATCGAAGCCGTGCTCAGCGCGGAAGAAGTGGCGCACTGCCGCTCCGTGCTTGAAAGCACGCAATGGGTGGATGGACGCGTGACTGCGGGCGCGCAATCGGCTTTAGCCAAGCACAACCTGCAGGTCCCCGAGGACGCTCCGCAGGCGAGGGCGCTCGGCGAGATCGTGCTGCGGGCGCTGGGCCGCAATGCGCATTTCAGTTCAGCCGCCGTGCCGTTCCGCGTCTTCCCGCCGCTGTTCAACCGCTATGACGTGGGCATGAATTTCGGCGCGCATGTCGACAACGCGATCCGGTTTATTCCGGGCCCCAACATCCGCGTGCGCACGGATTTGTCCGCGACTCTCTTCCTCTCCGACCCGCAGGATTATGACGGCGGCGAACTCGTCATCCAGGACACTTATGGCGAGCAGAGCATCAAGTTCGCAGCCGGCGACATGGTGCTTTATCCGGCCTCCAGCCTGCATCGTGTCGAGGCCGTGACGCGCGGCTCGCGCTGGGCGTCCTTCTTCTGGATCCAGTCGATGGTGAAGGATGATGGCGAGCGGGCGCTGCTCTACCAGCTCGACCAGTCGATCATGAAGACGCGCGCTGCGCTGGGCGACGCGCACGAGGCCGTGCTGGGGCTGACGGCCGTATTCCACAATCTGATGAGACGCTGGACCGAGGTCTGACATGGACGCGCAAACCAATCCGTCGCCGCTGGGCGAGACCAGAAAGAAGAAAGGCCCGCCGGGCACGCTGCTGTTCGTGCCTGCGGCGCTCAATCGCGGCGCGTTCCTGGTGTGGCTGAAGCGCATCCACGCCTGGACAGGCTTTTGGGGCGCGCTCGCCTTCCTGATCATCGGCACCAGCGGCATGCTGCTCAACCACCGCGCCACGCTGAAGATCGACACGGGAGCGCCGCGCGAGGTGATGGCGGCGGACATCGCGGTCGATCCCACACTGATCAAGTCACCGGAGGATCTCGGCAAATGGGCGCAGGGCCAGTTCGGCCTCTCGATCGAACCGCGTGCCCCGCGTGCTGAAGGCGGCGGTGGTGGCGGCGCTCCGCGGGCCGAAGGCCAGCGGGGAGGGGATCGTGGCGCAGCAACCGGCACGCCTCAGGCCCAAGCTCAGGCTCAACCCGGTGAACGCGTCGAACTGATGGGCAAGGAAGTGAAGCAGGCCGAAGTCTGGAAGCAGCAATTCAACGCCGCCAACGGCGTGCTCAATGTCGAATACGTCCCCGGCTCAACCAGCGTGAAGGCGTCCCAGCAGGAACAGAACGCGGCAGGCTTCATCAAGAACCTGCACAAGGGCGTGGGCATGAGCTGGGTCTGGATCCTGTTCATCGACACGATGGCCGGCGGCCTCATCGCCATGGCGCTGACGGGCGCTCTTCTCTGGAGCCGCATGCACGGGCCGAGGCTGGCGGCGGTGGGCATCGTAGTGGGCAGTCTGGCCCTGGGCCTGTTCGCGGCGCTGCCGAATCTGGTTTAGCGCCATCCTTGGAGCGCCGGGCCCCCGCCCGGCTCTTTCCCTCAACAACCACTAGCGCGAGCGCTGAGCCGCCTTGCCGGGCAGGGGCCCGGCGCTCCAAGCGGTCAAAAATCGACCGCCAGGCCCTTCTTCTCGTAGTCACCGTAACGTGTGGGATCTTCGCCATCCCGGCCGCCGATTTCGGTAGGCAGTTTTTGCCCACCCGCAGCCTCTATCGCGGCAACGCGCCGCGCCTCGGCTTCCTGAAGCGCCCGAATTGCCTCTGGCGTCAGCGACTTACCCGGGGCCGCCCCCGGAATAGCCGGCTCAGCAGACGCTGCGGCAGCGGCATTGTGTTCGTCAACGGAATGATCTTCGCGGTTCATCATCCCCGAAACGTTCACCAATTTTCAGCGATTTGGAAGCGATCCTTTCACCAAGACTACCGAACCCTTGCGGTTGACCCCGCCAGTGACGTGAGAGAGTTGCGATGAGCTACTTCAAAGCCGCCGGATTGATGCTTCTGGTCCACCTTGCCTTCGCGGGCATTGGCTGGAGCATCGCGGGTAAAGACGGCGCCATGATCGGCACGCTGGTGGCGCTGTCCTTCCACCTCATCATCTTCTGGTACGCCGAGAAGATCGTGCTCAAGCTGCACAACGCCCGCGAAGTCGGCTCGGACGATCCCTCGCCGATGATCCGCGCCTTCGTCGCCGATTGCGACAAGCTGGCCATGCGCGCGAACATGCCGCGCCCGCGCACCTATATCGTCGACGCCTTCCAGCCCAACGCCTTCGTCGCCGGCCGCGACACCAACCATGCCTCGATCGCCGTCACCGACGGCCTGCTCAAGACGCTGTCCCGCTCCGAGGTTTCGGCCGTGGTGGCCCACGAGCTGGCGCATGTGAAGCGCGGCGATGCGCTCGCCATGGGCGTCTGCTCGGCCCTGTCGGTGCTGATGACGACGATTTTCGGCCTGCTCGCCTATCCGATCGGCCAGCGCAAGCGCGTCTCCAAGATCGTCGCCGGCCTCGTCGCCCGCGTCGGCCAGAGCCACGCCCGCGAATACGCAGCCGACAAGGCGGCCGGGGAAATCTGCGGCGCGCCGATCAACCTCGCCAACGCGCTGCTCAAGCTCGAGCGCCACACCATGTCGCTGCTCAATCCGCTGGCCGAACGTTCGCCCGCGACGGCCCACATGTTCGTCATCGACCCGCTGCACGGCCCCAAGCGCTCCGCTTCAGCCACGCACCCGCCCACCGAACGCCGCATCGCCCGCCTGCACCGCCAAGCCGCGGAGATGGAAGGCAAGGAGTAAGGTCCCCAAGATCGGGTCCTACGACCTTAGCCTCACTGGTTCAGACAAGCCGCGCCGGGATAGACCGCTGGCGCGGCTTTCGTTTGGGCCAGATCATTTTGGGGGATGGCGATGCGCTTTTTGCTCGCGACGGCGGCTCTGCTCGTGCTGGCCGGCTGCACGGTCACGTCCATCGACCCTGCGAAGATGACCCCGGCGGAGTTCGAGGCGCGGCCCGACTACATGATGATCGTGCCCTCCGTCCCAAAGGGCGTGAAGGTGATCGGGCCGGTGAAGGCGGATCTGTGCCGCAAGACCAAGCAGGATCCGGTGTTCTCGAAGGAAGACGTCTTCCGCGCGCTCAAGCGTGAGGCCGCGCGCCAAGGCGCCACGGCGCTGGCGGAGGTGAACTCGACCTGGGTCGATTCCGGCACGCGCCGCTGCCTGGAAGAGGGGACAGCCAGCGGCATAGCGTTCGTGCGCGTGCCGCACTGATTGGGTCGGCGCCAAATTAGAAAAGTTTGCTCGCTGGCGGGCCCAGGACACGCACTGACATCGGAACTAGGTGAGCCACCCCCCACCTGTCCGCCCCCCTTCGGGCGGGCGGGACCTCGTGGCGCAAATTGAACAACGAACGATCTGGGTAAGCTGGAGCAACATGGTCCCGCCCGCCCGAAGGGGGGCGGACAGGTGGGGGGTGTGGAGCCTTGTTCTGACGCCAGCTCAACTCCGCCGCGACTGCTTGAGGCGATCCATATGCTTCCAAAGAAGCCGATTCCGCTCTAGGGACGCGGCGATGGCGCGCCCTCCCAAAGACACTGCAGGAAAAAAAAGCCGGAAAGCTCCGGACCCGAAGGCTGAAAAACCGGCGGTTGCCGGCTGGCAGAGCCGTCTGGCGGCGGCGGAACTGATCACGCTCACGCTGGATGAAGGCGTCGATCTCGAGACCGCGTTCGACAAATCAAAGACCTACCGCAAGCTCGAAGGCCCGGACCGTGGGTTCGCCCGTGCGATCGCAGGCGCGACCCTGCGTGGGGTCGGCAGGATAGGCTGGGCGCTAGGCGGCATGGTC
>DASYKO010000226.1:0-10184 GCA_035995285.1 Hyphomonadaceae bacterium | reverse complement strand
AATGAACTTCGCCAATCGCTGCTGGCGGCGGAGGAAGAGGTGCGGGGCGGCGCGGCCAACCGAGTGTCGCCGTTCATGGATGTGATCGACGCAGCGGGGCTGCTGCAGCGCACCGGGTTCGCCATGCCGGTGGCGGACAATGATGCGCGGACCGTGCGGTACGGTAATCCTTTGCGTCTCGTTGGAGACCTTCGCGGGATGGGGGAGACTGCTGCGTTCGTTAATCGCGATGCGCCGCCGCTGACGCGCGGCATCCTCATGCGGGCGATGGAGATCTACGCGCAACGCTTTGCCGATGCCGACGGAAAGTCACGCGCAACGTTCGAGTTCGTGACGATGTCGGGATGGGCGCCGGCGCCGTACCAGCCCAAGCCCAAGCGGCCAGGAAGCGCGACGGTGCGGCTCGCCGATGCGCTGGGGACGAAGGAATTGCCGGCGGGAGAAAAGACGGATCCCAAGCCCAGCTAGGCCTGAGGCTGAACCAGGTTACGACGACGTGGCGGCGCTGAAGCCTGCATTCGCCCGGTTGAAGGCGCCGTTGGTGGCGTTGCCGGCTGCGGTCGCGCCGCCGACGATGGCGATGCAGATGATGCCGGCGATGAGGCAGTACTCGATCACGGTCGCGCCGGATTTGTCGCCGGTTGCCTTGTCGCGGAGCTTCAGGAGGGTCTTGAAGAGTTTCATGCGCGGCCCGCCTTCGACCAGTCGATAAATCGCTCGTAGATCGGAAGGTCGGCAGGCGGCGCTGGATAGTTGCGGATTTCGTCCGCGGTAACCCAGGCGAGCGGCTGACCTTCCTTGGCTTCCATGTCTCCGCCCCATGTCCGGATCAGGTAGACCGGCATCAGGAGGTGGAACGTCTCGTAGGCGTGGCTGACGAAATGGAAGGGCTCGAGGTTCGCTTCCGCGATTTCAAGGCCGAGTTCTTCACGGAGTTCGCGAACCAGCGCACCCTCTGGGTGTTCACCGGATTCGACCTTTCCGCCTGGGAATTCCCAGAGACCCGACATGTGTTTCCCTTCGGGCCTCTGCTGCAGCAGCAGACGCCCATCACTCCGCACGAGCGCCGCCGCGGCCACGATAAGCAACGGTCTTGCGCCACTCTTTGTAGTCATGGCTGTTTTGTCATGGCTGGGTGAGGATCGGGTTTATGTACTACATCAACTGCGATAGGCGCCGTTTATCTTCACGTAACCATCCGTTAGGTCACAGGTCCAAACGGTAGCACTTGAGCGCCCCACGCCTACGTCGGCGCGGATGAGGATTTCGGGACCGGCGACGGCCTTTGTCGCGATCGCCTCGGAATAGTCCGGCGCGCGGGCGCCATCCTTCGCGACCATGTGATCGGCAAACCATATCGAGAGCCTGTCGCGCTCGACCGGCTCTCCGGCCTTGCCGATGGCCATGACGACGCGGCCCCAGTTGGCGTCGCCGGCGGCGAGCGCGGTTTTTACCAGCGGCGAGTTGGCGACCGAGGCGGCGATGGTCTTGGCGGATTTTTCCGACGCGGCGCCGGTGACCGTGATCTCGATGATCTTGGTGGCGCCCTCCCCATCTCGCACGATCTGGAGCGCGAGGTCTTTCAGCACGCGGTGCAGGGCTTCGCTGAAGTCCTTGAGACGCGGATCGTCGGGATTGTCGATCGGCTCTCCGCCGGCTGCCCCGGTAGCGAACAGCATCAGCGTGTCGGAGGTGGAGGTGTCGCCATCAACCGTGATGCAGTTGTAGGTGAGGTCGCAGTACTTTGCGATCAGCGCCTGGCAGACGCGGGAGGTCAGGGCCGCATCGGTGAAGACATAGTTCAGCGTCGTCGCCATGTTGGGCATGATCATGCCCGAGCCCTTGGCGATGCCCGCGATGGCGACCTTGCGGCGGTTGAGGTCGGCGATCTCCCCGCCGGCTTTTGCAAACGTGTCGGTGGTGCGGATGGCGTTGGCAATCCGGCTCCAGTCGGGCTCCGCGAGCTTGCCCCAGACCTTTTCGACGCCCCCGGAGATGATCGAAGGATCGAGCGGCTCGCCGATCACGCCGGTGGCGGAGACGAAGACTTCGTGAGCCGTGCAGCCCGCCATTTTCGAAGCGGAGGCGATGGTGGCGCGGTTCTTGGCGATGCCTGCTGCGCCCGTGAAGGCGTTGGAATTGCCGGTGTTGACGACGAGAACGCGGGCCTTGCCGCTCGCCTTCAGCGCCGCCCTGCCCCAGTCGACATCGTCCGAGCGGGTTGCCGAGTTCGTAAAGACGCCGCCGGCGGATGCGCCGTTCGGGAAGTGGACGACCAGCAGATCGTCGCGCGTGGCGCCCTTGTAGAGGCCGAGCGAATGGGTGATCGCCTGCATGCCGCCGACCTTGGGCATGACCGGAAAGCGCTCAGGCGCGAGCGGGGATACGGGAAGGTCCTTGTTGCTGCTCATTTGCGCCCACTCCTCCGCCGACCCCGGCAGTAACTCTGGGCAGCCGCTTACTTCAGAAAGCCGCGCGGTGGAAGTTGCATGCGAGCAAGCTCGGCACGCTTAGGTCGGCGGACGGGTCTCGCTGACCGGGCCGGAGGGCTGCTGGGCCGGAGCTATATTCGGTTTCGCCGGCGACGACGCCGGCGCCGGCGGCTTGATCTGCTGCACCGGCGGTTTTGCGGGAGCAATGGTCGTGGCGGCCGGTGTAGCGGCGGGCTTGGCGGCTGTTGGCGCAGGCGCCGGCTTGGCGGCTGTCGCGGGAGTGTCACGCGCATCGGCAGGCGGAGCGGCTGTTTGCGGCGCGGGCGCAGCGGCCGGTGTCTTTGGCTCGTCCGGCTGGTCGAACGGGTCGATCTCCAGTGTCGAGTTGCGCGGGGATGTGCGCTTCTCGATCTTGGCCTCGGACTGCAGCTGCTTCATGAGCTGGGCGAGCTGGATGCGGGTGAGGTGCTGCACGATGGGCTCGCGCAGCTCTTCCAGAGACGGCGGCTGTTCCTTGCGGCGCTCGTCGATCTTGACGATGTGCCAGCCCGCCTCTGTCTCGAACGGCTTGGAGACGCCGCCGGTGGGCGTATCGCGGATCACCTTGGCGAATTCGGGCGTCGCCTCGTCGGCCTTCATGTAGCCGAGGTCGCCGCCTTCCATCTTGGTGGTCGTGTCGGTCGACATGCGGGAGGCGAGGACGGAGAAATCTATCCCCTTCTTCAGCTCTGCCGCGACCTTGTCGATCGCGTCCTTGGACTGGGCCTGGATGTGGCGGACATGGGCCTCGTCCCCCAGCTCCCAGATCGCGATCTGGCGCTCGTACATCTTCTTGATCGCCGCCTCGTCGACCCGTTCGGCGGTGATCGAATCCTTGAGGATGTTGCCGAGGATGGTCTCGCGCGCCGAGGCGAGCCGGTGCCGGGCCAGCGGATCCTGGTCGAGCCCGCGTGTCTCGGCTTCCTGGGCCAGGAGCTTGAACTGGATCAGATCGTCGAGGATGTCGTTGAATTCGGCTGAATCGACCTCGAGCTTTTCAACGCCCTCGATCAGGCCCTGATACCTGCCCTCATTGTCGACGTCGGAGACATAGATGGGCTCGCCATTGACCACGGCGGCGACGGCTGAATCGGTCTCGCCCGGACCCACATCGACCGTGGTTTCCCCGGACTTGCCGCAGGCGGCCAGGGACACGGCCAGAAGCACCGCTGCGACACCGGCAAGGAGGGGTCTGCGACCAGCCATCCCTTTGCTCCTCAAGCTGTTTTAAGCAGTACTCAAGCTGTCAGGGCTAACCAGCACTCGGATTGACACTGGGTAGCCCGGTCCTTACGTCTCGCGAAACCGCAAGTCGAGGGCGTTTCCTTAGGGAGATTCCCGGCTTCGCGGCACGTAGCCGAGGCCGGTTAACTCCCCCGGATACACTATATATCATGGGGCGCCGCGACCGTCGCGGAAGGCTGGCAGCGGGTAGTCGTCTATGTTCGGGATCGCCCAGAAGCTTATTGGCTCTGTAAACGACCGTAAAATCAGGCCTTTCAAGTCCATCGTCCAGCGCATCAATGCGCTCGAGCCGGTGACCGAGGCCCTGTCGGATGAGGCGCTGAAACAGCGCACCAAGGACTTCCGCCAGCAGGTGGCCAACGGGGCCAAGCTCAACGACATCCTTCCTGAAGCTTTTGCGACGGTCCGGGAGGCCGCCAAACGGGCCGTCGGGATGCGGCATTTCGACGTTCAGCTCATCGGCGGAATGATCCTGCATTCGGGCGCCATCTCGGAAATGCGCACCGGCGAGGGCAAGACGCTGGTCGCCACCGCCCCCGTCTATCTCAACGCCCTCGAGGGCCGGGGCGTCCACGTCATCACCGTTAACGATTACCTCGCCAGCCGCGACGCGGACTGGATGGGCCGGATCTACCGTTTCCTCGGCATGTCGGTGGGCAAGATCGTGCACGGGCTGGACGACGCCCAGCGCCGGGCGTCCTACGCCTGCGACATCACCTACGGCACGAACAACGAGTTCGGCTTCGACTATCTGCGCGACAACATGAAGTACTCGCTGGCCGACATGACCCAGCGCGGCCACCGCTTTGCCCTGGTGGACGAGGTCGACTCCATTCTGGTGGACGAGAGCCGCACGCCGCTGATCATCTCCGGTCCGACGGACGACCGCTCGGACCTCTACATGGCGATCGATGCGCTCATCCCGCAGCTCAAGGACGAAGACTTCACGCTGGATGAAAAGCAGCGCTCGATCGTGTTCTCCGAAAGCGGCAACGAGCGCATCGAAGACCTGATGACCCAGGCGGGCGTCCTGCAGGGCTCGCTCTACGAGCCGGCGAACATTTCTCTCGTTCACCACGCCAACCAGGCGCTGCGGGCGCACAAGCTGTTCCACAAGGACAAGGACTACATCGTCAAGAACGGCGAAGTGGTGCTGATCGACGAGTTCACCGGCCGCATGATGCAGGGCCGCCGTCTCTCCGAAGGTCTCCACCAGGCGATCGAGGCGAAGGAAAAAACCAAGGTCCAGCCCGAGAACCAGACGCTGGCCTCGATCACCTTCCAGAACTATTTCCGCCTCTACGACAAGCTGGCGGGCATGACCGGCACGGCCTCGACCGAGAGCGCCGAATTCCAGGACATCTACAAGCTGGAAGTCATGGAAGTGCCGACCAACAAGCCGATCAAGCGCGTCGACGAAGACGACGTCGTCTACCGGACGGCCAAGGAAAAATACAAGGCGGTGATCGCCGACATCAAGGATTGCGTGCGCCGAAAGCAGCCTGTGCTCGTCGGCACGGTCTCGATCGAGAAGTCCGAGATCGTCTCGAACCTGCTGCACGCCGAGAAGATCCCGCACCGCGTTCTCAACGCGCGCCATCACGAGCAGGAAGCCGTCATCGTCGCCGACGCCGGCGTTCCGGGCAATGTGACGGTCGCCACCAACATGGCCGGCCGCGGCACCGACATCCAGCTCGGCGGCAACCTCGACATGCGCTTCGAGAACGAGAGCAAGAAGAAGATCGAGACGCTGGGCCGTGAGCTCAACGAGGACGAGATCAACGAGCTGCGCGCCGAGATCATCCGCGACATCGAAGTGAAGCGGCAAGAAGCGCTGGCGGCCGGCGGCCTCTACGTGCTGGCGACCGAGCGCCACGAAAGCCGCCGCATCGACAACCAGCTGCGCGGCCGGACGGGACGCCAGGGCGACCCGGGCCGTTCCAAATTCTACATCTGCCTCGAAGACGACCTGCTGCGCATCTTCGCTGCCGAGCGGCTCGACGCCATCATGCGCGGCCTCGGCATCCGGGAAGACGAGGCCATCACCCACAAGTGGATGAACAAGGCGCTCGAGACCTCGCAGAAGCGCGTCGAACAGCGCAACTTCGAGATCCGCAAGAACCTGCTCAAGTTCGACGACGTCATCAACGACCAGCGCAAGGCGATCTTCGAGCAGCGCATCGAATTCATGCGCGCCGCAAACGTGGCCGAAACCACCAACGAAATGCGCCACCAGCTGATCGACAGCATGTGCCACCGCCACATGCCGGAGAAGTCCTACGTCGATCAGTGGAACCTCACTGAGCTGGAAGAAGAGATCACCGAGACGCTCGGACTGCAGATCCCCGTGCGCGAGTGGGCGAACGAAGAAGGCGCGGCCACGCAGGAAGTGGCCGACAAGGTCAGCGCAGCTGCCGACGAGTTCTATCGCCAGAAGAGCCAGCAGGTCGGCGATGACCGCATGCGCTGGATCGAGAAGCAGGTGTTGCTGCAGGAAGTGGACACGCGCTGGCGCGAACACCTCTGGCATCTCGACCAGCTGCGCTCGGTCATCCACCTGCGCGGCTATGCGCAGCGCGACCCGCTGAACGAGTTCAAGAACGAGGCGTTCACGCTATTCCAGCAGTTGCTGAACGACCTGCGCTCGGGCGTGACGCGCGTGCTGATGCGCGGCCAGTTCGTGCAGGATCAGGGCGGCGAGGCGCCGGCAACGCCGGCCCCGCGTCCGCAGCAGATCTCGACGGCGCCTGCGCCTTCGGCTGAAGAGGGCGGCGGGCCGACAACCCCGGCGAATCCCGCCTGGGCGTCGACGCCGCGCAACGCCCCCTGCCCGTGCGGCTCGGGCAAGCGCTACAAGAACTGCCACGGCGACGTGAGCGCGCAGGCGCGGCAGAAGGCCTAGGCCTCAAGGCCTCGATAGACTCTCTGCTTCAAGAGCCTTTTCGACCGGTGTTTCGCCGGGCCCAGCTTCGTGCGCCTCACCTGACGGCTCCTCCTTCATGCGCAGGAGCGCCGGGGCGAAGAGCGGCAGCAGCCCCAGCATTCCGAGGATCGCCGAGCCCACCACCGTCGTTCGGACGCCGATGGCTTCGGCGATGGCGCCGGAGGCGAGGATCGAGATGGTCATCATGATGCCGCTCATCGCCTGGTTGAAGCCGTTGGCGCGGGCGATCTCGTTTTCCGGCAGCAGTTTCTGAGACATGCTGGTCGAGAGGATCATGAAGATCATGAAGCCCGCATCGCCTAGAAGCTGCTGAGCGATCATGAAGACGATCGACCACCCGCCGCCCGTATAGGCAGCGGGAACGAGCATCGCCATGCCGGCGACGGCGATGCCGAAGCCTGCGGTGATCGCTGGGCCGAAGCCGATGCGCTTCGCCAGCGGTCTTGCGACCACCGTGCCGAGCAGCGCGCTGAGGCCGCCGACCGAGATGATCGCGCCCATGACCGAGGGCGTAAGCCCAAGCTCGCGCATCATGAACAGCGTATAGAGCGCGGCGAACGATCCGGCCGTCAGGTAGAAGATCGTCATCGCCAGCAGGGTCGCCAGAAGCGGAGGGCGTTTCGCGATGGCGCGGAAGCCGACGACGATGTCTTGCCTCAGTATCGTGAGCTGCGAGACAGGCTTTTCGATGAGCGCATTGGGCTGAACTTCGGCCTTTGCCTCTTCCGTCGCGGCCCCCGCCTCTTTCGGGATGCGGAAGAGCCAGAAGGCGGACCAGAGGAAGGTGAGCGCGTCTGCGATGATCGCAACGGGCGCGGTCAACAGATCGATCAGCACGCCGGCGACGCCGGGGCCGGTGAGTTCGGCGATGGATTCCGTCGACTGCAGGCGCGAGTTCGCCTCGACCACTTGCTCCTTGCCGACGAGGCGCGGGAGGATCGAGACGTCGGCATTGGCGAACAGTGCGCTGGCAAGGCCTGAAGCGAACGCGATCAGGCAGAGCAGCGGGAAGCTGAGCAAGCCGAAATACCACGCGATCGGCGCAACCAGCACCACGGCGAAGCGCGCAAGATCGAGCGCCACCATGAGGCGGAGCTTGTTGGAGCGCTCAACGAAGCCGCCGCCGAACAGGCCGGCGAGGACCATGGGCGCAAGGCTTAGTGCAGCGAGAATTGCCGCCTCGACAGGAGTGGCCGCGAGGACGGAGACCGCGATGATCGGGATCGCAGTCCGCGTGATGCGGTTGCCGAAGGCGGAGAGGGCTTGTGCGCCCCAGAGACGATTGAAGGACGCGTGCCGCCACAAGGGCGAGGAGCGCCTGAGAAATTCGAACATTTGGATGGTTCCGGTAGGATTTTAGTTAGTTGGGGAGTTTCGCGAGGCGACCGGCGGCGCAAACGCGAACCGACACGGATCAGCAGGCCGGGCTGAAACCCGGCGCGGAGGTGACGCTAGAAACCTGCATGGCCTACTCCGAAAAGAGCCCTCGGCTCTCTTGCGGGCGAGCTTCTGCTCTTCATCGCAACACAAGTCAAGCCGACAGGAACGGGGCCGCTCCCTGCCCGTTCGTCTTTCGACACCCTCATCAGCAGGAGCGATATTCCATGAGCAAAGTCAGCAAGGCCGAACGCCAGCCCGAAGAACAACTGTGGGACGAGCTCTCTCACGTTCGTGCGGGCATGCTCGGGATCGAAGGATCGCACAGCCATATGCAGCCGATGGCGCATATGGCCGAGAAGGAAAACGGCCGGATGTTTTTCTTCACGTCGCGCTCGGGCGATCTCTACCGCGAAATGGGCGGCGGGGCCCACGCGCATTTCTGCGTCATCGGCAAGAGCCAGGCCTATCATGCGTGCATCATGGGCGACCTGCATGAGCGGCGTGATCCGGCCAAGATCGGCGAACTCTGGAACGACATGACCGGCGCCTGGTTCAAGGGCAAGGATGATCCTGACCTCGCACTGCTCGAGTTCAATCTCCTCGATGCGGCCATCTGGGCCTCGACGCAGAACCCGGTGAAGCTGGCGTTCGAGGTGCAGAAGGCGAAGAATTCGGAGCACGAGCCTGATGTCGGGGCCCGGGCGCATGTGGATTTCAACGCGAGCAAGGGATCAGCGGCGCGCGAGCAATCGGGCAAGCGGGTCTAGCTCAGCGGAGACTCCTTACTGGAGAGGAGATTGGGCGCGCAGCTTCGCGATGGTGGATTCGCAGGCGCGTTCGGTAGTGCGCTTGAGGACTTCGGCGCGTAGGTCCGGTGAGACCCAGGGGAGGACCCAGGCGTTGAAGCCGAAGGTGGCGTCGAGGGAGCAGCGGGCCCAGGCCAATCCGTAGGCATGCCAGAAGGGACCGCCAAAAGAAATGTGAGTAGGGCGCTTCACCTCGAAGGCTTCGGCCATGCGCTCCATCATCTGGTGGTCAACCTGAAACATGGCGAGCGAGGCGCCGGGGATGGAAGCCCAGCGCTGGCCCTCTGTCATCCACTCGTCCGCGATCTCGCGGGCTTTGGTTTCGGCTTCGTCCAACCCCTTGCCCATGACGTCTCCTGCTATGCAAAGCCCTCGCGGCCGATGGCGTAGAAGCGTTCCTTGCGCTGGTCGCGCAGCTGGTCTGCGGAGAGACCATTGAGGCCATCGAGCGCTTTCTCGATCGCGTCGCCGACTTTCTGCATCGCGTCCTTCGGATCGCGGTGAGCGCCGCCCATGGGCTCGGGCACGATCGCATCGACGATGCGGAATTTCGAGAGATCCTGCGCGGTGATCTTCATGGCTTCCGCCGTGTCCTTGGCGCGCTTGGCGTCGTGGAACAGGATGGAGGCTGCGCCTTCGGGCGAAATCACCGAATAGACGGCGTGCTCCATCATGAGCACTTTGTTTCCAGACGCGAGCGCAACCGCGCCGCCCGAGCCGCCTTCGCCCACGATCACCGAGATCATCGGCGTATCCAGCATGAGGCAAGCCTCGATGGCGCGGGCGAGTGCTTCGGCTTGTCCACGCTCTTCCCCGCCCTTGCCCGGGAAAGCGCCGGAGGTGTCGACGAGGGCGATGACCGGCAGGCCGAAGCGGCCGGCGAGTTCGATGAGGCGCACGGCCTTGCGGTAGCCTTCGGGCTTGCCCATGCCGAAATTGTGCTTGAGGCGCGTTTGGGTGTCGCGGCCTTTCTCGTGGCCGATGACGACGACAGGCCGCCCGCGGAAACGGGCGAGGCCGCCGAGGATGGCGTCGTCATTCATGAACTTGCGGTCGCCGGCGAGTTCGACGAATTCCTCGAACAGCTCTCCGACGTAATCGAGGAAGTGCGGGCGATCCGGGTGGCGGGCGACCTGCGTTTTCTGCCAGGCATTGAGGTGGGAATAGATGTGCTCGAGCTGCTTGGCAGCTTTCTCGCGCAGCTTGACGACTTCATCGCCCACGGCCTCGCCGCCGGCGGTTTCCAGCTCGGCGATCTTCTTTTCGAGATCGGCGAGGGGCTTTTCGAAATCGAGATAGGTGGCGGGCATGGGAGGTCCTAGGGGCGTCCTGCGGGGA
>DASYKO010000225.1:0-12421 GCA_035995285.1 Hyphomonadaceae bacterium | reverse complement strand
GTTCCCGAACAAGGTCGCGGTGCTGATCCCCGAAAGCGGCAACGGGCTGCGGTCGGCCGCCTCACTCCTGCGCTCTGCATCCGGCACCAACCAGAACGAGGTCCGCTTCCTCGGCACGAGCGCGACCTGGAACAATCCGGAAATCTGGCGCGAGACCTCGCTTGAAGGCGGCGCCTTCCCAGCGCCCGACCCGGCCGTGATTGCGATCTTCGAGAACAAGTACCGCGCGATCTATGGCGAGGCGCCTCCGGGCGTGGCGAGCTTCGGATACGACGCCGGCGCGGTCGTGGCCCAGCTTGCCGGCGAAGACCGGCTCGATGCGGCGATGATCCAGCGCGCGCCGGGCTTTTTCGGCGTCAACGGCCTCTACCGCTTCCAGCCGGATGGCAGCGCCGATCGCGCGCTTGCCGTGATGCAGATCCAGGGCCGCACGGGCGCCAAAGTCGTCTCGCCCGCGCTGCAGGCGTTCGCGCCGGGGAGCTGATCCGCGCGCACCGCGCCGGTCAGGGCGAGATTTCCGCGGAGATGCGGTCTGCCGCGAGCCGCCCCTTGGCAGTCAGCGCAACGCGTCCGTTGTCGCGCGTGACAAGGCCCAGTTGTTCGAAGGACTCAAGGCTCGCTGCATCGAGCTCAAGGCCGAGTTCCATGATGTCGCTTGCCGCAAGCCCTTCGGCGACACGCAGGCCCATCGACACGCGCTCGCGCGCCTGAGCGATGCGGTCGAGGCTTTCGGCGGCAGACCAGCCAATGCCGTTGGTCGAGACCTCATGAAGATAACCCCCCGGCTTCTCCGCCGCCTCCGTCGCCCAGCGCTCCTCCCCCGTCGTCAGCCGCCCATGCGCGCCCGGCCCTGCCCCGACCCAGTCGCCCGAGGCCCAGTAGATCCGGTTGTGGTCGGACTCATGCTCCTTCGCGCGGGCATGGTTGGAAATCTCGTAGGCGGGATAGCCGGCTGCCGCCGTCATCTCCTGCGTCGCCTCGTAGAGATCGGCGGCGAGATCATCGTCTGAAGGCGACCAGTCCTTGCGCTGCACCGCCCGGGCAAAAGCTGCGCCCGGCTCGATCGAGAGTTCATAGAGCGAAAAATGATCCGGCTGTAGGGCGAGCGCTCCGGCGAGCTCCTTGCGCCACGCATCCACCTGCTGCTCCGGAAGCGCGTAGATGAAGTCGAGCGAGACGGAGCGGAATTTTCCCCGCGCCGCTTCGTAGGCGGAGACTGCACTCGCCGCATCATGCGTGCGCCCGAGGAATTTCAGCTGTGCATCATCGAGCGACTGCACGCCGAGCGACAGGCGGTTCACACCGGCTGCCGCGAAATCCGTAAAGCGCACCGCATCATCGGGATTGGCCTCCAGCGTGATCTCGGCGCCGGGCCTCAAGCCCCACAACGCATCCACCTTCTCGATCAGCCCCGACACCTGGCTCCCGCTCATCAACGACGGCGTGCCGCCGCCGAGAAAGATCGTGTTGGCCTGACGCACCCCCGTGCGCTCCCGCCAGCCTTCGAGATCCTTGAGGATCGCATCGAACAGCGGGGCCGTGTCGCGCGCCTTGGCGGCATAGACGTTGAAGTCGCAATAGGGGCAGATGCGGGCGCAATAGGGCCAGTGGATGTAATCGCCGACGCCCCGCGCTGGATCAAATCCGCTCATGCCACGAGCGCTGGCGCGAATAGCCCCGTCCCGTCAACCCCAGCTGTTCAGGCCTCGCCCTTCGCAGGCTCGCTCTTCATCATGGCGGGAAGCGTGAATTCGATCCGCGCGCCGTGACGATAGCCGGGATCGACCCGGATCTCCCCGCCATGGCTCTGCACGATGTTGCGGCAAGTGGCCAAGCCGATGCCTGCCCCGTCATTTGCGGTGTGGACGCCCCGCGCCAGCGGGTTGAAGGCGACGACGGCGAATTCCGGATCAAAGCCGACGCCATTGTCTTCGAGCGCGACTTTCCACACATCGCCCTCGCGCACCGCGCCGATCCGGATTGAAAGCGGCTTTTCACGCCGGCGATTCTTGATCGAGTTGGCGATGAGGTTCTGGAAGACCGTGGTCATGAGAGTCGAATCGCAGAGCAGCTTGGCCTCGTCCGCCAGCGTGATCTTGGCTCCGGCCGCTTCGAGGTCAGGGGCGTTCTGGATTGCAGCTGCGTGGATCAGCTCGCTCAGCGAGTTTTCCGACAGCGACAGCCGGGTGAAGGCCGAGAGCGAATAATCCAGCATGCCGTCGATCATCTCCGGCATTTCGGCGGCGCTCTCGCGGATGGATTTGGCGTGCTTCTTCGCCGCGGCGAGATCGCCCCGCTTGAGCGCGTCTTCGAGAAGCTCACTATAGAGCATGACGTGCCGCGCCGGCGCCTTGAGGTCGTGGGCAGCCGAGGACGCGTACTGCTCCAGCGCCTCGTTGGCGCGTGAGAGCCGTGCAGCCTGCGCGTTGGCTTCCTTCTGCCACTCCTCGACCAGACCCGACAGCCACCAGATCATCAACGCCCCAAGCACGACGCTGAGCGCGCCCGTGACCGCAAACAGCATCTCCACCGCCCAGCCGAAGCTCAGCGACAGGAACAGGCTTGCCGCACTGGCGATGATGGGAACGAGCAGGATCAAAGGCAGGGCGCGCCGCAGCACGCGTCCGCGCAGGCTCGCCTGCAGCACGGACGAGGCGAATTCCAGCCGAGGGTGCATCAGCACGCACACCATCATGAACCACACGATCAGGATCGCGGTGTGCAGCCCCATCGAGTTGAGCGGGCTGGTCTTATCGTCGGGCGCGCCCCAGAACAGGATAAGGCCGATGATGCGGTAGAGCGCAGGCGCCGCGGCCGCGAGCGCGATGACGCCGACGGCCACGCCCCATTGCGGCCTGAGATTGACGATCACCATGGCGACGGATGTCAGGACAACCGACAATGTCGTGCCGAGGATCGCGCGGAACCGTTCGATCGGGAATGTCGGCGTGTTGAAGTGGGTGACGTTCTGGTAGACGAGATAGATCACGATGCCGGCGGCGATCGCAGCCGACAGCCACTCAAGCCGCTTCGATCCGCGCAGCGACAGAAGACAGCTCAGCGACAGCAGCATCATCAGCGCCGCCGTGACCGGCTGCATCGGCGGGAAGCCGGGAACGAGCGTCTGCAAGGGAGCGAAGTTGAAGCCGTAGCCGATCAGGAAGACGGCCGCGGCGATGGTGCCTATGGCGGCCGCGTGCAGTTCGATCGCCGAGAAGTAGCGGCGGCGCGGCAGGCTGAGATAGGTGTCGACCGTTCGCTGCATTGCCCCCCGGGAATATCCTGAGCCCTAATGCTTGGGCAACTCGCCGCGACGCCAGTATTCGACAATTGCACCCGCCATCGCGCGATAATCCTCAAGCGTCGCGGGCTTTTCGACGTAACCCGAGCAGCCGCCGGCATAGGCCCGGTCGACATCCTTCTGCAGGGCCGAGCCCGAACACATGACGACCGGCACGGGATTGCCCTCCCCGCGCAGCATGGCGAGCACGCCGAAGCCATCGAGATCGGGCATCTTCACGTCGAGCACGACGAGGTCAGGCTTCTCCGAGCGGATGCGGTCAAGCGCCTGGACCGGCTTCATCTCGCCCGCCACCTCGACCCCGCCATGAGACTGGAACGCCAGTGTCATGAATTCGAGACACCTGGGATTGTCGTCAACGATGAGAACGCTGGCCAGTTTCGACATTAACCCCCCAATGGGTCCGACGCAGGAGGAGAGTCTAGCGTCATGATCGGCCGAGGGAACCCCGGGTTTTCCATGGTCACGAGATATCTACCTCGCGCAACAAACGTGCGTTCTTCATGAATGCGTCGCAGCCGCGCCAAAGACCTAGAGGGCGTTACCCCGCAAGGAAAGACTTTAGCTTCGCGAAAGCTACCGCGCGGTGACTCATGCCGTGTTTTTTTGCGGGATCCATCTCGCCGAAAGTCTCGGTCTCGCCCTCGGGCACGAAGATGGGGTCGTAACCGAAGCCTTGCTCCCCGCGCGGCGGGAACACAAGCTGCCCGCGGACAACCCCCTCGAAGCTCTCGACATGGCCGTCCGGCCAGGCCAGCGACAGGACGCAGACGAAGCTTGCCCGCTTGTCGACTTCCCCGTCAGAGGATGTCTCGACCTTGAGACCGTCCTCGACCTTCTGCATCGCGGCCCGGAAATCCTTGTCGGGACCCGCCCAGCGCGCCGAATAGATGCCCGGGGCGCCTGAAAGGCCATCGCAGGCCAGTCCCGAATCGTCGGCCAGCGCCGGCTCGCCTGCCCTTTTTGCTGCGGCGAGCGCCTTGAGCTCGGCGTTCCCTCTAAAAGAGTCTTCGGTTTCTTCGGGCTCCGGCAGGCCCAGTTCGCCGGCGGAGATCATGGTGAATCCCGCCTCCCCAAGCAGGTCGGCGAGTTCCTTTACCTTCCCCGGATTATGGGTCGCCGCGATCAGGCGGCCGGGCGGCAGTTTGCGGCGGGTTTCCTGCATGTTGTGAGTGCTGCGTCCTTTTCACGGGGCTGGTGGACGGCCATATTGTTTTTCGATATGGTTCGAATCCATCCCGCCAGACAAGCTGGCCGCTGGCAAGGCGCGGCAGCGGGAACTATTGGCCGCGATTTGCGTGGCGCGGGTCATTTCGGAGCCCAGAAACTTGGAGCCCAGCGACTTATGCTGATGCGCGCGACAGGCCGCGGATCGATATCCTCTATCCTGAAGCTCGTGGTCGATGTGATCTGGGTGATCGCCTGCGCCATGCTCGGCTTCATATGGATCATTGCGGGCGCGTCCATCGTCTCCCTGATGACCGGCGGCGCCCCTTTCCTGGGTATAGAACGGCTGGCTTTCGATAGTCCTCTGAAGTGGGCGGTGTGGACGCTCAACGGCTCGATCATCGGCATCGGCGTGATGGTGGTGTGCGCGTACCTGCGCGGCGTGTTCGAAACGCTGGTCGAGGGCGATCCCTTTGTTCCCGGTAACGCCCGCCGCTTTGCCTCGATCGCCATCGTGCTCGCCATCATGGAAGGCTCGAGCATGTTCATTACGACCTTGGTCGGCCCCATCCTCGCTGCGATGGGCCTGCTGGGCGAGGTTATGCCGTTCGTGTTCCCGAACGTGAATCTTCCGATCTGGATCGCGGTGGTTACTCTGCTGATCCTGGCTCAGGTCTTCCGCGAAGGCGCAGCGATGCGCGAAGAACAGAAGATGACGATCTAGATGGCCATCCGCGTCACCCTCGATCGGGTCCTGCTGGACCGCCGGATGTCGCTCACCGAACTGGGCGAGCGCGTGGGCATCACGCTTGCGAACCTGTCGATCCTCAAGACCGGCAAGGCCAAGGCGATCCGCTTCTCAACCCTCGAAGCCCTGTGCCGCGAACTCGGCTGCCAGCCCGGCGACATCCTCGTCTGGGATCCGGACGAAGCCGCGGCCGAGGATGACGACGAGGATGGCCGGGCCGTCGCTGCGGAGTGATGCTTGCCGCACGTGAGCTTGCGCGCACTCATCCCAAATAGACGGCTCTGCATCCAACGGGGGTTGGGACCATGGGCGCCCTGGAACTTGTGCTTATCGGAATCGCGATCGGGGCGATGCTTGCCAACGTGCTCAGCATCTGGCGTGCGCCGAGATCGGCGGCGCGCTGGACCGGGATAGTCTTCTTTCTGTCGGTGGCGGCGTTCGCGGTCATCGTTGCGCAGACCGTACCGGGCCTGCCGGGACCGCGCAGCCAGTTGCTCGTCTTCTTTGACCTTCCCTTGAACCTGCTTGCGTTCGGAACTGTCGGCTGGTTCTGGCTCAGCGTGCGGACGCTCTTCGACGACACGAAGGTGCAACCCTGGCAGCTCGCCGTGGTCGGCGCGCTCATCGCGATCGGGCTCGCGGCGCAATACTCGCCGGCCGATGTTTCGCGCTGGATCGCGACTGCCTCCAACATCATCCAGGCGGGACTGCTGATCCACACCATGCTGGTGGTGTGGCGCGGATGGAAGGGTGACCTGGTCGAAACGCGGCGCAGGTTGCGCGGACCCTTCCTGATGATCGTGACGATCTACTCGCTGGCGATGCGCGGCCTCAACACGTTGTGGACGTACAGCTCGACCCCGGATTGGTATTTCGACGTCTACGCAACGACGTTCGCAGTGATATGCCTCGCGTCCACGTGGGCCTTCCTGCAATGGCGACCGGACCTGTTCGGCGCACCCCGCCCTGCTGCACAGCCGGCAAACGCCGCCGCCACCGCCCTTAACCGCGCAGCGCAAGCCGATCTCGCCCGCCTTGATGCGCTGATGAAGGACGACCAGGTCTGGCGCGAGGAAGGTCTCACCATCGCCAATCTCGCAGTGCGAGTGAACATTCCCGAGGCGCAGCTGCGGCGCCTGATCAACGACCAGCTTGGCTATCGCAATTTCCCGAGCTTCGTGAACCACCACCGGATCGAAGCGGCCAAGGCGCGACTCGCCGACCCGAACGAAGCACGCACCTCGATCTCCGCCATCGCCTTCGACATCGGCTTTGCCTCGCTTGGTCCCTTCAACCGCGCCTTCCGAGAGGAGACGGGGCAATCGCCCTCCGAATGGCGGCGCGAGGCGCTCGGACAGACGCCGCAAACCGGCGGCGCGTAGACGGCTTACTTCGTCACGCGCCCTGCCCGCGCAAGATCATGTCCTTCGCGGCGCTTCGAACAGCAGGGCGGAATACGTCGTACGAAAATAATTCCGCGCGCGGCAACTGCAGAGCGGGCATAGGCAGAGGCTAAGAGCCGTGGAAGGCTCGATCTCTCCCATGAGCGCACAGTAGAAATTACGGCTCTCTCCCATGAATGATTCCCTGACCTCTGTGCTTCTCGCACTGCCGGTTGCGACCGCCGGCGTGATGGTGTCGCTTGCCGCCGGCATGCTGCGCACCGAACGGCCGATGGTGCGCTGGACGGGCGTCGCCTTCATGCTTTCGGTCTGCGCGTACGCCGTGAAGCTGTGGGACGACCAGGTTCACGTCCTGCCCGATGCGCTGCTGATCGTCCGCATGATCATGGGCACGGGCGCAGTCGGCCTGTTCTGGCTCTTCGTCGCCGCCGTGTTCGACGACAAGCCGAAGCTGCACCCGTGGATGCTGGCCGCCGTTGCCGCGCTGGTCGTTGTTGATTTCATCGGAAACTTCCCCGGAGCGCCCTCAAACCTCTGGCCCGCCGTCCTTGCCAACCTGATGCGGATCGCCATGGCGCTGGCGGCTCTCGCCATCATTGTGCGCGGCTGGAAGGGCGACCTCGTCGAGCCGCGCCGGGCCCTGCGCGGGCCGCTCCTGGCCATCATCAGCGCCTACATGGTCGCCACACGCTCGCTCGCCATCCTCGACGAACTCGGCATGGCGCCTGGCTGGTATCTGGTCACCAACGCCGCAATCCTGTTCCTGATCGCGAGCGTGGCGTCGTTCGTCTTCCTCGAATCCCGCGGTGAGCTGTTCGACGCCGCTCCAGTCAGAGCCGATGTCCGCGCCCCCTCACGGCGCGCCGTTCCCGATACCCACTGCCGCGACCGCGCCATGCAGGCCGATCTCACGCGGGTGCAAAGCGTGATGGAAACGCAGGAAGTCTGGCGCGAGGAGGGCCTCACCATCGCCAGCCTTTCCGTGCGCGTGAATGTGCCGGAGGCCCACCTCCGCCGCCTGATCAACGACCAGCTCGGCTATCGCAACTTTCCGAGCTTCGTGAACGCCCACCGCATCGCGGCAGCAAAGGCCCGCCTCTCCAACCCGGAGGAAGCGCGCGTCGCCGTCTCATCCATCGCCTTCGATCTCGGCTTTGGATCTCTCGGGCCGTTCAACCGCGCCTTCAAGGAAGAGACCGGCGTTTCACCCTCGGAATGGCGTCGAAACGCGCTCAACCAGACGGACGAGCCGGAAAACGCCTGACTGCAAAACGAATAGCCGCCGCCGAATAGCCAAAAAGATCGCATCCTTATCTCTCAGCCGGGCTCCCCGTCCTTGACGCAGGGCCTTGCCGACTTGATCTGAGAAGAAGTCCGGTCTCCCAAAAGCCGGACGCGGGGGCTGACCTATGCCGGGTGACGCTACAGGCAGATTTTCCGAGCTGGTGCTGGGCCTTTGCGCCGGTGCGCTTCTCGCCATGGCCGCCGCGATGATCCGCGCGCCCCGGCCCGCCGCGCGCTGGACCGGATTTGCGTTCTTCCTCGCCTCTGCGGTGTTCGCCATCAAGCTGTGGTGCGACGAGACGGGAGCGTTCCCGCACGAAGTCCGCATGATCATCGGCCCGCTGGCGATGACGTCGGTGGGCTGGTTCTGGCTGATGGTGATGGCCTTGTTCTGCGACAAGGATGAATTCGCCCCAGTCACGTTCGCAGCTCCCGCGGGACTTTTCGTCTTCGGCCTGCTGCACCAGCTTCCCCGCGGCCCGCTTGACCCCTTCATCTGGACCGGATCGACGCTTCTGCAGGCCGGCCTTGCGATTGCGGCGCTTGTCGTCGTGTTGCGCAGCTGGAAGGACGACCTGGTCGAGCCCCGCCGTCAGATCCGCGGCCCGTTCATGATCGCGGTTTCGCTCTACATTCTCTCTCTCAACGGGTTCGACATCTGGGACATGATCGGCGAGACGCCGTCCTGGTATCCGATGCTCAACGCCATCCTGCTGGCCGTCTGCGTCCTGGCGGGGGCCTTCGCCTTCCTCGAGGCCCGCAGCGCCATGTTCGGCGAATCGGCCGAGCCGCCGCCCCTGCCGCAGATGCCGGCCCGCGCTGCAAACGGCCATGCCTCGAACGGCCATTCCTCAAATGGAAAGCCGAACATCCACCCCATCACCGCGCTGGACCGGACCGCGAAAGCCGACCTCGAGCGCCTGCAGGCCCTGATGACCACCCAGCAGGTCTGGCGCGAGGAAGGGCTCACCATCTCCAGTCTCGCCCTCAAGGCCGGCATGCCCGAAGCCCAACTGCGCCGTCTGGTCAGCGATTGCCTCGGCTATCGCAACTTCCCGAGTTATGTGAACGCCCACCGGATCTCGGCGGCCAAGTCCCGCCTCTCCGATCCGAACGAGGCGCGCGTGACGGTTTCCACCATCGCCTACGACATCGGCTTTGCCTCGCTCGGACCCTTCAACCGGGCCTTCAAGGAAGAGACCGGCGTTTCGCCCTCGGAATGGCGTCGCAATTCGCTCAACGAACCCTCGCCGATTTCTGAGAGCGCCTGATCGATTCCTGAAAAGCGCTGAGATTACCGGCGCTTGGGTACGATGTTACACGGCGCTTGCCGATCTGCAGAAATCCTTGGCCGAAATTTACGAACCCCCGCCGTTTCGCAAAACCGGAGAGCGAAGCGCCTCGGGAGACGCCATTCATGGGTCATCCAAGAAGGAGAACCCACATGGATACGACGACTTCCTCCCTGAACGTTTCTGGCTCCCCCACTGCCTCCTCGAATCGCTACCGTGGTCTCGGCGTCGCCCTGGCCGTCACCGCAGGCCTCTGGCTGACCGCCGTCGGCGCCGGCATCGCTCAGGCCGATACGCCCCCGCTGGGCGATCCCAAAAGCCAGCAGGTGTCGTTCGACGACCTCAACCTCGCCTCGGAAAGCGGAGCGCGCACTCTGCTTGTGCGGATCAACAAGGCCGCCAGGGCGGCATGCGGGCGGGTCTCTCACTCCCCCGTCCTGCCGCGCGAATGGGCCCATCACAGCCAGTGCGTAGCCGAGGCGGTCGACGCCGCCGTCAAACGCGTGGACCTGCCGATGCTGACCGCGTTGCACACGGGCGCGCCGGCCGACGTCACCCTCGCCGCGCGCTGAACCCCTCTCGATGGCGGACCGGGTCTTGCCGGTTCGCCACGAGTCTCCTGGCGGTGCTCCCGCCATCGCCTCGCGGCGGGCTTCGGGTCAACCGATTCCCGGAAGCCCGCCGTGATTTCTTCTAGCGCTTCTTCTTCGCGGGCTTCGCTTTCGCTTTGACAGCCTTCGCCGGCTTGCCCTGCCCTGGCTGAGACTTCAGCCAGAAGCCGAGGGCCACGACCTTGCCGTCATCGAACCCGCCCCTGTCGAGCCGTCCGATGAAGTCCTTGCGGCTGAATTCCACCCGGCCGACATCTTCCTTCTCCGCCGCAACGCCGGAGGCTTCCGGATCGACGAGGTCAACCGTGCGCACGGGCGCGTAGTAGAGGAAGATCCGCTCCGTCGATGCGCCGGGGCTGGCATAGGCTGCGGCGACGAAGGTGAGCTTTCCGGCCTTGTAGCCGACTTCCTCCATCATCTCGCGCTTCAGGCAGTCCTCGGGCTTTTCCCCTTCTTCCACCGATCCGGCCATCGCCTCGATGAGATAGCCGGGGCCCTTCTCGTAGGTGGCGATCCGAAACTGCTCGGTGAGGATGATCACGTCCCGATCGACATCGTGGATCAGGCCCGCAGCGCTATCGCCCCGCTCGAAGAGTTCGCGCTTGGCGTCCGTGATGCGGCCCTTGCCGGAGACCCGGTCGGAATCGAACACGATCTCATCGATCTTGTAGCGGCCCTTGTACGCGGTCCGCTTCGACTTGATGTCGACTTTGCGTTTCTTGGTCGCCATCAGAGCCCCAGCGCCTTGCGCTGCGCCGCGAACAGCTCGTCTGTTCCCTTGATAGCGAGGTCCATCAGCGCGTTGAATTCCTCGCGCGAAAAGCTGCGCTGCTCGCCTGTGCCCTGGATTTCGATCAGCATGTTGCCCGAGGCCATCACGAAGTTCGCATCGACCTGCGCCGAGGAATCTTCCGGATAGTCGAGATCGAGGACGGGCACATCATTGTAGATGCCGCACGACACCGCCGCGACCTGTGCGCTGAGCGGGCTCGTGGCGATCACGCCCTCCTCTTTCAGGTATCTGCACGCCAGCGCCAGCGCCACATAGCCGCCGGTGATGGCGGCGGTGCGCGTGCCGCCATCGGCCTGGATGACGTCGCAGTCGATGGTGATGGTGTTCTCGCCCAGCGCCTTGAGGTCGGTCACCGAGCGCAGGGCCCTGCCGATCAGCCGCTGGATCTCCTGCGTGCGGCCGGACTGCTTGCCCTCTGCTGCTTCGCGCCTTCCCCGCGTATGCGTCGCGCGCGGCAGCATGCCGTATTCGCCGGTGACCCAGCCCTCGCCGCGCCCCTTCTTCCAGCGCGGCACCTCCCCCGCCCAGCTCGCCGTGCACAGCACATGGGTGTTGCCGAACTTCGCCAGGCAGGAGCCCTCGGCATAGCGGCTGACCCCCGCTTCAAGGGAAATGGCGCGCAGGTCGACAGGCTTTCGGCCGGAAGGTCTCATGAAATCAGGTCTTTCTAGCTGTTCTGCTGGGTTCCGGGGTTGTTGAAACCCTGTCCGCTAACCCATAACTTCCCTGCCTCATGACCGCCACCCCGCCATCAACGCCCCCGCGACCAGGCCAGGGCAACTCCGCCCAGGCCTTCGCCGCCATGGACCGGCGGAGCCGTGAGATCTTTCGCGAGATCGTGCAGGCCTATCTCGACACCGGCGAGCCTGTCGGCTCGCGCACTATCTCGCGCCGGGGCGTGAACCTGTCGCCTGCCTCGATCCGCAACATCATGTCGGATCTGGCGGAGATGGGCCTGATCGGCAGCCCGCACACCTCCGCCGGGCGCGTGCCGACCCATGCGGGCCTGCGCATCTTCGTCGACTCGCTGATGCAGCTGGGCGAACCCGCCGAGGCCGACAAGCGCTCGATCGAAAGCCGCCTCGCCGGCTCGGGCCGCCGGATGGAGAACGTGCTGTCCGAGGCCTCCGAACTCCTGTCGGGTCTCGTCGGCGGCGCAGGCCTTGTTGCGACCCCTGCCCACGACACGCCGATCCGCCATATCGAATTCGTGCGGATTTCCTCCGAGCAGGCGCTTGCCGTCATCGTCGCGGAATCCGGCGATGTCGAAAACCGCGTGCTTGCGCTACCGGCTGGCCTTCCCGCCTCCGCCCTCATCGAGGCCGGCAATTATCTCAACGCCCGCATGAAGGGCCGCACGCTGGCGGAGGCGGGTGAGGCGGTGCTGGACGAGGTCCGCTCCCGCCGCGCGCTTCTTGATCAAACCGCGGCCAAGCTGGTCGAGGATGGGCTCGCCCAATGGTCGGGCGAGGATGGCGTGCGTGGCCGATCCCTCATCGTCCGCGGCCGGGCGAACCTGCTCGAGGATGGCAGCGCGGCGGAGGATCTCGGGCGGGTGCGCGATCTCTTTGCCGAGCTCGAACGCTCCGAAAATCTCCTTAACGTGCTTGATACCGCGCGGGATGCAGAGGGCGTGCGCCTGTTTATTGGCTCGGAAAATCCGCTGTTTTCGCTGTCCGGCTCGGCGATGATTGTCGCGCCCTATATGAATGCGGAGCGCAAGATTGTAGGGGCTCTCGGGGTCATCGGCCCGACGCGGCTCAATTACGCTCGCGTAATACCGATGGTCGATTATACAGCCCAGGTCGTGGGCCGCCTGCTG
>DASYKO010000224.1:0-12583 GCA_035995285.1 Hyphomonadaceae bacterium | reverse complement strand
CTCGGCGCGCGGCTTCCAGAGCTTGAGCTGGCGGCGCAGCATGTGATGGATGCTCGCATCCGTCGGCACGATGTCGAACTTGCCGGCCTCGATCTTGGAGAGGTCCAGCACATCATTCAGAAGCGCCATCAGCGTCTTGCCGCTATCGAGGATGGTCGAGACAAACTCCTTCTGCGCCTGGTCGAGCTCTGTGCCCTCCAGCACCTGCGCCATGCCCATGATGCCGTTGAGCGGCGTTCTGATCTCGTGGCTCATGTTGGCGAGGAACGCCGACTTCGAATGCGAGGCCGCCTCGGCCTCCTTGCGCGCCTTCTCGAGCTCCTTCTCCCGCTTGCGGAGTTCACTGATGTCGACAGAGATGCCGGCCTTCCGGCCGCGCGACATCTGGCGGAAGGTCGCCAGCACCGTTTTCCCGTCTTCGGTCCGCGTCATGTAGGTGCGGCCGGTCTTGAAGTTGTCGTAGAGCTGGGCGGCCATCGCCTCGATGTCTTCTTCGCTCGCACCCGGTATTCCCGCGCGGTTGGCGGCGCGCAGCGCATCGAGGTGAGACAGGCCGTCGGCCATGCCCTGGTAGTAGGTGCGGAAGCGCTTGTAGGCGACGTCGTTGACGAAGAGCTGCCGATCGTCCGGACCGTAGATGGCGATGCCATCGTTGAGGGCCTGCAGGGCCTCAAGCACTGTCTCGACGTCGAGATCGCCGGTGCTGGTTCCAGTGTTCGCCAATGAGTCGGTCATGCAGTTTCCCCCGAACGTCCTGCCTCTTGCGGGCGGACGCGGTCTCGCAAGCCTCGAAAACTGGCAGCGCGTGGTTAAGGTTTGATTTGCCTTACGGCAGGGCTCGCCAGGCTTGAGGCGGAAATCGCCTTATTCCGCTGCGGCAACCGCCGGCGCGCTCTTGCGGGTCGAGCATTCGGCGGCGGCCCGGCGCAGGATACGGAGCTCGGACATCAGCGACGACCAGCGATTCGCGCCGACCGCTTCGACCAGTTCGGTCTGGACCTTGAGCCAGGCTGGTGTCGCCCGATCAAGCAGCGCCCGGCCTGTGGATGTAAGGCTGAGCACGCGCTGGCGGCGGTCCGCTCCGCGCTCGACCGTGACGAGGTCGACATCGGCAAGCGGACGGATGGCGCGCGGCACGCCCGAGGCGTCCATGCCGAGCACGTCCGCCAGGTTGCCGACCGTCATGGGACCCATCTGTCCCAGCGTCATCATGAGGTTGAACTGGTGGCCGGTAAGGCCGAGCGGGGAGAGCGCAGGGTCGAAAGCCGAGACGACAGCACGCGAGACCCGCGCCACATGCCGCAGCACGCAGGCGTCGGTGGAGAGCGGAGCTGCCCCCTGTTCACGTAGCTGTTCTCGACCCGCGGCGCCGATATTCCGCGAGCCGTGTTGATCCGGCATGGCCGACTATCCAACGATCGCCCGAAGGCAATCCTGATCCCACTATACGGAGTAAACGGGTGAGACCTGCCCGTCAACGCTGCCCTGAAGTCAACTTCTCCCCAAGCCAGACGCCAGCAAGGATCAGGCAGGCTCCGAAAATCTGAAGTGGGGTCAGCATTTCCCTGAACAAAGGCCAGGCGATGAGGCCGGCCGCAACGGGCTGGATCAACAGGAGAATTCCGGCCAGCGCAGCCGGCGTGCGGCCGACGCCGGCAACGATCAGGCCCTGGCCGAGCACATGGGCGAAGATCGCCAGGGTCAGAGGCACGACCAGCCAGCCAGGCTCGGGCGGGATCATCGGCTCGTTGCGGAGGAGGGCCGCGAAGAAGGTCACGGCCAGCGTCGTCGCGGTCGACCAGAAGAGCACGTTCATCGCCGAGGATGTGCGCCGCGCCAGCTTGGCGAAGAAGAGGTAGAGCCCGACCATGATCGCGGCGAGCAGCGCAAGCAGGTCGCCCTGTACGGCGCCCGCCGTCTCGCCGGCGGCGCCGCGCGAAAGCAGCAGCGCGCCGACGAGCGCAATGGCGATGGCGAAGCCCCATGTCTTCCCCGGGCGCTCCTTCAACACGATCCACGCGACAACGCCGACGGCGGCGTTGCCGAGATTGACGAGGAAGGTCGCGTTCGCAACCGAGGTCAGCACCAGCGAAGCGTGCCAGAAGACGATGTCGAAACCGAAGAACAGGCCGGCGACGAGCGACAGCATCGACGGCTTTTCGAGCTTGCCGCCGCTGCCGTAGATCACAGCGAGAATGAGGGGCAGGGCGAAGGCAAAGCGCCAGAACGCAGTCGCCTGCGGTCCGAACTCGGACAGACGCAGACCGATCGGGGCATAGCCGATGGCAATCGCGCCGCAGGTGACAAGCAGCGGGCCCAGCCATGGGCGCGTGGAGCCTTGCGCGGCTGGCTCGCCTGGAGGTGACATCACGATGGCAGTCCGATGCGGGCGCGAATCTGGGCCGGCGTTACGCCTTCGGCGCGCAGCGAGGCGAGAGTGAGCGACTGATCACGCTTGGCGTAGCGCTTTCCGTCCGGTCCTGTGAGTAGTTTGTGGTGGCGGTAGGCAGGCTGGGACAGGCCGAGGAGTTTTTGCAACAGCACATGCACGTCAGTCGAGGCGCGCAGATCCTCGCCGCGGATCACATGCGTTACGCCCTGCAGCGCGTCGTCATGCACGACAGCGATATGGTAACTCACAGCCACATCCTTGCGGCCGAGAATTACGTCACCGTGAGATTCTGGACACGCCGTTATCTCGCGTTCCAGTTTCGATCCGGGGTCTTGTTCTACAAAAACCAGACGCGCGAATTGTTCGCCTAGCAGGTCTTGTGAATATCTCATCGACAGCCGCCATGCATACGCATCGCCGCGTGCGAGCCGCATCTCTTCCTCATCCGCGCTCATCGGAGCGGCAGGACCTTTGTACACAAGACCGTCCGGTCCCTCGCCGAATGTGTGCGGCGCCGAGGCCGCTTGCTCCGCTATTTCGCGGCGCGTGAGGAAGCAGCGATAGACCACGCCCAGCTCGCGCAGCTTCGCGATGTCGGCGGCATAGTCGGGAAGATGCTCCGACTGACGCCGCACATTTCTGTCCCATGTTAAGCCCAGCCAAGCGAGGTCCTGGTAGATCGCCTGCTCGAACTCCGGCCGCACGCGGGTTGCGTCGATATCCTCGATGCGAAGGAGGAAGCGCCCTCCCGCCGCGCGCGCCGCATCGAACGCCAGCAGCGCTGAATAGGCGTGGCCGAGATGCAGTCTGCCGGTCGGGCTGGGCGCAAAGCGCGTGACGAATTCCATCGCGCTCCGCTTGTCCTCTAGGGCTTGCCCGGCAGCGGCGGGGTGTGGACCGTCTTGGCGTTCAGCGCCTTGATAAACTCTGCCGGCGTCATCTCACCCTTCTCGATGGCCTGACCCGTGGCTGCAAGGGGGAGGGGCTTCACCGGCTTGGCGGTGAACTTCACCTTGCCGCCTTTCTCGAGGAAGGCGCCGAAGGGGGCGACAAGCGCCTTGAGGCCGGGCGCCGCCTGTTCGAACGACTCGGCGACCAGGTAGACGGCCGAGCTTGCCATGTTGCGCAGGGTCTGCGGCGTCTGGCCGGACATCATGCCGCCCGATGGATCAACAGGCATGAGCTTCGCTGCATCGGCGGTGAGGCCATAGATCTTCTCCAGCCCGCCTTCATCCGCGATGCTGAATTCGACAAGCTTCATTGTTGAGGTGGCCTCAAAGACTTTTTCGATAGCGGCGCCGTCAGCTTTTTCCGGATCATCCGGCACAAGATCCGACACGGCCTTGAAGGTCGGCAGGCCGCCTTCGTATTTCAGGTCCGTGCGCATGTAGCTGTCGACGCCAAAAGCGCCATCGACCACGGTTGCGCCCGTCGTGGGATTCCAGTTCCAGCCGAGGGTGTAGTCCATCGACGGCTTGTCGAGCCCGTACTTCTTCAGGAGACCCATGATCTGCTGAGCCGTGGCCCGGGATTCCGCCATCACCTGCGCCGACGCCGCATCGGGGCCGCCGGATTGGGACGCAGACATGGATTCAGCCATCTCGCTGACAAGGTCTATGAAATTGTCGACGTGATAGACGGCGTCCGTCGCACTGAACCGCAGCTTGGTGGGAATCCACCAGTGCCAGCCGGAGGCGTCGATCGTGGATTCCTTGACGGAGTAGATATCCTTGCCGCTGAGGGCGATGCTCTGATTGTAGTTCGTGATCTTTCCGAGGCTGAGAAGGTCGGTCTCGGTCCGCGCCGGCCACTGGCCGCGGGCAAGGTGCGCCAACACCTTGTCGAGCCTGATGCCTTCCATGGTGTAAAGATCGACTCCGCCGGAGATGTCCATCGGCTTGGCCATGCCCGGTTCCTGCATCGTGCCCGAAACGGTTACGCCGCGCACGAAGGCGGTGTCGGAGTCCGCTCCGCGCACGCCGCGCACGCCATAGCTCTTCATGCCGACATTCATCTTCATCGGCTGGCCCGCCTGCGTCATCGCGAGGCTGCCCTTCATGTCGAACATGGCGCTGGTGTCGTAGGCGATGGAGCGCATGACCGCGGCAAAGCCCTGGAGGACAGGCATCGCCTGGACAAGATCGGGCTCCGCATCGGCCGGAAGCTTGGCGGGCGTGAGTTCGAACGGGCGGAGCATCACGTCGTCAACGATCACACGGCCGACTGAGAACTCGTAACTGTCGAGCTTCATCTCGAGACTGGCGTCGACTGCAGCAGCCCCATCCGGACCAACCTGGCCCTCGATCACGTTCGAGATTGCGCCGGTGTAGGCGTCGAGCGCCGGCGCCATCAGGGTTTCCAGACCAAATAGCGTGATGCCCTTCGCGTCGATACGGCGGGCGAGCTTGCCTGTTTCTGTGAGGCGCTGGCCGGCGAGCCGCGCCTTGGCGAAAGCGGCGTCGAAATCCCACAGGCGGACTTCCGCGATGCCGAGCCCGACCTGAGGCGTGTCCTTCGGCGTCAGCTTAACATTGGTCAGCACGGTGGCGCCGGTGGCGGCGTCGAAATTGAGCGTGGCCCAGGTCAGGTTCATCGCGCCGGGCAGAGCGTCGCGCACGGCGGCGAGATCGGACGCCCCCTCGGCCTTCAGCGAGAACGGCGTCTCGGCCAGTTTGGTGACATAGGCCTCCGCCTTTTCAGGCGTGGTTTTCAGCGGCGCCAGCGCGCCGGATTTCTCGCCCGAGCACGCAGCAAGCGAGACGGCGCACGCGAAGGCGGCCAGACCAAGACCAAAGCGCATCAAGTCCCCCTGTATCGGACAGGGCAGACCCTTAGCGTGATTGCCTCAGGAATGCGAGATGGGAAGGCGAGACGTCGAAGGCGACGGACCGGACGGTCCTTACTGAGCGCCGCGCAGCGTGGTCCAGGTGCGCGAGGGCGTCAGCATGGACCGGTAGTAATCCTTGTTCGCCTCAACGAGGATCTTGGGCGTGTCCGCCCCGGCCATCTTCTCGACCTCGTCGAACTTGCCCTGCACGCCGAGCACCATGATCAGGTTCTGCTTGATGCGGTTGTCGGCGTCGGGAAGCTTGATCGCCTCGCGCAGTGTATCTTCCGCGAGGCCCGGCTTGCCGTCGAGAGCGTAGGAGAGGGCGAGGTTCGACAGGATGCGGGGATTGTCGGGCGAGAGCGCGATGGCGCGCCTGTAGTAGTCCTGGGCGCCGGAGTGCTGGTCGAGGGAATCCATGGTCACGCCGATGATGGACAGCACGCGCCAGTCATTCCCCCCGTCGCGCTCGGCGCGGGCGAGGGCCTGGGCTGCATCTTCCGGCTTGCCTTGGTCGAGGGCCGCCTGGGCGTAGATCATCGAGAGTTCAAGATCGCCCGGCTTCATCGCCAGCGCCTGGGCGGAGACTTCGGAGGATCGCGGCGAGGAGCCGATGGCGCGCAGCACGCGGGCGAATTTGAGCGCCACTTCATACTCGTTCGGGTTCTTGTCGTATTCGGTGTTCCAGAACTTGGCCTGGGTGAGCAGGTCGTGCTTTTCGATCTCTGCACGCTCGGCGGCAGAGGCGGGCAGGATGGGCTGCGTCGCTGTGTTGATGAGCGCCAATTCCTGCGCGGTCGGCTTGGGCGCGGCGGCGCAAGCTGAAAGCAGCGCTGCGGACGCGACGCCGAGGGCCAGGGCGAGGGCGGTTGATTTGACAGAGGTGGCGGACATGAGCGGGGCTCCGGGAATCCTGCCCGAACCCTGAATTGCGCCGCATCAAGGAAGTGTTAAGGGCCTGGGGCGTTTTGGCGGCGGATAACCAAACCCCCCGGCAATCCAGCGTCCAGCGATGCGGAGGCGAACCCGGGCCGCTGCCAGACAGCGTCACCTGAGACGATTTGGCCGAGCGCCTTCAGCGCGCCGCCGCCTACATTTGACTCATCAAGCCAAGGGGGAATTGGGGATGAGCGATCTGTACCTGAACAAGCTGGCGTTCTGCGCGCTGAGCACCGGTCTTCTGATGACGGGGCTCAATGAAGCAAGCCGCACGATGTTTCCGGCAAAAAAATTCGTCGCCATTACCGAGCCGGCGCCCGAGACAGACAGGCGCCCCGAGCTCGCGGCTCAGCTCGACTATCACGCGCTGTTTGCCGTTGCCGACGCCAGCGCCGGCAAGGCGGTCTCGTCAAAGTGTATGTCCTGTCATCGCTTCGAAGACGGCGCCGCCACGCTGGTCGGCCCGCCGCTGTTCGGTGTGCTCGGCCGCGATATCGGATCGCTGCCCGGCTTCAGATACTCGACCGGCGTTGGCTCCCTCACCAGCCTCGACGGCGCCTGGACCTACAACAAGCTCGAACGTTTCCTGAAACGGCCAAGGGAGCTCGCGTCCGGTACAGCGATGAACTTTCCAGGCATCCGCAAGCTGGAAGAGCGCATAAATCTCATTGCCTATCTCCGCACTCTGACGTCTGCTGAGCCCGAACCGCTGCCCTAGGACCAGTCATGCACCCAGCCTTTCTTGCCGCGTCATCCTCCGCCATTCCGCTGGAGCTTGTGACGGCGAAAGAGCTGGGACCCTGGACCAAGGAACAGACTGGCCGGATCAAGACGCTGGTGGAGGCAACGGCGTTCCGCGCCGACGCCGGCAAGACGCTGACGATCCCCAATGCCGAGGGCGGCATCGAGAAAGTCATCGTCGGCGTTGGCGATGCGAGCGACGGCTATGTGCTCGCAAGCCTGCCGGGATCGCTGCCTCCCGGAGACTATGCGCTTGGGCCCATCCGCAATGGCATGAATGCCGAAACGCTTTCGCTCGGCTGGGCAGACGGGGCTTACCGCTTCACCAAGTACAAGTCCTCGACCGAGAAGCCGCGGCGCCTGGTTCTTCCCTCCGGCGCTGACGAGCGGGAAGTAACGCGGCAGGCCGAGGCGATCGACTGGCTGCGCGATCTCGTCAACACGCCGCCTTGCGACATGGGCCCGGTCGAGATCGCGGCCGCGGCTTCAGCGATGGCAAAGGAATTCGGCGCCGAGGTATCCGTCACCGAGGGCAAGGCGCTCGAGGAAGGCTTCCCGATGGTCTACGCCGTCGGCAAGGGAGCAGTGCAGGGCCC
Organism: Hyphomonadaceae bacterium; assembly: GCA_035995285.1. GTDB lineage: Bacteria > Pseudomonadota > Alphaproteobacteria > Caulobacterales > Hyphomonadaceae > UBA7672. The sequence goes on along the minus strand of DASYKO010000224.1, from coordinate 5,088 downwards.
GCGATTTGTCGAGATCACCTGGGGTAAGGAGAGCGATCCGAAGGTTGCCATCGTCGGCAAGGGCGTGGCGTTCGACACGGGCGGCCTCAATCTCAAGGGCGGCGACAATATGCGCCTGATGAAGAAGGACATGGGCGGCGCCGCTCACGCCCTCGCCATCGCGCGCCTGATCATGGATGCGAAGCTGCCGGTGCGGCTGTCCTGCATCACGCCGCTGGTGGAGAATGCGATCGGCCCGAACGCCTTCCGCCCCAGCGATGTCTACAAGACGCGCAAGGGTCTCACCGTCGAGATCGAGGACACCGACGCCGAAGGCCGGCTTGTGCTTGCCGATGCGCTGACGCGCGCCAGTGAGCTCAAGCCTGAGCTGATCATCGACTTCGCTACGCTCACCGGGGCCGCGCGCACGGCGCTGGGCCCTGATCTCGCTCCGCTCTACACCGACGACGACAAGCTTGCCGAAGCGCTCATGGCCGGCTCGAAGGCGACTGGCGATCCGATGTGGCGCATGCCGCTCTGGGCGAACTATGAAGGTGGGCTCAAATCACCGATCGCAGACCTGAAGAACCTCGGCGATGGGCCGATGGGTGGGTCGATCACGGCGGCGCTGTTCCTGAAGGCCTTCGTTTCTGCGCCAAGTTGGGCGCATTTCGACATCTGGTCCTGGCGCCAGGCCCGCTATGGCCGCCCCGCGGGCGCTGCCGCTTGCGGACTCAGGGCCGTCTGGTCGATGCTGAAGACCCGCTACGGCAAATAGCACTTCGGGATTATCCCCATGATCACACGCCGCCTCTTTACCGCGTCCACCGCCGGCCTGATCCTGACACCGGTGTCCAGCGCCGCGCCGATGCGGAAGGATCCGCAAGTCTCGATCGCATCTGGCAAGCTCAAGGGCAGGGCCCGCGGCGAAGTCGCAGAATTCCTCGGCGTGCCCTACGGCGCAGACACGCGGTTCGTGCGCTTCCAGCCGCCCGTCGCAGCGGCGCCGTGGAAAGGCGCACGCGATGCGCTGGCTTTCGGCCCGGCCAGTCCGCAGGGCGGCGGCGAGTCGAACCAGAGCGAGGATTGTCTCGTCCTCAACATCTGGACGCCGACGCTGGAGCGTAACGCGAAAAAGCCTGTGCTCGTTTACATCCATGGCGGCGGCTATTCGGGCGGCTCGGGATCGAGCCCGGTGACGGATGGAGCCGAGCTGGCGCGGCGGGGAGACGCCGTCGTGCTGACGCTGAACCATCGGCTCAACCTGTTCGCGCATCTTTATCTCGCCAAGCTGCGCGAGGAGGCCTTCGCGGCGAGTGGCAATGCCGGCCTGCTCGATCTCGTGCTGGCGCTGAGCTGGGTTCGCGACAACATCGCGGCGTTCGGCGGCGATCCGGATTGCGTCACCGTGTTCGGCCAGTCGGGCGGCGGCGGCAAGATTGCCTGCCTGATGGCTATGCCCGCGGCCAAGGGCCTGTTCCACCGAGCGTGGACGATGAGTGGGCAGCAGGTGACGGCGCAGGGGCCGAAAGGGGCGACGGCCAGGGCGAAAGCGTTCATCGAGCAGGCAGGATCGACCGCCCGAGGCCTCAGCGATCTTACCAAGGAACAGCTGCTTGCCGCTATGGCGGCGCGAGATCCGTCGATCGTCGGCTCGCGCGTCTATTGGGGGCCGGTGCTGGATGAGGTGTCGCTGCCTGTCCATCCCTTCTGGCCCGATGCGCCGAAGCAGTCCTCGGCCATGCCCATGGTGATGGGCAATACGAGGGAAGAGACAGGCTCGCTGATCGCGATGGGCGATCCGTCGGTGTTTCAGCTGAGCTGGGATACGCTCCCGGCCAAGCTCGAAGGCGCGATGGTGACCGACATCGACGTAGGCGTCGTCATCAGGACCTATCGCGGGCTCTTCCCGCAGATCACGCCGCCGGAGCTGTTCATCAAGGCGACGACCGCTGGGCGCAGTTGGCGCGCGCAGGTGATCGAGGCGGAGGCGCGGGCACGAGAGCAGGGTCCCACCTGGGTTTACCAGCTCAATTTCAGGAACCCCCGCGAGGGCGGCAGGTTCGGCGCGCACCACACGCTCGACATCCCGCTGGTGTTCGCCAACACGGCGAAGTCCGAAGCCGAGACCGGCAATGGTCCTGACGCCCAGAGGACATCCATCACGATGAGCGATGCCTTCCTCCGCTTCGCCCGCTCCGGTGATCCCTCCGGCGGATCGCTGGGCGCATGGCCGCGTTACGATCTCGCCCGCCGCGCCACCATGATCTTCGATGCTGACAGCCGCGTGGAGGACGATCCGCGCAAGGCCGAGCGCGAACTCTTCGCCAAGGCGCCTTACATCCAGCCGGGCGCCTACTAGCACCTCACGCAATCGCGAAAGCGAAGCCACATTCTCGACCGATTGTGTCGATAGCCGCGCCGATGTGGAGTAAGCGCGGGGATCGGGATGGCATGGGCGGCAGGGGCGGCGGCGCGAGTAGCGGCCGCAGGTTTGGGCGTGCTCACGCTTGCTCAGGTTGCGATGGGGCAGGCGCCGCCAGCACAGCCTGCCGCCGCTCAAACCGGCGTGCGGACATTCGATCCTCCCTATTTCTCCCGGTTCAACCCGGTCACCGCGCTGGACATGGTGCGGCAGCTGCCGGGCTTCTTCATCGACAATGGCGACGCCCTGCGTGGCTTTGGCGCAACCGCCGGCAATGTGCTGATCGATGGCGAGCGCCCCAGCAGCAAGACGTCCATCTCGGATGAACTCTCCCGCATTCCTGCGCGCGACATTGCCCGGATCGACCTGATCGGCGCAGCGGCGGCCGGGGACATCGACGTGCGCGGCTATACCGAGCTTGCCAACGTGGTGATGAAGCCGGCCGCGCAGGTCCAGGTCAGCACAACCTATTCGGCATTGCTGGGCCTGAATGGACAACGCCTCGGAGGGCAGGCGGGCGCTTCGAGGAACTGGAAGGCTCCGGATTTCAATCTGCGGCTCAATGGCCGGCTTTCCAAAACGACGTCGCGTGTTGAGGCAGACATCACCAACAGCAACGCCGCGGGGACGCTCACCGGCACGAGGAACGAATTCTCCGAGTCCAACCTCGACGAAATCCTCCTGAACAACTCGCTGACCTGGACGCCGACGGCGCGCGATACGATCGGATTGACCGGCCGGGTGATGGGACGCGGCTACACGCGCGGATTTCATGCGCTGTCCTACAATCCCGCCGGCGCACTTTCGGCCTACCAGAGCGACGACTATACCGAGAAGGACATCCTCTATCTCGATCTCGGCGGCGACTGGGAACACAAGTTCTCGCCCGAAAGTTCGCTCAAGCTTGTCACCGTGAATTCCTTCGTCGGCTGGCGGCCCCAGGAATTTTTCGAGGGCTTCGATCCTTCCGGCGTCATCCAGGGTGCAACGCGCTTCAACACCGACAATACGCGTGGAGAGCACATCCTGCGCGGGGTATGGACGCAGCGCTTCGGGGCGAACAACACGCTCGAGCTGGGTCTCGAAGGCGCCTACAATTATCGCGACACGGTCCGCGCCATCTCCGACAGCGTGCTGGGCGGCCCTTTCACGCCGCGCATCCTGCCGATCACCACCACTCGGGTAGAGGAGGACCGCTACGAGGCCTTCATCAACAACACCTGGCGCGCCAGTCCGCAGCTGACGCTCGAAGCGGGCTTCAACTACGAAGTCTCCACCATCACCCAGTCGGGCGATGCAAGCCAAGAGCGCGATTTCGAATATCCCAAGCCGCACATCGTCGGGACGTGGACGCCGACCAAGGCCGACCAGGTCCGCTTGTCGGTCGAGCGATCCGTCGCCCAGCTCGACTTCGGCGAGTTCGCGAGCAACGTATCGCTTACCCAAGGCAACCAGCTCACCATCGGCAACCCCAATCTCGAGCCGGAGCAATACTGGAGCACGCAGCTGGTGTGGAAGCATGCGATCGGCCAGCGCGGCTCGGTCTCGCTGACGCTGGGCTACGACGCAATCAGCGACGTGCAGGACCTCATACCGATCCGGCCCGATCCCAACAGCGCGGCATGCCAGACGAATTTCAACGGGCGGGGCTGCGTCTTCACGGCGGCGGGGAATATCGGCGATGGAGAGAATTGGGGCGCGAGGATCGAGGCTCAGCTTCCGCTCGACAGCATCGGCGTGAAGGGCGGCCAGCTGAAATTCGTGGGCGGGCTGGGCGACAACAGTGTCACCGATCCGATCACCGGCCAGAAGCGCTGGCTGGACACGTATTCGAGCTATGACTGGAACATCGATTTCCGCCAGGACCTGCCCGAACTGAAGCTGGCCTGGGGCGGGGACTATGGCGACCTCGGCAAGGTCAGGTTCTTCCGGCTCGATGAGGAGCAGACCTACAGCTACGGCCCGGGCGATCTCGATCTGTTCGTCGAGACGACCTATTTCGACGGGGTGACGGTGCGCCTGTCCGCCGACAATCTCGGCCTGCAGACTCAGAGGATCGACCGGCGCTTCTACGATCCCAACCGCCTGCCGGGCGGGGTGTATGCCCGGCGCGAATTCTGGGTGTCCGACGCCTTCGCGCCGACCTATGCCCTGACCATCTCGGGATCGTTCTGAGGCTACCTCGACCTTCGATTTCAAACATCGTCGTCCGGTGTCGTTCGGTATCGTAGGGTGCATTAGGCCGAAGGCCGTAAGCACCATCTTCGTAGGCGTGGCGCGATCTCGCCTTCAGGCCGGTGATCACCGCCTGTGATGCCTCCCGCTTTCCCCTTTCGGGCCGTGCGGATCGGGTGGCGCTCCGCAAAGGAGGGCCGGGGACGCAGGATGGCCCTGCGTGTGTTGGCGTCGCTGGGGTTAGCCAGCGCTACCGGTAGTTCAAAGAAACGCAGCATCCTGCGTCCCCGCGCATCGTCTGGTCGGCGGCCTCGGACAAGGCGATCGTTTCACACCTCTGCCGTGGGCAGCGCCGCCGGCGTGCAGGTTGGGGTCGTTCACTCCCCAGTCCCTGGACATCCCTCTCCCTTGGCGGATCTTCTTTTCCGCATACGGGAGAGCTGAGTTGACCCCGTCACAGTCCCTCTGAGGACTCGGGGGGCTCCACGCTCGATACGCATCGCCCCCGC
>DASYKO010000223.1:0-5813 GCA_035995285.1 Hyphomonadaceae bacterium | reverse complement strand
CGCCAGTGCAGCGTCCTTGGATCGGCGCAGCTGCTTCCCGTAGGTGGTGAGATCGTCGATGTGCTGGTCGACGAGTGATCCGAATGTCCCGTCCGCCGCTAGGCGCCGGGCCGTTGGATCCTCGCCCTTGTCGATGCTGCGGTCTGTTTCGCGAACCCAGGCGTCGGCATCGCCCTTCATGACAAAGGTCTTGCTAAGGACGTGCCCTTCGCGTCTTACCTGTGCCCGCCATTTGCCATTCGGCCGCCGGTCAATCGTCGCCATGACCTTCTCTTCCCAACCACACCCTCAAACGCCATTTTCAGGCACACCACAGGCACACTCAAAACGGAAACACGGGGAAACACGGGGAACTTCTAGGAAACATTGTGCCTGCGAATTTGTGCCTATTGCCCTGATGTTCCACTATTTTTGATGAAAAATCAATCGCATAGGTTCTCGGTTGCACCGATGATGGACTGGACCGACCGGAATTGCCGGGCGTTTCATCGTCATATGACCCGGCATGCACTGCTCTACACCGAGATGGTGACGGCGGACGCGATCATGCACGGCGACCGAGAGCGGCTGCTGGGGTTCGATCCGCTCGAACAGCCCGTGGCGCTGCAGTTGGGCGGGTCGGAGCCGGAAAAGCTTGCCAGGGCTGCGCGCATCGGGGCGGAGCAGGGGTATGTCGAGATCAACCTCAATGTCGGTTGCCCGTCGGAGCGCGTACAGTCTGGCGCGTTCGGCGCCTGCCTGATGCGCGAGCCGGAACTGGTGGCCGAGTGCCTGGCTGCGATGCGGGAGGCCGTCTCGGTCCCCGTCACGGTGAAGCACCGTCTCGGAGTCGACGACGATGATCCGCGGGAGCGGCTCTTCTCCTTCGTCGAGAAGCTGTCGAAAGCCGGCACGACGACCTTCATCGTCCATGCCCGCAAGGCCTGGCTGAAGGGGCTCAGCCCAAAGGAGAACCGCGAACTGCCGCCGCTGGATTATGCCATTGTCGCCGAGCTGAAGCGGGCTCGGCCCGATCTTGAAATCATCCTCAATGGCGGCATCGCCAACCTGGATGTTGCACAGCGCGAACTCGCCCCCCGCGAAGGGACAAAGCTCGACGGCGTCATGCTCGGCCGCGCCGCCTATCACGACCCCGCCATCCTCCTGGATGTCGACCGCCGCTTCTTCGGTGATACCGCGCCCACACGCACTGCCGACGAAGCCGCCCGCGACTTCCGCCCATGGATCGAAAAGCGGCTGGGCGAGGGCGTCCCCCTCCACCCCATCACCCGCCACATGCTCGGCCTTTTTGCAGGCCGGCCAGGCGCGAGGCAATGGCGGCGTGTGTTGTCAGAGAAGGCGCCCGGCGCGCGAGGGCTTGGCGCGATTGCTATCTATGATGAAGCGCTCGCGGCCGTGCGGCCCATGGCTTTGGTCAGCTAGGCGACCAACGGGCGCCGGTCCCTTAGTGTCTTTGTGTGACCTTCGTGTTTTCGTGTTGGAATCTTTAGCCCAACACCCGCCGCCCGAAGTTTTCAACACGAAGACACGAAGGGCACACAAAGACACGAAGGGTATCGCGGATTGAATCCAAATCGGCGGGAAACCGCTACTGCCGCAGCACGATCGCGTTCGGCGTCACTTCATACCCGTCGAGGCGGTTGAGGAAGCTCATGCCGAGGAGGGAGCTCTCGAGGCCCTTCTCGATCACCACGGCCTGCACGTTCTTCACCGTCACGCCGTCGATCTCGATCGAGTCTATGGTCACCACGGCGGCCTTCACGCGGCCGGCGGCGGTGCGCACTTCGGCGGTTGCGTCCATCTTGTCGGTGTCGACGCCGATCTTGCGTGCATCCTGCTTGGTCAGCGCCACAAGGCTCGCGCCGGTGTCGACGAGAAAGCGCACCGGCTGGCCGTTCACGAAGGCCGTCGCCCAGAAATGCCCATCGCCTTCCTTGCGCAGGGATGCCGCGCGGACCTGGCTCGACGTCACAGGCGTAGGCGCGGGCAGGGTCGATGCTTCCGCCTCGGTCACTGCGGCTTTCGCTTCGACATTGTGCTGAACCGAATCGCGCAGCACCACGAAGCCGGCGGCGGCGCCGCCGAACAGGAACAGTGCGGGAAGGAGTACCTTGTTCACGTCACGCGACTCCCCCGGGAAGGGCGCTCCCGAGCTTCTTAGCAGATTATGCGCTAGCAAAGAACAAACGGAAGGCGCCTGCGTTCCTGCCGCAGGTGAGTCCGTGCTCCTAGCGCTTCCCCGCCACTTTTAGCGCCTCGATTCTGGGCGGTAGCAGTGCGATTATCTGATCCCGCTCTTCATCGGAAAACCGCGCCCATTTGGCGATCTCGCCCAGGGTGCGGCCACAGCCGAGGCAGTGGCTGGACTGCCCGTCCACCACGCAGACCTTGATACAGGGCGTCTTTATCGGCTGATGCATGCTTGGAATCTGGCCAAAATGCTTGCTGGACGCATATTCCTGGGACCTCGGGGAACCGATCTTCTGATACCGCGCACTGTCGACAGACAGGAAGATTGCCCTAGCGTCAGCGCGACGCCGCGTCCAACGGCGATTCCGCTTGACCTACCTCGGGGAACCCGGGTCAACCCATGTTCCACGACCTTTTTTGAACGACCGGTATGTCGCCAGGCAGGCCGGTCTCCGGGGAGCCGCTCCATGGACCTGTCCTTCACGCCTGAAGATCTCGCCTTCCGCGACGAGGTCCGCACCTGGCTCGAGAAGGATTATCCCGCTGAGCTGCGCGGCAAGTACTCGCGCGATGAATACTCGAAGGAAGATTTCCTGCTCTGGCAGCGCGCCCTCTACAAGCGCGGCTGGGGCGGCCCCGCCTGGCCCAAGCAGTTCGGCGGCACCGGCTGGACGTCCGTGCAGAAGTTCATCTTCCAGGAAGAGTGCGCCCGCGCCGAAACGCTCCCCATCCCGCCCTTCGGCATGTCGATGCTCGCGCCCGTTCTGATGGCGTTCGGATCGCAAGCCCAGAAAGACCACTACCTCCCGCGCATCATCAACGGCACCGACTTCTGGTGCCAGGGCTATTCCGAACCCGGCGCCGGCTCCGACCTCGCCAGTCTCAAGACCAAAGCTGAGCGCGTCGGCGACCACTACATCATCAACGGCCAGAAGACCTGGACCACGCTCGGCCACTTCGCCGACTGGATCTTCGTCCTCTGCCGCACCGACCCGAAAGCGAAGAAGCCGCAAGAGGGCATCTCCTTCATCCTCGTCGACATGAAGACGCCCGGCGTTGAAGTCCGCCCCATCATCACCATGGATGGCGGCCACGAAGTCAACGAGACCTGGTTCACCGACGTGAAAGTCCCGGTCGAAAATCTCGTCGGCAAAGAGAATGAAGGCTGGACCTACGCCAAATATCTTCTTGCTCACGAGCGGACAGGAATCGCCGGCGTCGCCCGCTCCAAGAAGGGCGTCGAGCGCCTGAAGAAGATCGCCTCGGTCGAACTCGACCAGGGCCAGCCCATCATCCGCAATCCGGAATTCGCGCGGAAGATTTCCGAACTCGAGATCGATCTCTCCGCCCTCGAATACACTGAACTGCGCGGCCTCGCTCGCGAAGCCGCCGGCAAGGGCCCGGGCCCCGAAAGCTCGCTGCTCAAGATCAAGGGCACCGAGATCCAGCAGCGCCTCACCGAACTCACGCTCGAAGCCGTCGGCGTCTACGGCGCGCCTTACTTCCGCGGCTTCCCGAAGGACGGCAACAACGCCCTGCCGATCGGGCCCGACTACGCGCACCTCACGGCCCCCACCTACGCCAACATGCGCAAGGCCTCGATCTACGGCGGCTCCAACGAGATCCAGCACAACATCATCGCGAAGATGGTGCTTGGGTTGTGACAACAACCCGGGTGTCATCCCGGGCGTAGCGAAGCGAAGACCCGGGACCCATTCCCCGGCACGAACAAGAAGAGAAATGGGTCCCGGACAGCGCTGCGCGCTTCCGGGATGACAAGAGAGGGGAGGGCGACATGACGGTAGCAAAACTCGGCGGCGGAATCGCCTGGACCGTGATCATGCTCTTGTCCGTCGGCGTCGGCGGCTACGCGCTCTTCCTCGTCGCCACTGGCTTCCAGTTCCTCGGCCTCAAGAACCCGATGTTCGATCCCTGGGGCCTGCAGGTCCACATCGCCGCCTCCGGCGTTGCGATGATCACCGGCGCCTTCCAGTTCTTCAAACCGCTCCGCCAGAAACTCCCCGCCGTCCACCGCTGGCTCGGCCGCATCTATGTCGCTGCCTGCACCATCGGGGGCCTGGCAGGCGGCACGATCGCCCTCTCGACCACAGCAGGTCCCATCGCCGGCTGGGGCTTCTTCCTGCTCGCTATCCTCTGGGTACCGTTCACGCTCCTCGCGCTCGCCTCCGCCATGCGCAAGGATTTCGTCAGCCACGAACGCTGGATGATCCGCTCCTTTGCGCTCACCTTCGCCGCCGTCACCCTGCGCATCTACCTGCCGCTAGCCATCATCCAGGCCCACGGCGATTTCCCGCTCGACGCCTACCGCGCCATCGCGTGGCTCGCCTGGGTCCCGAATCTCATCGTCGCCGAACTCTTCATCGCCACACTCCGCAAACCGAAAAAGCGCGCCATGGCGCCCGCCGCCGCCTAGTCCCCACCTTGCTGCAACCGCGAAAGATTGACGATTTCATCAGCCGACCAGCCGGTCGGTAATGCCAGACGCAAACAGGCGCGACGAAGAAGCATCCGCCCACGCTTCAACACCGCTTGCCGCGTCCCGAATGACCGGCCTAGAAGGGTCGCAAGGAGACTGCATCTATGGATTTCGCCTTCACTTCCGAGCAGGACATGCTGCGCGACACGGTCGCGAAGCTGATCGCCCAGCAGTACGACTTCGATACGCGTCGCAAGGTCGCGAAATCCGCAGACGGCTGGCGCCCGCAGATGTGGTCGCAATTCGCTGAACTGGGCCTTCTCGGCGCAAGCTTCTCCGAAGCCGACGGCGGCTTCGGCGGCGGCCCGGTCGAGGCGATGATCATCTCGGAAGAATTCGGCAAGGGCCTCGTCATCGAGCCCTACCTGCAGACCGTCATCATCGGCGGCGGCTTCCTCCGCCATGGCGGCAGCGCCGCCCAGAAGGAAGAGCACATCGCCGGCCTCATTGGCGGCGAGAACCGCTACGCCTTCGCATACTCCGAGCCCAAGTCCCGCTTTGACCTCAATGACGTCTCCACCACCGCGAAGAAGTCCGGCGCCGGCTACACGCTCAACGGCCATAAGGCCGTCGTCATCGGCGCCCCCTTCGCCACGCACCTCATCGTCACCGCTCGCACGAGCGGCGGCCAGCGCGATACACAAGGCATCACCGTCTTCCTCGTGCCGAAGAATGCCAAGGGCGTCGTCACGCGCGATTATCCCACCGTCGATGGCTTGCGCGCCTCCGAAGTGATGTTCGAGAACGTCTCGGTCGATGCCTCCGCCATCATCGGCACGGCCGACGCCGGCCTCCCGCTGGTCGAGAAAGTCGTAGACGAGGCCATCGCCTCGCTCTGCGCCGAGGCATGCGGCTGCTTCAAGGTCCTCAACGAAGCCACCATCTCCTACGCCAAGCAGCGCAAGCAGTTCGGCCAGCCCATCGCCAACTTCCAGGTGCTGCAGCACCGCATGGTCGACATGTTCATGGCGGCCGAACAGTCGATCTCCATGACCTACATGGTCACGCTCAAGCTCGATGAGTCAGACAAGCAGCGTAAGCTCGCCGCCTCCGGCGCCAAGGTGCAGGTCGGCAAAGCCGGCAAGCTGATCAGCCAAGAAGCCGTCCAGATCCACGGCGGCATGGG
>DASYKO010000222.1:0-9120 GCA_035995285.1 Hyphomonadaceae bacterium | reverse complement strand
CCTCACCCAGCAGGCGAACGTCTGGCGCTAAGCGCCGGGCCGCCTTCGGATTTTCGCCTCGTGGCGGCTGCGGCAGGGCTCGATCTGGCGCTCCCGGCCACTTAGGGGTATGCGCTGGGCCGCAATGTTGAATTTCCTCCTCGTGGGTCTCGGCGGCGGCGTGGGCGCGATAGCGCGCTATGGCGTTTCGCTGGCTATTCCGGCGCAGCCGACCGGCTGGCCGTGGGCGACTTTCCTGATCAACGTGACCGGCAGCCTGCTGATGGGCGTGGTCGCCGGCTGGGTCGGCGCAAAGGGCGAAGCGGGGGAGCCGTGGCGCCTCCTGCTCGGCGTTGGCGTGTTGGGAGGTTACACGACGTTCTCCGCGTACTCGCTTGAAACGCTTAGACTCATCGAGCGCAATGACATGGCCGGCGCGGCCGCCTATTCGCTCGGCTCCGTGATCGCGGGTCTTGCTGCTGTCGCCATCGGCGTTGCGATCGCAAAGCGGGTGATCGCATGAGCTGGAACGCCAAATGAGCTGGAACGTAGGTCAGGTCGTCAATCTCGAGGTCGAAGCGGACGAAGACGATACGCGTCTCGACCGCTGGCTGAAGCGCAAATTCCACGGCCTCACACAAGGCCAGATCGAGAAGGCGTGCCGCACGGGAGAGATCCGCGTCGATGGCGCGCGCTCCAAAGCAAATACCCGCGTGAAAGCAGGGCAGAGCGTGCGCGTGCCCCCCATGCAACCCGCGCCCGGCGCCAAGACCAAAGACGACGACGACAAGCCGCGTGCGAAGGTGAAATCCTCCGACGCCGACATGATGCGCTCGCTCGTCATTTACGAAGATGACCGGATCATCGCCCTGAATAAACCTTCGGGCCTCGCGGTACAGGGCGGCACGGGCACCACACGCCACATCGATGGTCTCTCGCGCGCTCTGGTTGGCGATACGGAAGAAAAACCGCGGCTGGTACACCGCCTCGACCGCGACACCACAGGCGTTCTCGTGCTCGCCAAGACGCTCCCGGCGGCCAATCACCTGGGCAACCTCTTCAAATCGCGCGACCTCGACAAGATCTATTGGGCCGTCACCCTCGGCGTGCCGCATCCCCAGAACGGCGAAATCCGCGGCTGGATGGTGAAGTCCGCGGGCCCGGGCGACGAAAAAGAGAAGATGCGCACCGCCGAGCAGAAGGAAAAAGGCGCCGTCCATGCGGTGACGCTCTATTCCGTCATTTCCAATGCCGGGCAGAAGGCGGCCTGGGTCGCGCTGAAGCCCGAGACGGGCCGCACGCACCAGCTTCGCTTCCACATGGCGGAAATCACCACGGCGATCGTCGGCGATGGCAAATACACCTGCCATCGTGAAGTTCCACAGGGCCTTGCTTCAGGATTGCACCTGCACGCGCGTGCGCTGCGTCTGCCTAACGCCAAAGGAAAGCCGATCGAGATCGTTGCCGATCTGCCGGATCACATGAAGAAGACATTCGACGCGCTTGGATTCGATGAGGGTTCTGCCGAAACCTTCTTCGACCTGCGCAAGCCGCTGCGGCGGCGCTAGATGAGTCTGACATGAGCACAGACGAAAGCGGCTATCCGAAGGGGGTGAAGGGCGAAATCGATAATCGTCCCAAGCGCTTCTACTCGGATGTGAAGGTGACCGGGCAGGACGATCACTGGGCCATCCACCTCGATGGACGGCCCCTGCGCACGCCGGAAAAGCGCCAGCTGGTTCTGCCCACCAAAGCGCTCGCCGAAGTGATCGCGGATGAATGGCGCGGGCAGGGCGAACGCATTGATCTGCAATCGATGTTCAACACGCGGCTGGTGAATGTAGCTCTCGACCGCACGCCCGCGACACGCGGTGAACTCGGGCGCGAGGCGGCGCGCTATGCCGGAACGGATCTCGTCTGCCATCTGGCCGACACGCCGCCGAAACTGCGGGCCCGGCAGGATGCTGCCTGGGCGCCTTTGCGCGACTGGGCGGCCAAGGAGATGGGCGTGGGGCTTTTGACGGTCGAGGGCGTCATCCCGATCGCGCAGCCGGAAGAGTCGGTTGAAGCTGTCCGGCTACACGCGTCTGGACTCGATGATTTTCGCCTGACGGCTCTGGTGCATGCCGTGGCCCTGCTGGGCTCCGCCGTGCTGGGCCTTGCCGTCGAACGGCGCCACATCACGGCTGCCGAAGCGTTCGATCTCTCTCGCGTCGACGAAATCTTCCAGGCCGAGCAATGGGGCGAGGACGCTGAGGCGGCAAAACGCACCGAGCGCAACCGCGCCGAAGCGCACGCGATCGATCTCTGGCTCGATGCGCTGGGGCCGACGATCTAGCCCGCCGCCAGGAAGGCGAAGCGCGCGACGAAGAGCGCGCCCAGCACGAAGAGCATCCAGTCGCTGGCTTTGGCCTTGCCGGTGACGAGCTTGAGAACCGCGTAGGACGTGATCCCGAATGCCAGCCCGTTGGCGATCGAAAAGGTTAGCGGGATCATAATCACGGTCAGGAAGGCGGGCAGGGCGTCGAGAGGGGAGTCCCACTCCACCTCCGCGAGGGGCGCCATCATCATCGCCCCTACCAGGATCAGCGCCGGCGCGGTCGCCGCAGCCGGCACAAGCCCCACCAGCGGCGCGAGGAAGAGAGCCAGCAGGAAGAGCAGGCCGGTCACGACGGCCGTGAGTCCGGTGCGTCCGCCGACGGCGATGCCCGATGCGCTTTCGATGTAGCTGGTGACCGTCGTCGTCCCGGCGAGCGAGCCGATCATCGTTGCGGCAGAGTCCGTGTAAAGGACCCGATTGAGCCGGGGGATGGAGCCGTCTTCCGTCTGCAGCCCCGCGCGCTTGGTGACGGCGGCGAGCGTGCCGACATTGTCGAACAGATCGACGAACAGGAAGACGAAGATGATCTCCAGCAGGGCGACGCCGAACGACCCGCCTAGGTTGAAGGCCGCGGGGATGTCGAGCTTGAACGCCGTCTCGCTGAGGGCTGCCGGGCCGAACGTCCAGCCATCCCAGTGCGAGAGGCCGAGGAACCAGCCGATGATGCTGATCACTACGATGCCGATCAGCATCGCGCCCTTGACCTTCCACGCTTGCAACCCTGCGATGACGCCAAGACCGAGCAGCGTCAGCAGGGCGGTCGGCGTCTTGAGATCGCCCAGCGTCACGAACGTCGCCGGGTTCGTGACGATGAGGCCCGCATTCTTCAGCCCGATGAACGCAATGAACAGACCGATGCCCGCCGCCGTCGCCGCCAGCAGGGGCTTGGGCATCGCCCGGAGGATCATCTGCCTCACGCCCGCCAGCGTGAGCAGGAAGAACGCCACGCCCGAGATGAATACGCAGCCGAGCGCCGTCTGCCACGGCACGCCCATCCCCAGCACAACGGAATATGTGAAATAGGCGTTCAGCCCCATGCCAGGCGCCAGCGCCAGAGGATAGTTGGCGAACAGCCCCATCATGATCGACGCGATCCCGGCCGACAGGCACGTGGCAGCCGCCACCGCCGGCACAGGCAATCCCGCCGCGCTCAGGATCGAGGGGTTCACGGCGATGATGTAGGCCATGGTGAGGAAGGTCGTCGCGCCGGCAAGCGCCTCGGTGCGCACATTCGTTCCGTGCGCCGAAAGAGCGAAGATGCGTTCCAGCATGAAGACCTCGCGCCGAGCTGCCTGCAACTAAAGCCGCCGCCACTCCGGGGCGCAAGCCCGGCCCCGGGTCAGTGGGCGGCGTTTCGCGCCGCCGCCCACCGGAACGGCAGACATCCCGGCCCCGCCTGATCTAGTCTGGCCGCATCCGGGGAGATCGCCATGCGCCGCCTTATGTTCCTGATCGCCATCGTCCTCGCCGCATGTGCGCCGCGCGTGACCGCGCCGGTCGAGCGCATCGCAGTGATCTCCGCCTTCGAGCCGGAGATCGAGGTGCTGTCGGCCAAGGTGACGGAACGCGAAGAACAGTCGATCAACGGCGTCACCTTCATCACGGGGCGGCTCGGCGGCAAGAACGTCGTCCTGTTCCTCAGCGGCGTCTCCATGGTCAACGCGGCGATGATCACGCAGTTGGCGCTCGATCATTTTCCCATAAGCAGGATCGTGGTCTCCGGCGTCGCTGGCGGCGCCGATCCTTCACTCGACGTCGGAGACGTGGTCGCGCCCGAGCGCTGGGGCCAGTATCTGGAATCCGTCATGGCGCGGAAGACAGCCAAGGGCTTCGAGGTCGGCCCCGGCCTGATCGAAGATGGCGAGGCCTTCACGAACCTCGGCATGATCCATACGCGCATCGTCCAGGCCCCACGCGCAGGCGGCCCGCCGCAGCGGCGCTTCTGGTTCGAGGCGGATGCCGGCATGCTGGCCGTGGCGCGCGAAGCCGCCTCCAAGGTCACGCTCGATCGATGCGCCGCGAGCCAGTGCCTGAAGGCGGCGCCCAAGGTGATCGTCGGCGGCAGCGGCGTCTCCGGCCCGGCCTTTGTCGACAATGCCGACCTGCGCACCTGGGCGTTCGCCACTTTCAAGGCGCAGGTCCTCGACATGGAATCAGCCGCCATCGCGCACGTGGCCTACACCAACGAAAAGCCATTCATCGCCTTCCGTAGCCTTTCCGATCTGGCCGGCGGCGATCCGGGAGAGAACCAGTGGGCCATCTTCGTTCAGCTGGCTTCAGGCAATTCGGCGGCAGTTGTGCTTGCTTTCCTTGAGGCTTTGCCGGCCTCCTGAACGGCCATTCATTTCGCACTCTGCACGCGCCGTTCAGGTTCCATTCCGGATCAGCGCACTAGATTGGTCTACATGATGAAACACATCCGGACTGTCATCGCCGCCACCGCAGCCTTGGCTGCGTCCGCGGCTGTTCTCGCCCCGGCGTTGGCCCAGCAAGGCCCGCCGCCCAACTACAACAACCAGGATCTCGCCGGCTCGCCGGACGCGTTCCGTGGCCAGGACCGGAATCGCGACAACGACTATGACCGCAACAACAGCGGCTGGAATGGCGGGCGCCAGCCCGACTACAACTGGGCGGTCCAGCAATGCTCGCGCGCGGCCAACCAGGAAGTCTGGCGCACCAACGGCTTCTCGGCCCAGTACGACGGCAAGGCCCCGAAACTCTATGATCAACGCCGCGGCAGCTGGGAACTCCATGGCCGCCTGCGCATCCACGACCAGCGCGGCTTCAGCTACGTCAACGCCATCTGCGATCTCGGCAATGGCCGTGGCAATGTGCGGATCGACTTTCAACGATAAGAACTGGCAACGCTAAGCGCTGACTAGCTCAAAGGAGACGGCCGCCGGTTCACCCGGCGGCCGTTTTCATTTCTCGTCAGCGTAGGAAATGTCCATCGCAACGAGGATCGCGCCGGCGCCGCAATCGTTCGCCGTCGCGCCGATGTCGGGAGAGTCGGGCGCAAACAGATTTCCCGTAATGACGACCTTCTTGCCTTCCAGCGTCTCCGGAGGAACTCCGGCAAGCGACGTCGCCACGCCGGAGATGCACTGGCCCTTGCCTACGGCCTTGAGGTCGCCATTCGTCGGATAGAGACGGAACTCGCGTGAGCGCCCGGAGAAGGCATACCAGCCCGTCAGCGTGGCCATGTCGTCGCCGGGCTTGAGGCCCGCCACATCGAACCCCGCCTTGGCTGCAGGTTGGCACGCGGCGAGCGCGAGCCCTGCGAGGATGACTACGCTCCTCACTGCGCCGCCGAAGCTTCGCCGGAGTTCATCAGCTTCACGCCTTCATCGAGCTTGTCCGAGTACGCGTCGAGCGCTTTGCCGACGAGCGTCGAGTACGTGTCGACATCCGCCCAGCGTTCATCCTCGATCGCCTCGCGCACGCCCGGCAGGGTCTTGGCGCCATAGCCGGTGAGACGGCCCGGCGCCCAGATCATGTTCTTGTACCAGCCGCGCCCGCCCGGAAGACCGGGCTCCACCAGCAGCGCCTGCTCGGTTTTCCCAGCCAGCGCCACGAGCTTGCCTTTGGTGGCAGCCGGCAGCTTGTCGCCCTTCGCCTTCAGCGCATCGTCGTAAGCCTTGGCGCTGGCCTTGAGCCGCACGAGCCCATTCTGCATAGGTGCGAAGTTGAAATAAGGCACCGCCTTGAGTACGACCGGTGGCCCGTTGGTGACGGTCGGATCATCGCCCAGCTTGAACGCATCGGCCTTGATCGCCTTGTCCTGCGCCAGCTGCGCGTCGCGCTTGGTGGTGGCGAGGGCTACGACTTCATCGACATAGGTCGAGACCGTGTCGGCGAAGTCGCCATAGCGCTGCACCGGCGTGTCCGACTCCGACATGCGCAGAACCATGCGGCCGGCCGTCTTGGCCAGCGCGCCGGCATAGGCGAAGCCCGGGTCCACGAACTTGGAGTGATGCTCGTAGGTGTCGTAGGCCGAGTGATAGACGCCATCACTGTCGCCTTCGCCGCCATAGGCGACGTTGAGCGTCGAGACGCCAAGGTGCTGCAGGAAGGCCGAGTAGTCCGAGCCCGAGCCCAGCGCCTGCAGCTGCATGTCGCGGCCCTTGTCGGCGGCGCGTGTTGCGGCCGGGCCTGCCTCGGCAGACATGGCGCGCGCACGGCGGCGTTGGTCGACTGAGACATTGGTCTGCGGGTCGGTCACGTCCTGCGTGACTTTGCTCACCCAGTTCTGCAGCGAGTGGTTGCCGCCGGCCGAGAAGAAGCCGCGGCCATTGCCGTCGGAGTTGATGTAGATGAGCGCCTTGTCCTTCAGCTCCTGCGCATGGTCCTCGGCCCATTCGGTCGAGCCCAGCAGCATCGGCTCCTCGGCATCCCAGCTGAGATAAACCAGCGTGCGCTTGGGTCGCCAGCCGGTCTTGGCGAGTTCGCCGAACGCCTTGGCTTCCCCCATCATGGCAATGTGGCCGGAGAGCGGATCGGATGCGCCGAACACCCAGCCGTCATGGTGGTTGCCGCGCATCACCCACTGGTCGGGATACTGCGAGCCCTTCATCATCGCGACGACGTTGTAGGCTGGCTTCAGCGACCAGTCCGACTTCACGACGATATGCACCTTGGCGGCATCCGTGCCGCCGGTGTGATAGGTGATCGGCAGGCTGCCGCGCCACGCAGCAGGCACAACGCGGCCTTCGAGCGCGGTCAGGAATTTCTCCGCATCGCCATACGAGATCGGCAGCGTCGGGATCTTGAGAATGGTCGGCGCGTCCTTGCGATCGAGACGCTTGGCGCCTTCCTTGGCCGCATAGCCCGGCGTCAGCGGATCTCCGGGATAAAGCGGCATGGCGGCGACTGAGCCGCGCTGGAAGCCCTGCGCCGGGCGCGATGCGCCTTTAGGATAGGCGTCATCCACGGAGAACCCGTCATCGCGCGGATCGGAATAGATGATGCAGCCGACCGCGCCATTCTCCTGCGCCAGCTGCGGCTTCAGCCCGCGCCAGCCCGAACCATAGCGGGCGATGACGATCTTGCCTTTGACGTCCACGCCCATGCGCTGGAGCTGCTTGTAGTCCTCCGGCATGCCGTAGTTCACATACACCAGCGGCGCCGTCACATCGCCATCGCCCTGGAAGGCGACGTAAGCCGGCAGCTCGTCCTTGGTGCGGGATGATGTGGCGTCGCCCGGGATCGGCTTCTCGGTCAACGTCGCCTTGAAGCTCTTCTTGCCTGTGAGGTCGAGCGCGACCTTGATCGGCGTCGGATAGAGCACCTGATAGGTCTCGATCTTGGCCTCCCAGCCCCAGTCCTTGAACTGCTTGAGCGTGAGCTCGGCATTCGCCTTGTCGTGGACCGAGCCGACATGGTTGGGCTCCGCCGCCATGGTCTTCATCCACCCGCCCATCTCGGCCGGGCTGATCGCGGCATCGAACTTCTTCTCGACATCCGCCAGCGGATTGACCGGCTTGTCCGGCGTCTGCGAGAGCACCGGCGCGGCGATGAGGCCGGCGGCAAGAATGGTCGCTGCAAGAACGGATTTGCGCATGGAAAGACCCCACGAAATTGTCTTCCGCGAGCTAGGCATGCCGTGAGTTGGGGAGCAAGTGCGGGTCACGGGTGCAAGCCGGAAAGAATGGCCAGGCGCCCATGAATTGAATTGCCTAACCGCAGGTAAGCGCGGCCTTGAAAGCCCAAAGCCAACTTATCCCGCTAGCCCAGCCCTCTGCGCACACGCGTAAGCAAACTTCGCAAGAGGCTCAACCCGGCCCTCGTTCTGCGCCGCCGCGGCGTTGCTCGCCGTGCCGTCGCGCACGCGGCCGACAATGCCCTGGATGATGCCGGCGAGGCGGAAGGCGTTGTAGGCGAAGTAGTAGTCGAGGTCGGCAAGACCCTTGCGGTCCGTCAGCTCGCAATAGCGCGCGACATACTGCTCCTTCGTCGGGATGCCATAGCCGGGCTTGTCCACCACCAGCGAGATCGAGGGACGCTGCGGGTCGGATGAGGGCATCACCCACGACATCAGATGATATGTGAAATCGGCGAGCGGATCGCCCAGCGTCGACAGCTCCCAGTCGAGCACGGCGAGAACGCGCGGCTCGGTCGGGTGCAGCACCATGTTGTCGATGCGGTAGTCGCCGTGGACGACGGATGTGCGCTCACCGGGCGGGATGTTCTTCGGCAGCCACTCGATCAGCTTGTCCATCTCCGGGATCTTCACTGTCTCGGACATCTGGTATTGCTTGGTCCAGCGATGGATCTGGCGGGCGACATAATCGCCCTCCTTGCCGAAGCCTTCGAGGCCGGCCTTCTTCCAGTCGACATTGTGGAGCGCCGCGAAGGTCGAGACCTTGGCCTCGTAGATCGCGCTGCGCTGGGCGGGCGAATAGTCCGGCAGCGTCGCATCCCAGATGATGCGGCCTTCGACCATGTCCATGACGTAGAATATCGTGCCGACGACGCTCTCGTCCTCGCAGAGCCCGTACGGGCGCGGCACCGGGAAGCCGAGCGGATGCAGAGCGGCGATGACGCGATATTCGCGATCCACAGCATGCGCCGACGGCAACAGCTTGCCGGGCGGCTTACGGCGCATGACGTATTTCTTGGAGGGCGTGATCAGCTGGTAGGTCGGGTTCGACTGGCCGCCCTTGAACTGGCGAACAGTCAGCGGGCCTTTATAGCCCTCGACGTTGTTTTCCATCCACGCGGCGAGCTTCGCCTCGTCGAACTTGTGGCTTTCGACGACATCC